>CAMAYN010000034.1 GCA_945862285.1 Akkermansia muciniphila | reverse complement strand
GCTCGTCGTTTAAATATCGTGATCTTTGTTCGGGATGAAGCCGAGTTGGCGTAGGAAGATTTCCATGTCTTTGATGGCTACGTCGTGGAGAACTTGATTCATGTTGAAGTTGAAAAACCGATGGTCTGCGGCTTCGTATTCGACGACTTCGCAGCGGTTCCGCTTCCATCTCATCCAGCGACGAAAGGAAATGACTTCGGCTAACGGGGCGATGCGATCATTTTTCCCATGCAAGAATAACATCGGTGGAAGTTTTTTGCGGATGAGTTTGGAGGGGCTGTGACGTTTCGCGGTCGATGAATTTGGAAATTTTCTGGCGTAGTCTGAACCTGGGCAAGTATTAACGATGGCGCTTAGGGCGATCACTGCGGCGGGAACGGGATGGGGGGCTTGATCTTTTGTGTTGATCTTTTGCATGGCGGCTTGCAAGGCGAGAAATGCGCCTCCTGCTGCACCTACGAGAATGATTTTTTCTCGATCTATGCCGAACTGCTCGGCATTTTTTTTCAAACCGATGATGAGTTCTTTAGCGTCTTCTGCGGAATCGACAGGCGATGATTGATGTTTGCTGCTGACTCGGGTTTCGGCGAGTAGGCAAATGAACCCAAGTTTCATGAAGTGCAGAGCTTGGGTGGCGAATTGGGTGATGGCGGGAACATCGCAGAAGCCACCGTGAAAAAATAGGATGGTAGGTTTCTCGGGAGAATCGTCTAGCTTATCATCATATACGTGAATGAGTAGCGGACCGTGTTCCGTTTCTTTGTAGCAAAAGGTTTCGGCAGAGTGAAGTAGTTCGCGATCACGATTGGCTCCGATATTAAGATTCGATGAAAACATAGTGAGAAAAAATCAAGCGCATTTACCATGAACCACCGAGTGCTTTGATCAGGTTGCATGTAATGACGAGACGTTGTGTGCGCAGGTTGCTAGCAAGGCGCTTGCTGGCGAGTGATTGGCGTTCTGCTTCTACGACGTCTAGGAAGCTAATCAAACCGGCGGAAAATCGTTGTTTGGAAAGTTCGAGAGTTTGATTGGCCGCTGCTACGGCATTCTCTTGTTTTTGTTCTTGTTGTTCGAGTAGGTGAAGCGCTTGCAAGGCATCTTCTGTCTCGCGCAGCGCGATGAGGATGGATTGTTTGTATTCGGCGCTTGCTGCTTTATGTCGCGCTACGGCGGCATCTTTTTGGGCGATCAGATTTTTTTGGCCAAGAATCGGGTAGCTGATGGAATAACCTAGTGAGTAAATGATGGTTTCTGCACGAAGTAGATCCGTGAGGTTGAATGCGTTAGGTCCGCCAGTGGCTTGGAGGCGAAAGCTCGGGAAGAAGGCCGCCTTGCTGACGCCAATGTCTGCGTTGGCAGCAGCGACATTTCTTTCCGATAGAAAGAGATCCGGGCGACGCAGCAACAACTCTGAGGGCATCCCTGCGGGAATGCGCGGTGGCTTAGGCAGGTCTGTTTGGGGAGTGAGTGAGAATTTTCCTGCGGCATTACCACTGACAACCGCTAGAGCATTTACGAGGAGGGCACGGTCGCGTTGAAGGCCAACTAGCTCTGCTTCTGTGGATGCGACTTCCGACTGCGCACGGGATACGTCAAGCGCTGTTACCGTGCCTGCTTTGAAGCGACTCTCAATCAGTGAGAGTGTTTCTTTTCGCAAGGCGATGCTTTCGACAACAAGGGCGATGTCCGCATCAATGCCACGGAGCGACCAGTAGTTTTGTGCGGCATCGGCAGTTAACGACAGACGTGTGGCATACAAAGATCCTTGAACGGCTGCGGTGCGGGCGTCAGCTGCGGCGACTTGTTTACGCAAGCGGCCCCACATATCGACTTCATACGATAGTTCCAGAGGAAGTGAATACTGCTCGTTGCGCAGTGGGGTTGGGGAGACGGGAATTACGACCTCGCTACGCACGCCGCTTGGATTGAGATTGAGTGAGGGAATGAGAGCTAAGCGGGCTGATTTTGATAAAGAGCGCGCTTCCTCGAGTCGAGCCGCAGCAGCTTCTAGAGACAAGTTCTGGCCCGCCGTTTGGCTCGCAATTTGATGCAGCGTGGCATCGTTAAAAACACTCCACCACTTGGCGTCTGTGTAGAGTTTCGGCTCGCTGGTGCGTTTCCACTTGGTATTTCCTGTGCTAAAGGAAGCAGGTAAAACAACGGCAGGCACATCTTTTCCCCCGGTGCCGATCTGACAGCCTGTGATAAGGCAGAATGGGAGTATAAGGCTTGTTGCCACATGGAATTTCACGCAGAAAGTATGGATACGAAATGAAATTCAGCAAGTGGGAATCCACGTAATGCCGTTCTTTTCTTGTTGATCCGATGGATTATTTTACAAATCAGAAGGTTTTTGATTGCAAAAGGTGCGTGAGTGTTCTTTTTTCTCTTCGCACTCAATCCAAAGGCGGCTTGGCGGAATTGGTAGACGCGCTCGACTCAAAATCGAGTTCCTCGGAGTGTGGGTTCGAGTCCCACAGCCGCTATTGATTGGTTTGATTGCACTCTTGACTCATTAGGAGTGGAAAGATAGATTTCAGCCGTATGCGAACTCTATTTTTCTTATTGTTGTTTTCTTTATTAGCTAGAGCCGAGCAAGTGACAATCAGCGATGTCACCGTCGATTTTCCTATTCTTGTGAAAAAAACATTTGATTCAAAAGAAAATCCGCAAGCTCCTCTTGAAACCAATGTTGCCGCTACCGTCACCCACCACGCGAAAAATGCGGATTCATCTATGGAGTTCACCGTGAGCCGGATTACCTACACCGATGCTCATAAACCGATTGTCGAGCGCGAAACTCGTGCGGCTCTTAATCGCATCATGCGCATGCCGGGAGTGGAAAATTCTCGACAGGCGATGGCAGATGCAAAAGTATCAAACCTTGATGCCAAGCGCCTGTCATTTCGCTGTGACCGGATGAAGAAAAAAGTCTGTATTGAGTCACTCTACGTAGTGCGCAAACAGGTCCTCTACGTGGTTCAAATCGTTTTTATCGAAAATGACGCCACCCTCGCACAAGTGGAGGCAATGCTTTCTAAAGTGCAGCTTGCCGCTGAGTGATTTTTCTCTAAAAAAATTCAGACTGGTCTGGCGATCATCTCAGCTAAAGTCGCTCCGGCAGTTAATCCTTTAAAATCATCGTATTTCGGTTTCTCGGCAGGCGGCCAAAAGATTTTCTGATCGATCGCTTCGAGAATCATCGCCATACAATCTTGCGCTGATTTCGTTAGGCTCTCGTCGTAATCGCTCCATGGATCAAAGGAAATTTTCCCTTCGGATTCTCCCATGGAAATATAGCCAATCTCCGGATGTTCGCTCGTGAGACCACTCGCAGCGTATAGAGGGAGTTGCAAATTTGTCCACATCGTCTTTCCATCCGGCTGAAACAATCGAGGGTCATTTGCCAAATGCGCGGGAATCACTGTGCTGGCGCGAACGAGTTTCCCATGTTCGCCGACGATACCACTGCGCAGGTTGCCGCTTTTGTAATCCCATAAATGCCATCGCCCCGATGCCGTATTCTGATCGATGCGATCTACCTTGCCACGGATGGTCCACTGGCCAATCACCAAAGAAAAAGGCACTTCGATTTCTTTGATGCGCCAGCCTTGGGCATAATGTTCACATTGGCGCTGGGCAAACCATTGTAATCGATGGGCTAGCGCCGTTTGCTGGATCCTAATCGCCACCGCAGGATTCTCGCCGTAGTATCGGGCTACGATTCGATCAAGTTCCGCAATCAGCCACTCACGCAATGCGCGTTCCTCATGCAAGTCACGCGCCTCGGGATGGTTCCCCCAATTCTCTAAAACGAGGTGCATGATATTTCCAAAATCACGTCGATTCCATTCGCCTCGATCTGGTTCTCGCTCTTGCAGATGCAGGGCATGCTTTAGGTAAAAACGAAACGGGCATGCCAAGTAGTCACGGAGAGCCGTTACGGAAAGTGAGCGTCCCTTTTCGATGGCTTTTCCGGGCATGGCATCCCAATTGATTTGCCATTGCCAATCTTGCTGCCACGTAAGATCCAATGCATTTTCTTCCACATGAGAAAACAAATGTCGCACCCTTTCGGCGAGTTCTCTTCCTTTCCCCTGGAGTAAAATACGTGAAGGTCGCCTCACGCTACCATCACCCGCCGTTTTGGATAGAAAAATATCAACGCGGCCATGCACCGCACGATTCGCACAAAGGGCATGATACAAATAGGCATCCCGCGCTGCACGCGATTCTCCCGTGGCGAGCTTGAGGATTTTGCGCGCTGATTCGCCTAACCATGTATCATTGCTGGGCGAAGAAGGGACGATACCATCACTAAGCCCAAGCAACACAAGATGCGGTGATTTGTCAAAAGCCGCTTCCAGCCATCCCTGCACATCCATCACCCGATCCGTTGGAGCTTCTGCCGTTGGTTGTGGCCAATCGCTGCACAACAACTCCATCCAAAAATGATTTGGCTTGGCTAGCAGCTTTCGTATGGGTCGCCACTTTTGCAGCATTGCCATGCGTTCCGTTGCCACATCGGCAGCGAGCAAATTTTTTTCAATCCATCGGGAAAAAATTTCATCCAATAGCACTTCCCATTCATCATCGAGAAATTTCCGCCGCCACTCTAACAAATCCTCTAATCCCTTCTGTAACACCTCCACACTGGCCGAAGCGCCCTTCACGCGGAGATGACCTACACGCTCCACATCTTCCGGGATTCTCACTAACCATTGATCGCGTAGTTCCGCTAGAGAACTTGCGAGTTTTTTGCAGCAAATGTCCGTAAGGCATGCCGTCTCGGGCATGGGTAAAATGCCCGCCAAATCGCCAAGATCCATCGTTTTGAGCCATGCGCACCAGTGCCGCAACCACTCGCCCGCATGCGGCGCGTCAATGACTTGACCCGGACGATGCAAAACCCATCCCTCATGGCCGAAAGCGCGCAAAATCTCGCCATCCAACTCTGCATCACAGGAAATCAGCGACACTTCATTCGCCACAACTTCTTGTTCTGCAAAATGTGCAACACACTGCCGCGCCAAGCTCCGTCCCCCAGCAGATACGATCACACTTCCACGCATGCCGTCCCTTCCAGGAAAAGGACTCACACGCTCGAGCCATGTATCATTCGGCACACCCCGTCGATCAAAACAAGCGCGATCTCCCTCCTCCGCGCCAAGCAGATGTGTCACATCACCGTGTCTTTCCCACTGTGCCCAAGCCACCTCTACTGCCTCAGCGATCCCTACTAAAAATACCCGGTTCGCCTCCGCCAGAGATGGCAAAACTCTTCTCCCCAACAAAAGCTCCTTCATCACCAGACTGCGGCTTTCATACCCCCAATGCTGCAACTTCCTCTCCACCAAATCTTCTAACGCAACGAGAACCTGCCAGCGATCCGTATCGCCACCATGCATCAGCGGACGTGCCGCATCCCGAATCAACAAGCCCGATGACTGTAGGCTGTGCCGCAAATCTCGCATCGTCTTCGCCAATCCCATCAACCCATCAGCTTCGGGTGCTTGAGGAAATGCCGCCGCGTAGCGAGACCAATCGTCAACGCCTTCTAACACATCGAACCATGCCAATAGTTCAATCCCATCATCCGCCATGCCTGCATCATCGATTTCTAAAAAATGCGCCGGCGTAACGATTGTTAAGCCAAAGACCACACAACCTTCTTGCGCTGCAATTTCGCAGATTTCGCGCCGCAATCGCCACCCCGCCTGCGCCGTAGGCACTACCACCAAGCTCTTGGGAAAATCCTCATTTCTCTGCCACAGCCACGCCGCTGCCTTGGTTAACAAACATTCATCCCAGCCTAATAACGCAACCTGCATGGTAGGTAGTTTAGTGATTTCCCCTTTCGATAAAAGTCGAAAAAATACATCCTCACTCTAAAGATCCTTGACCCACGCATGGCACCAACCGTCACGCGAGCGGTGGCAAAGCATGAAAAGAACGGACGCGGAAAGTGACGAGTCGTCTAGCAGGAGCATTCCGGCTAGGAGTCTGCGGGCTGCAAAAGTCGCAAAGTGAAATGGGAGGCTACGTGAGACGAATGAAAGGCAGACTAGGCAAAGCCGAAGGCACCACAGCAGCCGCGCACAAGCTCGCCCGCATCGTCCACGGCATGATCAAAAGCCAGAAAGCCTACGACGAAAAAGAAGCCTTTAAAATCACTCCCCAAAGCGCATCCCGTCGTCGTAAATCTCTAGAAAAACTCGCCGCCGCACTGGGCTTCACCCTCCAACCCTCCGCTGCATAACAATTTAAGTTGGTCGGGAGACTGATTCGGGCTTGCGGGTATGATGCGACTTCGCCGCCGCGCTTTGTTTGTATTACCGTTAAATGAAAAAAACCGCTGTAAACACGGCGGTTTTTTGTGATCTATGTTGATTATCTTGTCTCAGGCAATGATCGTTTGCACACGGTCTGGACCTACTCCGACGAAGGCGACGGGCGCATCGCAGAGTTCGGCAAAGCGGTTTAGGTAGGCTTTGGCGTTCGTGGGGAGTTCGGCGTAGGTACGGCAGGCTGTGGTGTCGCATTTCCATCCAGGAAGTTCTTCGTAGATCGGCACAGCACGATCCCATGCGGAGCGGTCGGATGGCGGAAGGGAGACGGTTGCTCCATCGATATCGTAAGCGGTGCAAATTTTCAGCGTTTCGTATTCGTCTAGCCCATCAAGGTTGGTGATGGCCAAGCCAGTGACACCATTGATCATGCAAGCGTAGCGTAAAAGAACCGTGTCTAACCAGCCGCAACCGCGGGGACGGCCGGTAGTCGCACCAAATTCCCGCCCGAGGTTGTGGAGGTATTCGGACAGGCCTTCATCGACTGTTGGAAATGGACCGGAGCCTACACGTGTGGTGTAGGCCTTGCAGACACCGATGACACGCTGGATGGCATTTGGCGGTAATCCACTGCCGGTGCAGCATCCGCCCGAGGTAGTGTTCGACGAGGTTACGAAGGGAAATGTGCCAAAATCGACGTCGAGCAAGCTCCCTTGTGCGCCTTCGAATAGGATCGTTTTGCCGCTTTTCCATGCAGAATGAAGCGTGGGAATGGCATCGCTGATGTGGGGCTTGAGTCGCTCGAAGGCTTGCAGAACCGCATCTGCTACCTCGTCGGCATGGAAAGTAGGAAGGTCGAATTTTTTCAGAACCTCATTCGCATCGGCGACGCGGCGGGGAAGTTGTTCGCGGAAATAATCGGGCTTCAATAAATCGGCTGCGCGGAATCCTGAGCGATTGATTTTATCGGCGTAAGTAGGGCCGATGCCGCGTTTTGTGGTGCCAATTTTTTGGTCGCCGAGGGCGAGTTCGCGGGCGACGTCGAGTTCTTTATGAAAGGGCAAAACGATGTGTGCGCGGTCAGAAATGAGCAGCTTTTCTGGTGTGACTTTTACGCCTTGAGCTTCGACTTTTTGGATTTCGGCAACGAGACCAATAGGATCGAGAACGACACCGTTACCGATGACGTTTTGTTTTCCATCCCAGAGAATGCCTGATGGCAATAAGTGGAGAACGTATTTTTTGCCGTTGGTGATGACCGTATGGCCGGCGTTTTGCCCGCCTTGGGAGCGAACTACGACGTCGGCATCCTCCATGAGGTAATCGACGATTTTTCCTTTTCCTTCATCGCCCCACTGGAGGCCTACTACGATGGTATTCATTGGGTAATTATTTGCACTGGGCGATCATGTCGGCGAATTCGCGGAAGAAATACGAAGCGTCATTTGGCCCAGGGGCAGCTTCTGGATGGTATTGCACGCTGAACACGGGGTGTTCTTTATGGCGAATGCCTTCTACGGTATCGTCGTTGAGGTTGATGTGAGTGACTTCGACGTTGGAGGGCAAGGAATCAGGATCTACGGCAAAGCCATGATTTTGGGAGGTGATGGAAATGCGTCCTGAGCGTAAATCTTTGACGGGTTGATTGCCGCCGCGGTGGCCAAATTTGAGTTTAAAGGTTTTCCCACCGAAGGCATGCCCGAGAATCTGGTTGCCGAGGCAAATGCCGAAAATGGGCTTTTTGCCGATGAGTTGGCGCATTTGCTCATGAATGTAGCCCAGTGCGGCGGGGTCGCCAGGACCATTGGATAGGAAAATGCCATCGGGATTGCGCGAAAGCACATCGGCAGCAGATGCGCGGGCGGGGAGAACTTCGACTTCGAATCCTGCTTGGCGGAGGCGGCGTAAGATGTTGTATTTAATCCCAAAGTCGAAGGCGACGATGCGATGTTGCGCGGGAGGAAGGTCGAGGAAATTACTGGCTTGTCCTGTGCAGGTATTCGGAATCGTCCACTCTCGGGATTCGGCCTCCCAGAGATACGGATTTTCGGTAGAAACTTCTTTTACGAAATCGCTACCCGCCATTTCGGGGGATTTTTGAGCGGCGACGATGGCTTCCGCAGCGGAAAGGTCTGTGCTGATGCAGGAACGCATCGCGCCGCAGGATCGCAGGTGCTTGGTTAAAGCGCGGGTATCAATATCTTCGATGCCGAGGATGCGATGTTCTGCGAGATAATCTTGTAAAGATGATGTGGCACGCCAATTTGATGGGGCTTGGCATAGTTGCCCGATGACAAAGCCGCGAATGTGTGGTTGTGCCGACTCGTTATCTAAGTCATTGATGCCATAATTGCCAATCTCGGGGTAGGTCATGGTGACAATTTGCCCTCGGTAAGAAGGATCGGTGATGACTTCTTGATACCCTGACATGGAAGTATTGAAGCATATCTCCCCTGTAACAGTGCCTATGGCACCAAAGGAAATTCCTTCAAAAGTTCTACCGTCTTCCAGTGCGAGAATGGCTTTCATGTGTGTTGCGGGGCGGAACGTAGTGAGTTCCTGCACATGTGGCAAGAAGAGATGAATACATTTTTGCCCATGAGAAAGAATGGCCTCGCGACGCTTAGATTCCTTTCCTTGAAACGCTACGCCTCTTGAATGAAATGAAACGAAAGGTGGTTTTCAATTGGATCTACGTCATTTTGACCTTTCCTCCATGCCAATTTCCATGCTCACTAGCGCTATGCGACCGCCGAAAAAATTTCATCCTCACCCCTTTCCTTATCATCATGAGTTGGAATTGCAGATCGATTCCCTCACCAATCTCGGATCGGGCGTAGCGCGCGTCGATGGCTGGGTGGTCTTCGTGCCGTTTTGTTTGCCAGGGGAACGCGTTAAGGCGAGGATTTATCGCAATGATAAAAATCACTCCCAGGCGGACTTGCTTGAGGTGATCGTGGCGTCGCCTGATCGTGTTTCTCCAAAATGCTCACTCTTCCGAGAATGCGGCGGTTGCCAGTACCAACATCTTTCCTACCCCGCTCAACTTGATTGGAAAACCCGCCAAATCGAAGGCCTGCTCAAACACATGGCCGCTACGGAATTTCCCGTCAATCCCTGCCACCCCTCCCCTCAGCAATGGGCTTACCGCTCGAAGATTACGCCGCATTACGATCGACCAAAGCCCTCCGCCGCCAGCGAAATGCCCATCGGCTTTCTCGCCAACGGTCGCCGCACCATCCTCGATGTGCCACAGTGTCCCATCGCCATGGATGCCATCAATCAAGCATTGCCCAGCATCCGCGAAAGCGTCCGTAAAAACATCGGCAAAAAAGGCGCCACGCTCCTACTCCGCGCCGTCGTCGATGAAGCAGGAAATCGCCGCGTCGAGACCAATCACAAAGCCATCGCCACCGAGCGATGCGGTGACATCCGCTTCGATTTTCCCGCTGGGGAATTTTTCCAAAATAATCCCTTCATCCTCCCCGACTTCGTCGATCACGTGCGACGCATGGCGGCTCTCGATGGCGTGGAATACCTCATCGATGCCTACTGCGGTTCCGGCCTCTTTGCGCTCAGTCTCGCCAACGCCTTCCGCGAAGTCGCGGCGGTGGAAGTCAGCGAGGCATCGGTCGATTGGGCGCGGCGCAATGCCACTACCAATCACATCACTAACACCCGCTTCCTCGCCGCCAGTGCGGAGGCGATCTTTGCCGACATTACTTTCCCCGCAGAAAAAACCTGTATCGTCATCGATCCACCGCGCAAAGGCTGCACACCAGAATTTCTTGCCCAACTTGCCGCTTTCCGTCCGCGCCGCGTCGTTTACGTTAGTTGTGATCCCGCCACACAAGCGCGTGACCTCACCATCATGCAGGCCGATGGCTTCAAGCTCATCGATGTCCAACCCTTCGATCTTTTCCCCCACACCCGTCACATCGAAAACATCATGACCTTCGATGGTCCATGCTAACAAGCCCTTGCCATTCAGCCAGTGCATCCCTATTCTGTGCCGCCAAGCATTTCTTCACGATTGATCTCTATGAATCCAACGCCAGCCCTCAACGTCAACGAACTCCACGACTGGATTTCCTCGGGAAAAAAATTTCACCTCCTCGACGTTCGCGAACCAGACGAACACATGACCGCCGCCATCGCCGGTAGCACCCTCATCCCCCTAGGCACCTTGCCAAACTCCCTAGAAAAAATCCCCCGTGACATCCCCCTCGTCGTCCATTGCAAAGCCGGTGGCCGCTCCGCCCGCGCCTGCGCCTTCCTCGCCCAAGAAGGCTACACCAATTTCCATAACCTCACCGGCGGCATGGATGCCTGGCTCGAAGCCGCGCTCCCTCATTGCCAGTCCTAACGTGGCGGAGGCGTCCCGCCTCCCAGCCATATCCAAAGCCCCTGCCCAAAAAATCACTCTCATCTCACCTAACTCTATGCTCCTCACACCCATCCGCGCATGGCAAAAAATGCCACTCTACCTCCGCACCCTCATCGGCATGCTCCTCGGCGCCATCGTCGGATTTTCTATGGGCGAGGACGCAAAAACCTTCTCCAAGCCCGGCTCTGTCCTCATGAGTCTCGTGCAAATGCTCGCCGCCCCCGTCGCATTCTTCTGCATCGTCCACGCCCTCGCTGGTGCTAAGATCGAAAAAGGAAAAACCGCCAAACTCATTTCCCTGCTCGCCAGCAACACCCTCGTCGCCATCATCATCGGCATGCTCGTCGCCAACGTCGTTCAACCCGGCGAACGACGCGGAATCTCGGAAGAAGATCGCCAAAAAATCGCCACCGAAAAAGCCGCCATGAGCGATAAATTCGCCGCCGCCGAGCAAAAACCCACCGGCGTTGACGATAAAATCTACCAAGTCCTCGAAAAACTCCCCCGCAGCGTCCTCGGCCCTTTTACCGATGGCGGTAGTGTCATTGGAGTCATCGTCTTAGCCATCATGCTCGGTCTCGCGCTACGGCAAGTCTCACCGAACATCGATGCCACCGTCGCCACGGTAAAAGTTTTCATGGATGCCTTTATCGCCATGCTCCACTGGATCGTCCAGCTCGTCCCGCTCATCGTCTTCGGCGTCGTCGCTGCCGAAGTAGGAGCCAATGGTTTTTCCTCCTTTTTCAGCCTGCTCTGGCTCGTCGTCGCCGTCCTGCTCGCCCTTGCCCTCCAATTCACCTACTACATGACACGCGTCGCCCTACAATCCTGGGTCAGCCCCGCCGCCCTCATCCGTGGTTGCCGCGATGCCCTGACCATGGCATTTTCCACCGCCAGTTCCACGGCCACCATGCCCGTCACCTACGCCTGCCTCATCGATAAAGTAAAAGTCTCCAAACAATCCGCCAACCTCGGTGCCTTAGTAGGAGCCAACTTCAACAACGACGGCACCGCCCTCTACGAAGCCATGGCCGCCCTGTTCATCGCCCAACTCCTTGGCAAAGACCTCCCCTTTGCCCAACAGCTCATCATCGTCATCTGCGCCGTCGCCGCCTCCGTCGGTGCCGCCGGCATTCCCTCCGCCGGATTGCTCACCATGACGCTCGTGCTATCCGCCGTCGGCCTACCCATCGAATACTCACTCTTGCTCGTCCCCATCGATTGGTTTCTCGACCGCTTCCGCACCATGATCAACGTCACCGGCGACCTCTGCGTTTCCTGTGTCTTAGATGGTAAGAGCAAACCGGAAACGTAAAATGCCCATCCCATGACCACCCCACTGTGGCGGAGGCGTCCCCGCCTCCCAGCCAATCCACATGCCTCTCCCCCCGCCGAAAAGGGATGACTTGCGGTGGAAGCGTGATTAAACTTTACCACAGCAAAGTTCATCCTAACCTAGGCGCGTCTTTGCTTGCTAAAAAGCCGTAAAATTATGTCGATTGATCGTGATGAAATTGAAAAGGTTCTTCAATCGTGTGAACGAGAATTTGTAGACCTTTTTGCCTTTCGCGCGGCGTTGCGGACGCTGCCGATTTTATCTAGGAAGGGAAATGAAGATTATTTTTGGAATTTGCCCGAGGCTGAACGACGCAAAAATCTTCTAGCGGTCTTACTTGCAATCGATTCTGTAGTTGGATCAACTTCGAAGGTAATTTTATCTGGATGCCTCATAGCCGTCGTTACTGCCCACACTAACGGCGATATCGCTGCTGCTCACGCAGCCGCAGCCGTATATTCAGCCAACGCCAATGATGCAGCAGATGCTGCGGATGCTTCCTACGATGCCTACGTCAGCGTTTATGATAACAAACCTATAGCAAAAGCTCTCTATGCCGACTTGCATTTGATTGAAAATGGCAAGCTTGTCCCTGATGAACCGCTGTGGCCCGCAGGCATGCCGGAAGAAATCGCCACATTGCATAAAGACTTCATCGCCGCATTGCACGAAGTCGGTTTTGGCTACTGGGCGCGGGAGTATGAGTGCTGGACACGCGGCATTTTTAATCAAGATCGCATGGCTCACCGTGCTCAACTGTCTCAAGAAATCTTCGATGCTGGCCCAGATGCGGTCATGGCATTTCTTGAGGCAGATGAAGCTGGAAAACAACTCGCCGAAGCGCGGGTGATTTTCATCGGCGATGGAGAGGTAGGAAAAACGTCGATCATTCGCCGTCTGCATGACGAGCCACTGCAACCAACCGAGCCACCGACGCCGGGCGTTTTTGTGCGGGAAAGTGAAGTAACCATCGGTTCTGAGAACATGCGTGTGCATTATTGGGACTTTGGCGGTCAGGTCTTTTTGCATGGCACACATCAGCTCTTTTTGCGTGAACGCTGCGTGAATGTGATTGTGCTGAATGCACGCAGCGTCGGCGAGATGCAACCCGTAGAATATTGGCTGGAGCATGTGCGGGTCTTTGGCGGCGGCTCGCCGACCCTCATCGTGCAAAACCAAGTTGACAAACTGGCAAAAGGCATGGACTCAGAAATGTCCTTTGATGATAACTCGCTTCGCCGCCGTTACCCCTTCATTATTGGCTGTCTCAATCTTTCCTGCAAAACAGATCAAGGTCTATCGAATCTGCGTGAGGCACTGCACCATGCGCTTTCGGATAGTAAAATTCTCGATCAACAAACGCTGTTGAGTTGGTTCACGCTCAAGGAATTGCTGAGGGATGCATTGCCTCAAGCGGCGCATATCGATGAATCACGCTTCGCGGAATTTTGCCAACAAGCGGGCATTCCCGCCGAGTCTCAGCAACGCAATGCCGCACTCGCGATGATGGATCGCCTGGGCGTGGCTTTGCATTTTCCAGAGGTAGATCCAGCTTGGTTCATTTTAGATCCCGCGTGGCTTACAGGGGCGATTTATCATTTACTATGGCGTGCCGACAAAGAGGAAATGCGCGGGACTTTGACGGTTTCCATGTTGGAAATCATTTTTGACCGCAAGCGATATCCCGAGGCCCCGGCGGTGCCAGCGGATAAATTCCCCTCACTGCTCGGTCTTTTGGTGTGCTTCGGGCTTGCCTTCGAGCATTCGCGCGGCAGTTATCGCGTGCCGATGCTGGCTCCGGAAAATGAGCCTACATCACTGCCCCGCCCGCACGGCGAAAGCACCGCCTTTAGTGTGAAGATGAATGCGTTGTTGCCTTCGTTAGTTTTTCATCGCTATGTAGCGAAATGTGGGCAGGAAATCGTAGGGGAAAATCTATGGCGGAATGGTTGCCTGCTATCCCATGGCGGGGCGGTGGCGACCTTAGAAATGCTGCGCCTGGAGCGTGAGATCCGCATCACCGTCTGGGGCAATGCTGATGAGCGCGGGCGTTATCAAAGCCTCTTGCGTGAGCGCCTGCAAACGCTGCTTGGCGATGATATGGCCTACCGGAATCTCGATTATACTCCCAGCTTTATCAACGCGGGGAGAAATTACGAATGGCGTGGTGCACTAACTGCGTTCATTGAAGGAGATGCGAAATGCCGCGATATGCAGGGCGGCGCTGTTTCCCTCGTGGAGCTAATGCAAGCGGCCTACGGGCTCGGGCAACTCTCCATGCAGCCCGTGATCGAGGAACTCAAAAGAATGAGCCGTGACCAAAATGATATGATGTTCGCTTTCCTCAATCGCCCACAACCAGAGATGAATGTTACGATTTCCCCGCAGATCAACGTTTCGCCTCAGATCGCCGTGGAAAGCAACCAGAATCTCAGCCTCGTCGCGCATCTCAAGGCTCTTGTAAAAATCAAAAGCGGGATCGAGGAATTAGAATACGATCTGGATCGGCAGAAATTGACAGGAAAAACATTCGATGAGGCGCGGAAAGACATCGCGGAAATTCGTAAGCTGATCGAATCCTATCAAGCAAACAAAGGCACGGATGAAATCGCCGTCGAGGAGCGGGAGACCCTAGCCGAACGAATCAAACGCATGGGCAAGCGCGTTCTTCAGACGGTTTCTTCCGTTGACAATCTCACCTCGATCGCGAATAACGTAGCGCAGCTACTTGATCGATTGTAGCGGTATGAATGAGGAAATCACACAGTTGCTCGCAGCGGGCGAGGGAGAAACGCTCGAATTCAAACGCGACCCGCATTCGCCAAATTTCCGTGAGAAATTTGGCCGCACGGTATGCGCCTTTGCCAATGGCGAGACTGGTGGAGTATTTGTCGTTGGCGTTGAGGATAATGGAACCATTTCCGGCTATCGCGACACCCAAAAGGATGCGGAAAAAATCAGCAATTGGCTGAACGATTGGGTTGTTTCGCCGAAACCTGCGGTGAACGTGGAGAGTGAATCTTTCGAGGAGGGAGATGTGATCGTAATCAAGGTGCTGCCATCGCCGCATCCCACATGGTTCGAGAAAAAAATGTGGATTCGCGTGGGAAAAACCACCCGCGAAGCAAGCCTGCTAGACATGCGCCGCATCGAAGAACGCAGCCGCGCGCTTACCTTTGATGCCGCCGACTGTGCTTCGGCCTCGCTCAACGATCTATCGCAGGAATTGTATAGTGCTTATCAAGGGAAGTTCGTCGCAGATGATATTATCGTAGCAAATGGACGCACTTTTCTGGAAAAGCTCACAGGACAAGGATTTGCCAATCTCACTAGCGAGAAACCGACTTATGCAGGAATGCTGTTTTGCGGCATCCATCCGCAGCGTTTTTTGCCGTTGGCATCGATTATTTTTGTCCGCACCTCCGCTGAGAGTTTGAATGACCGCAGTGCCATCCTCGACGAACGCGAAATCAAGGGCGACTTGCCGACACAAGCACGCGAGTTGGAGAGCTTGCTGCGGACGAGCATTACCAATTGGAATGAAACCATCGATTTCACTGAGAAAAGAATCTCCAGCTACCCCTTGGAGGCATTGCGGGAGCTGCTGTTGAATGCGCTGATGCATCGTGATTACGCCATCGCAGACTCCGTGCGCATTTACTGGTTTAAGGATCGTGTGGAGATCAAAAGCCCTGGCGGACTGCTACCACCGGCCCGCCCCGAACGTTTTCCGAATGTAACGGTATATCGGAATCCGATCATCGCCGCCGCCATGAAAAACCTCGGCTTGGTAGAGAAATTTGGCAATGGAGTGGAACGTGCTCAGGCCGCATTGCGACATAACGGCAACCCACCTGCCGAATTTGAACTCGAATATGCAGACTCCATCAAAGTCACACTCCGAGGACGGGTAAAGCCGCAGAGTTTGGAATAGTTTGCTAGGGAGGTAGCAGGTATGAGCTGAGGACATTGGTAACGAATCAACCTACATGACACTACCCGCAGAAACAGAAGCGCAGAAACAGAAGCGATATACAAAATAGAGACGAACAATCCCACACCTTCATGACCGCCAACTACATCGCCCGGCATAACTTACGCTGCAAAGCCGTATCGATCATGTGGTTTGTTCTTTCCCCATTCTGCTGGTTCATTGCTTGGACATTTTTTTGTTATTTTTTCGCGCTTGTTCTCGTGAGATGTGAACCCGATTGGAAGGAGCCTTTAGTTAGATATTTTCCCAAGTATGAAGCTTATTTCTATAATTTCGATTTTCCTGCGGTTTTTTCCAGCATTTTGGCGTTATTACCTCTAGCAGTGGTCTATACGACAGGATGGAAAATCCAAAATAATAACATTAGTGTCTTGGATTCACTCGTCGAATGGAACAGGCGCGGACTCGATAGTGATACCGCCACTACAATGGTGGCTGAACACTACACATCGAGAATCACCGGCTGCGCCTTTTTTCTCAGCTTATTATTTTTGCTAGCGCCACTTTCCCTCTTCCGTGCCATCCGTCACTGGAAACGCCAGCTCCCCGCAGGTCCGCAAAATGAAGCCCGCATCGCCGCGAAGCTTGAGGAGCTTGCACAGATCAACAAATGGCAAGGCCTATCCGAGCATTCCGGCGATGAAGCCACCATCATTCAACTCGGTATCATGAACCTCATCGACATCAGCACCATCCCCAGCATCCGCTTCAAAGCAAAATCCCCATCATCTCCCCATGCCTAACTTACTCCTCTACGTTTTCTCCCGAAATCCAAAAATTCTTCTAGGAATTGGCCTACTATGCACCGTCGGCGGCATCCGCCTCATCATCAAAGCGTACCAGGGCGATACCCTAATGCCCGGCACAAACTTCACCTACCTCCCTGCTTGGTTCTTTTACACCTGTGGGATGATCCTCCAAATCCCCTTACCCCTCGCCTGGTGGTTCTTGGTGAATACGGGGTATCTGTAAATCTGCACCATCGATTCGGATCCGATCAATTTCGCAATCGGAAGAACACTTCGTTTCACAAAAATAATCCGATCTTATGCGCGAGAACACCGTGAACTGCATCCACAGATGCCGTCTATCCGAGATAGCGCTCGGGGTTAATGCTGGCGATTTGCCAGAAGTGTTCCTCACCCAACAGGGCTCGCAGCTTCATGGACAACATGCGCTCCTCGAAACGCTCGTTCTCCGTCATGTAATAATCCGAACCAAAGAGGATGCGCTCGCGGATCGTAGGGTCGGCGATAAACACCTTTAGCGCCGGACCGTAGTCCTCGAAACGAAACACCGTGTAGGAAATGTCGGCGTAGAGATTCGGGTATTGGCCCGAGCGGATCAGGTCCAGAATATCCGCCAACCACGATTTGCGCTGCGTCCCGAGCGTGGGTTGCCAAGTGTCGGCAAAATACCGCTTCCACTCGTCGTCCCCACCCAGGTGCGCCAAGCACACCCGCAGGTCGGGAAATTTCTTCAAAACTGGCACCCAGCAGGACGGCGCGGTATAGCGGTCGAGGTCTTCCTTGCGGATACCCTTGGCTCGCGGCCCGCCCCGCGAGCAGTGAGTCATAACGGGCAGGTTCATTTTCACCGCGTAAGGCCAAATCTCGTTCATCAACACCGGATCGTCCGGACGATAACCCAGATTCGGATAAACTTTTATGCCCCTAAATCGGCGGTTTTCGACAAAGTGCTGGAGCATAGCGAGCACCCCGGGGCGGCGCGGATCGACCGCCGCGAAGGGAATCACGACATCGCCCAGCTTGTCCCGCATTTCGGCCAGTTGCTCGTGCTGTTTTGTAATATCCTTGGGCACTTTGCCTGCCCCCATGTAGGCCATATCCATCGGCAGTACGATAAAGCGGGTCTGATCCGGATAGCGGCCTTGCACAAAGCGGAAAACCTCCTCCTGGGACTTACCATTGGCAACTTGGATAAAATTGGCGTAGCGATTGAACCTGTCGCGATTATTAAACGGGTTCAGCGCGCCCAAGAGCCAACGAGCCGGGGTGCGCACGTAGGGAATTTTAAACACTTCGCCGAGTCGCAGCGGCAGAAAATCCACCGGCACATGATCGACGGTGAAGGTGTGGATATGGCAATTGATCATGTGCATAATCACTTAGATTGTTAGGGAATTGTTTTTGAGGCGAAGGCTCTTGAAAGGGCGGGGGAAGACGAGTTTAAGGGGGACTTGGGAAATCCGGAAATGCTGAAAACTGAAACGCTGAAAGAAAGAATGCTCCTAGTGACGCCAGTATTTAGCGGAATTGGGAAATTCTCAACTGTTTTCATTTGTCGAGAGGTTAGCTCAGTGGGCCGCTTTGCCAAGATTTTTTTTGGCTGTGGTTTTGCGTCGGTTGTAGTTCTTTCTTATCAGATGTATTCGGGAACCAGAATAATTTGTGGTCTGTCCCTTTTTCATTCAACTGGGTAATAACGAATGGTTCTGTTTTCACAAATACAATTACCTGAATTTTTTGCTGCATTCATTGATCACTGATAATCTCCTTCAACAACGTTTGGATCTTATCGTTCGTGAATTGAGTGCGGAATTTGATCGTCACATTCCCTTGGAAAAACTGCTCCGCGTGTCGAATCTTTTGCTTTTCCTCATCCCTTAGCTTTTGATCCCCTGCTACATTCTTCGTCTCTACGATGAAATTCAGCTTCTTGGAACCATCACCAAATTTCAGTACATACGCAAAGTCCGGCGAGTAGCTTTTTCCGCCTGCCACGGGAATCTTGATCGAGTTTTTGGGGATTTTTGTGAACACCACGACTTCTTGTAGCTCTTTTTTCACGTTCTCTTTCTCCAGCGGAGAGTCATAATACAACTCGTTGAAAAAGTAACTATCCGCCACTCTCTCATCGGAAAGCATCACTCCAATGCCCGCAGCAGACATCTCCGATAATACCTCGCCTTTGCGCGTGGTCATTTTTGTCGGGTGGATGCAGTTGGACACTTTCTTGTATTCCACACTGAACTTGTCAATCGCGTGAATCATCAGGTAATCCTCGAAGTTCTTTTTGATCACTCTCGCCGTGGCTCCATTGAGGTAACGGTTGATGGGAATTTTTGAACTCACCACGGCAGCGTGCAGTGTGCTGCGGCTGATGTTCAGAGAGGAAGATAAGCGTTTGAGAAATTCTTCGTACGTCATCGTCACCAGCATCAAGCGCTTCTCATCGTAGATGGATTCAGCATCCTCGACCACCATAGCCTGCCCGTCCTCGATTTCCACCTGCGCTTTCACCGAGCGAATGCTGTGCTCAGTGAATTTCCGATGTTGAGTCCCGAAAAATTGCGTGAGCAAATCTTGAAACTGCTGCTCATCCTTGAATTTGTATTCCAGCACGACTTTCTCGTTAATCTTCTCCCACAGCGCTTTCAGCTCAGGGTATTTCTCGATGCGGATGGTCACCTTGCGTTTTGCGTCAGTGGCTTTTCTGATCTTGTTGTTGTTCACACCAGCGAATGCCATCGCGTAATGGTTTTTTACAAAATCATAACCACCTTCCTTAAAGGCATTTGTCCGCGTTACGACATTATGCTGGTCCAGCACAGTTAATAGCTGATCCTCTGTGATTTTGTACTCGTGGCAAATCTGCTGAATGAGCGTATCGGTGAGCTTCTCTGGCTTTTCTTCCGATGAGACGGCTCCTGACTTCGAATTGATCTCATCCACCAGCTTGTCCACAAAATCGCTCTCGGTGAAATCCACAAAGTAGTTGAGGAAAAACTGCTCCTCTTTGACACGATTGCCGAATTCATTCACCGGCAGACGCAGGCCGCGCCCTACTTCCTGGAGTTTGGATATCTCACTTCCGCTGCTTCTGAGTTTACAGATTTGAAAAACATTCGGGTTATCCCATCCCTCGCGCAGTGTCCACTTGGAGAAAATAAAGCGGCGCGGATTCTCTAGCGATAGCATGGTCTCCTTATCATGCAAAATCTCACTGACCTCCTTTTCCACGGACTCATCTTTATCGGTGTTATCTTGGGAGAAATACCCGGCGTGTGTTGCGGCGGCATCCTGCAAGGTTTTTTCCAGATACTCCCGGTAAAATCCCGCTTTCTCGGTCTTCAAGATTTCTTCCGCCTCGGCCCGCACCAAATGCTCAAGTTTCTTTCGCAGATAGCCATCCTGTGACCGATACTCCTCAATGTTATCGATGAAAAAAAGCGTCAGCGGCTTAATCTTCACCTCGCGTTTTAATAACTCTCGCTCCAGCTTGAAATGCTCCGTCACAGCCTCCCGCAGCATCATTTCCTGCAATGTTTGCGCGTAGGAATACGGATTGAGCTTGTCACCGACTTTTAGCTCCATGCCGTTGGACAAGACGACCTTGGATTTGTTCAGGCTATCGATGATAAGATCCGTCATCGCAGGGTGGACTTGCTCTAAGCTGGCTTTTTTCCCGAGCTTTGCGGTACTCCTTCTACCCTGCTCTAGCAGCTCAAAGTTTGCTTCCGTGCCATCCGTGGAGACCAAACGCACCAGCGCATCCTTGCCACTCTCAAATTTCGAGATATGCCCGATGACTCCTTTCACCAGATTCTGATTGAAGGATTCCACGGCGGAGAGTGTGTAGATCAAGTTGTGGTAATCCTTTACCGGCACCTTCACGATTTTCCCCGTGATCTCATCGCGTTTTTTCACATCTTTTTCCGGGAACGTCGCCCCATAGCGCAGGATGAATTGCGGCTTCATCCGCAGGATGTTCTCCCATGTCGAGTTCTGCTGGGAAAACTTATGAGGCTCATCGATGATGACCATGGGACGCACCGAGGCAATTCCCTCAAAGGCCACGGTGTATTGATCGAACAGCCCCTTATCGTGACTCTTCTGCATCGTATCAGAGTTCAGCATTCCAGCATTGATCACCATGACCTCGATGCTTTGCTTGTCATGGCTGCCCGCATTGCAAAACGAAATCACCGCCGGTGGCATGTAGGTTTTTTTATTCGCCTTGCCCGATTTTACGCTTTCTACGACGTGCAGCTTAATGCTCTTGCCGAATTGCTCCTTGAAGTGAGCACGCGAAGATTCCGACTTCAGGAAATTGATCGTCCCCGCCTTGATCGATAACGTAGGCACCACCACGACAAACTTAAAAATGCCGTAGTTCTTGTTGAGTTCGAAGATGGTCTTGGCATACGTGTAGGTCTTCCCCGTGCCAGTCTCCATCATGATGTCCACCACGTTATCGCGGGAATACTTGTCCTTAATGCTGTTCGCATGTTGGAGCTTCATCACATTTTGACTAAACTGCGTGTAGGGCTTTTCACGATCCAGCAATGGATTCACGCACAAGCTATGTACGCCCTCTGCCGGCTCAATGTGCAAATCGGCAAAGACTGATACCATCGCCGCCACAGCTTTTTGCTGATGCGGAAGGTCTTTCTCAAAGTTAAATCCTTTCATGGTATCTGACTGTTAGAAACGCATGATGAAATCAATTTCCAAACTCTTCTGATTCTGGAAATTCTTCACACTCTCGGAAATTTCCCGCAGGCTTTTGCTCTGGAAATTCGACTCAAAAACAATCACCGAGCGCGGATTGAAATTCACATCCGATTCCACTTTCTGCAGCAGCGTCACCAAGTGATCCGTCGTAAACCCCTTATCCATCAAGTAAAGCCTCTGATTCACATACTTCGCCACGTAACCGCCCAAATCATAATCCTCTGCCACTTCCGTCAGTGGTGAGCCGTCGTATGTCTTCCACGTGATGAAAAGAGCCTGCAAATCATCCACCCCTAACAAATCGCCCCGAAACGGCAGCGGTGTATCCTCTTCCAAAGTCTCCGCCTTGTGATGGTAATCTTCCCACAGAGGCATGGTCTCAAATACCTTGAAGCCCAAATCTTTTCCGGCAACCTCCACGGGTCTTTCTTCCCGCAGTTTGTTCGCCGCACGGATGAGACGTTCTTTAGTGATCTCGAAAATCGTCGGCTCTTCCACGCCTAGTTCGTTTTTGACGAAATCGTAAGCGGCTTTGCTTTTATTGGGATCAATCATTTCTGGCAACTGCGCAAGGATGTACTTTCTATTTCCGCCATCCTCTGCATTCAGTTGCATCACGGCATCGCCCGTAGTTCCAGAGCCTGCGAAGAAATCCATAACTAGATCATTATTCTCTGACCCTTGATCTAATAATGCTTTGATTAAAGAAATGGGTTTCGGAAAATCAAAATACTTTTCTTGAAATAAATCACGAACCTCGCGGCTACCATGCAAAGTATGTCCAACACGCTCTTCTGACAAAATTGTAGAAAAACCAGTGAATTCGCTGGTTGCCTCACTCAGAAATTTTTTCTCGCGCGGTCTTCCTGCTGGCTTATTGGGAAATACGATTCTTTTCTCTCGGATCTTCGAATCCATTGTTTCTGGCGAGTATCGCCAACCTGTGTCCGTTGGACATTCAAACCTATTTCCTGTTTCTGGATCAACTAAAGTATAATGTAAGTTTGGTCTCTGACTTGCATTAGCTAAACCTAAAATCGAGTTACTCATCCATGGCCCACGAGGATCACTATCAGGGTTAGTATATTTAGAGCGTTCGATCTTTTTCCCCAAAAGTTTTCCTTGAGAACTATTTTTTGCATATAGAATGATAGACTCATGGTCATTCGATACCATTGAACTGTTACGGCTATCTACGATTTGTCGCGCTTTCCAAACAAGCTCAGCCAAATGATTCTCCTCCCCAAAAACCTCATCCATCAGCAAGCGCAACTGGGCGACTTCATTGTCATCGATGGAGACAAAAATCACTCCGTCATCCTTGAGCAGTTGCTTCGCGATGTAGAGACGCGGATACATGAACGTCAGCCACGCGGAGTGGGAGTTGCTATTACTCATGGTGAAATCGAGAATGCGCTTGGCTTTCTCCTCGGACACGCCCGCAAGTCGCTGCAGTTCTTTCACCGTGAACTTTCTATCATCTTGATACACAAAACCATCACTGCCCGTGTTGTAGGGCGGATCGATGTAGATCATTTTCACCTTCTCAAAATACGCATGAGAAAGGTGCTTGAGAATTTCCAGATTATCGCCTTTCAGCAGCAGATTCTGGGAATGGGCGTTCTCCGGCTTTTGATTGAACGCGACATCCTCTTTCAGCAAAGTCGTCGCCGCATCGCAGGCCAGTAGCCTAGCATAAGAACGCCCCAGCCAGTCCAGCCCATAGCTTTCCTTGGAAAAATTCAGCTCGCCCGCCTCCAGCTCTGCTTGGAATTTTTCCAGCAGAAAATTCCCCTGCTTGTCAAAGCAATGCCCAAAATGCTCCTTCAGCACGGCAAGGTTCTTGTTCGCCGCTGTGAGATGATTGGTCAGGTCTTGTTTTATTTCCATGAATTAAGATTTGCGGTGATATGGTAAATGGAGCCTGAGAATGAAGCGTTTTTGCCAATGCACCCGCAGTTTTCACTCATCAGACCCGTGCACGCAGAATGCCCCACGGTCAGGAAGTTGGCAATCCATTAAATCGACACGCCGTTCAAATCCACTCAGTATCCCTAAACTGCCATCTCCGTAGGAACCGCAGCGGCCTAGAATGGGTGGAAGGAGAGCAAAATCAAAGACCACACCGTGACCGAGAAATTCAACACCTACCGCTTCGCCAATCACAAGGAGGATGTCATTTCACTTCTTGGACGTGTTTGTACCGTAAGTGTGGAGACGATGAAAACCGTGCGGTCGATGCCAAAGGCGTGACCGTTTAGCTTAATTCATTGGGAAAAATTACCGCAGATGAACGCAGATTGATTCATGATCTGCGTTTATAAACGTTCATCTGCGCTTCCATTTTATTTTCCTAGATCACAGGTTAAGCGGCCTAGTGAACGTCTGCGGGGGGAAGGCAGGTTAAGAATCATGGGATCGGTGGAGCTGGCGGCGGAGTGTCGTCTTGTGTGCCGCCGTCGGGTTTTTCGCGGTCGCGGGGTGGGAATTCGTCGAGGAGGAAGCGGGCGCGCTCGGTGACGTTTTGAGCGTTGCCGGCGGCGTCCACTTTGGCGGGGTATTGCAGGCGGGCGGCGTTCTGGATGGCGAGGCAGTCGGCGTAGAGATCGTTGGCGGCAATGATTTTCTCGTTGGTGAAGCCGAGCTTTTCGTCTTCGGCTTCCTCTTGCTGGGTATCTACGCTGGCGAGAGCCTCGATGGCATCGCTGAGGGCGGCGGTGTTGGCGGGGATCCAGCCTTTGGCTTGGAGTGCGGCGGCGTGTTTGACGGCGGCGGCGTGGGTGAGGCGGGCGCGGGCAATCGTGGCGGAGAGGGATTTTGATCCGGCCTCGCCAATCTGGAATTCGGCGGAAAGCAGGGTGTCCTGGCCGGGGAAGGCGAGGCGGGCGCTGCGGCGGGCACCGGCGGAGAGGCGCTCCATTTCGCGGAAGTCCTGCTCTTGCTGGACGGTCAGGCCGGAGAGGTCGCCGATTTTACCGCTCTGAGCAGCGGTTTCGCCGGTGACTGCGGTGATCTTTGCGGTAAAGGCAGTGATGAACGGGGCACCGAGACGCTCGGTCATGGCGGCTTGGTGATCGGAATTGGTAATCGCCTTGCCGAGAAGTCCGGCGTCGCGGATGAGCGTGGCGAGTGGGAAGTTGAATTTGCGGCGAGTAGTCATGGTTGTATATTTTTTGCGTGACGATTTGTAAATTAGCGCTTGAG
>CAMAYN010000033.1 GCA_945862285.1 Akkermansia muciniphila | reverse complement strand
GATTCGCTTGCATTGATCCGTCGCTCAACTTATTCCCTGCGTCCCACCAACGGAAATAAAAGCTCGGATGGCGGAATTGGTAGACGCGCTAGACTAAGGATCTAGTAGGGAAACCTGTGGAGGTTCGAGTCCTCTTTCGAGCACTTTCCTTTATGGAATAAGAGATCCAGACGCTGCAAAGCTTCTGGATTTTTTGTTGCTAAAAATAAGTTCGGCCATTTTTCGGCCACTTTTTCAATTCCTAGTTACTGGTGGGATGTTCGCTGCCGTGCCGCGTTGGGAGAATTTGCGGTCTCTGGTTGCGATCTACAGCCGCATCCAAAAGTTTCATTTCTGAGATAAGGATACGTCTCGGATGCGGCTTGTGGGATTATTTTACACGCTTTAGCAATGCGTCGGCCTTTGGAGGACGGCATGGATTCGATTAGCCGTGCCGCAGGCACGGTCGCATTCCCCGCGTGCTTCATCTTGGTCGCTGCAATGAACCCTTGCCCTTGCGGTTATTATGGGTGTTCAAATAGACAGTGCCGTTGCTCGGTGCGCCAAATTGAAAACTATCGCAAACGCATCAGCGGTCCGTTGTTAGATCGCATCGACATTCACGTCGATGTTCCTTTGGTTAATTTCCGTGAGCTTACTTCTGACGTCATCTCGGGCGAGTCATCGGCGGTGATTCGGGAAAGGGTTGCCGCTGCAAGAGAAATCCAAGTCGCTCGTTTGAAGATGGCCAAGCTAACAACCAATGCTGCGATGGGCGCGAAGCAGGTGCGTGATCACTGCAAGCTCGACGCCGAGGGCAAAGGCTACCTCGAACACGCGATGCAGGAAATGAACTTCTCCGCCCGCGCCCATGATCGCATTTTGAAAGTTGCTAGAACTTTGGCGGATCTTGCAGGTAAGCCCGACATCACTGGAAATGAAGTATTAGAAGCTATCCAGTTTCGTACGCTAGATCGCCAATTATTTGAGTGATACAACCAGAGCCCTTATTGCCGTGTTCTTCCTTTGTTATCAGCCGCCGAGTGCTCTAACCAAGGCGAGATAATCATCGAGGATTTGAAGGCGGAGGCTGGCTGCGTTGCGGGAAGCGTTGCGGTAGTTTCGCGAGATGGAGTTTTCTTCCGCGAACGAACCCGCTCCGTTGCGGGTTTTTGATTGGGCATCCAGCCATGCGGTTTTTGCTGATTCCCGCTCGCGTTCGATGGATGCGTATTGTCCGCGACGACGGATGAGGTTGACATACGCACCTTCGATTTCCTCGACGGCGCGGAGCGCGGTGCTGCGGTAGTTGGCGGCGGATTCTGCGGCGTAGGATTTGGAGCGTTTGACCATGGCGATACGGGCGGGATCCCAAATGGGGATTTCGAGGCGCGGGCCGACGGATAGTTCCCAAGTCTTGAGCTGGCCAGAAAGGGAGTTGCTGCCGAGGTTGCCGCCTGCGCCGAGTGAGAGTGTGGGCAAGAGATCGAGCTTGGCAGCGTTCCATGCGGAAAATGCGGATCGGACATCGGCTTCTGCGGCGACAAGGTCGGGGCGGGAACCCCAGACAGATGCGGGAGATTTCACCGGGCTTGGCGGCACGACGGGCAAGGTGCTTTGCTTGATGTTTCCTGCGTCCCCTCCGCAAAGTCGATTCAGACGTAGACGGGCGAGATCGCGGCGCCGTTCCAATTCGGACAATTCTCGCCGTGCAGACTCAACGGCGGAAATCCCAGTGGCGCGGTCATTGGATGTGATCAGGCCTTGTTGGAACATGGATTCGTTGAGCTGTGCCGCTTTTTCTTCGCTGGCGAGCTGGGTTTTCTGGATTCCGATTTCAGATCCAAGAATCTGATCCTCGAAGCGTGCGAGGGCGATTTCCGTGGCAATCAGCAAGCGTGTGCCACGCCAGCGGGCGTAGGCTGCGCCTTCGGCGGATTTTGTGGAGGCCAGGCGTGCGGCGCGTTTTCCGGTGATGTCGATTTCCCAGCTCACTTCTCCGGCGGCTGTCCATGGTTCAAGATCGTCGGGGCGGAAGCCTGTCATACGGTTCTGCTCGCGGCCTTCCCGGAAACCCGCCGAGATGGCGGCTTTTGGAAAGAAAGCTGCCATGGCTTCGAAGCGGTCGGCACGGGCGGTTTCCACACGTTGCAAAGCGGCTTCGATGTCAGGGTTTGAGTTCCAGCCGCGTGAGATGAGATCGTCGAGAGCGGGATCGCCGAACGCTTTCCACCAGTCCGCCCGCAAGGCGCTGCCGCTGGAGGGCTGATGAGCCCACGACGGCGGCGCGTCGGATGCCGGCGGACTCGATGGGGCGCAAGAAGCCACCAACAGGGCGAAGATGGCGGCACTGGTGGAAAGAGTGGGTTTCATTTGACGACTTGGATGGCGGTTGCGTTGAGGATGAGTAAATCGGCGGTGGAACCTTCCGCTACTTTTCCGGTGACGGTGAGGGTTGCGAGTTTCTTGATTCCGC
The DNA here is from genome assembly GCA_945862285.1 of Akkermansia muciniphila. GTDB lineage: Bacteria > Verrucomicrobiota > Verrucomicrobiia > Verrucomicrobiales > Akkermansiaceae > UBA956. The sequence continues at coordinate 22,949 of CAMAYN010000033.1, read as the reverse complement.
CGACATCTTCCACCGGCTCTTTCAGGACTCGACCGTCGGCATCGATAATCTGAACGGTCACGGTGCCGCGTTTTTTGTCTTCCTTGCTATCGCAGCAGTTATCCCAGGGGGTTTCGCATTCGTCGCCTGGGTTGTCACTGCATGCGGTGAGGACACCGGGGTCTCCCAAGATGAAGGCGGCGCGTCCATCGACAAACGGACTTGAGCTGCCCATGATGCGCCCGGTGATGGTGATTTCCTCGCCGGGTTTGGCGGTGGTTTTTGCGTTGACGATGGACTGCGGCTCTCCTTTGGGAGCGGCGGCAAGCACGGCTTGGAGCGCAGCGCTGGTTTCGGCGGCAGGCTTTGCGGTGGCGGCATCCGATTCGGGCTTTTCCTTGCAGGAGGCCAGAAGGGCGACGGTGGCAAACAATAGGTAGGTTGGTTTCATGTGTTTTGTTTTGGTTTGTGGTTTCAAGACATCCGGAGGGCCGAATGAAGAGAGGGTTTGAGGCAACGGATCGCCGGTGGCAAAGCACCGATGAGGCCTAGGAGTAGTCCGGTGACAATGCCGCTGATGGCGGCGGCGGGGCCGATTTCCAAAGTGAAGGATCCGATGGAAAAGGGAATGGTGCGGCCATCGAGAATGAATACGGCGAGCAGTGATGCAACAAGCGCGCCTGTGAGGCAGGCGAGTGTGCTTTCCTGAATCAGACTGAGGAGCAAGGAACCCCGGCTGAAGCCGATGGCCTGAAGTGTTGCCATTTCCCGGACGCGTGAGGCGAAGGCGGCATACAGGGTGTTGATGCCTCCAAACAATGCCCCGGCGGCAATCAGACCGGCGGTGATCCAGGTCATTGCTCTCAGGGGTTTGAAGAAGGCACTCAGACGGTCATAGTAATCGCTTTCGCGCATGGCAGAGAGTTCCAGATCCAGGCGTTGTTTGGCGAAAAGATCGGCCTCTTCAAAGTCTGCCGGATCATCGAGCCGGACGACGACGCATGAAAGGGTTTCGCGTTTTGATAGGACCCGCATATCGCCGAGCGTGGCCCATAGCTCGGACTCAAGGACGGTGCCCGGGGCTGCGAAGATTCCGGAAACTTTGAGTTCTTGGCCGTCGAGGATCAGGATCGAGCCGAGCTTGAGTTCGCCTTCCTTGAGGCCGAGCTTTCTCCATGCCAGACGTCCGGCCATGACTTCTCCCGAGCGCGGGAAAGAGCCTGCATCGATCCTGATTTCCGGATGAACCCGCAATGCCTCGGGGGTCACGCCCCGGAACATCGCCTGGGTTTTCCTTCCGTCCGGAAACTGCAGGTAGTTCATGTAGTGTATCTCGCTGGAGACCGCCCGCACACCGAGGCTCTCGTTAATGCCGGGTATGCTGGCTTCAGCGATGCCGGCGCTGCTTTCCGGCACTTCACTACGTTGGATACTTTCTTCCGAGCCCGCACCGACGAGGATGACGTTGTGGGGTGATCCCGAAGCCGATAGGACTTTTTTCATCCCGCTGTTGAGAGCGACGGAAGCCATCACAAGGAGCACCACGAGGGCGCTGCCGCCAATGGTTTGGATGAGACGTGATTTGCTGCGGAAAAGGTTCCGCACCGCATAGGAAAAGGGTAACATGGTTTTCAGCTTCTGAGGTTTTTGACGATGGGTTGGCTCATGGCCTGAAAGGCGGGCCAGAGTGAGGCGAAAATGCCGAGTGCCAGTGCGGAGGCAACTCCTACGACGATCACACCCGCGTCGGGTTGTATCGCGAGGGTCTGGCCTTCGTTGCCCATCGTGAAGCTCTGCCAACGCAGAAACAGCGCGGCGAGGCCGACTCCGACGACACCCCCGGCGAGGCCAAGCAGGCCACCTTCGCTGAGAACGAGCAGACCGATTGCACGACCGGGGAATCCAAGGGTGCGGAGCACGGCGTTTTCCTTAACCCGCCCACGGACCACGAGTAGCAAGGCGTTGGCGACAAGGCCTGCGACGGCGATGACCGCACCGACGCCAAGCCAGCGGGTGAAGCCGATCAGTTCGATCAACTGAGCGGCTGTCTCTGCGAAGAATGCTTTTTCCGGTCGCGTGTCAGTGGGTTCCTGGGCACTGCGGAAAAGCTCGTCGATTTTTGATGCCACCGGATCGAGGTCGGCGGATGTGTTTACCCGTACGTTGAATTGAGTGACGACACCTAGTCCTCCTCGCGATGCTTGTTGGAGAAAGGGAAGTTTCACGTAAGCCACGTTGTTGTCCTGAGCAAAGGGTGAGCGGATGATGCCGGATACGGTGACGGTGATTCCAGCTGCGTCAAAGCGGTCGCCGGGTTTCAGTCCGCGTCTTTGGGCGAAAATTTCACCGAGCAGTGCGCCGTCATCGCGGCGGCTCCACTCCGCTTCACTGCCAGCGATGATTTTAATCTCCGGGGCGAATTTTTTTAACATGCCTTCTGGTACACCACGGTAGGTGATTACATCGAGTGACGCGCCACAGTTGTTGACTACAATCTGGACAGGCACGACTTCACGCACGCCTTCGATGCGCCGGATCTCATCGGCGTAATGCTCGGGCAAGCGGCTGGCGGAGGGGCAGAAGCGGTTTTGTCGATATACTACGAGTGTAGTATCTGCGGCGGTAGCTTCGGTCGCCTTGCCGAGTGAACGTTGTAGTGTTTCCACAGCGGTGAAAAGAAACATGCCGGAGGCGACACCGAAAATGGTGAGGATGGAACGGACGCGATGGCGGGTGAGTTGGAGCCACGCGAGTTTCAGGAGATTGGTGATTGCTCTAATATATTTCATGCTGTTTCTAACAGTTGGCCTTTTTCGAGGTGGAGGGTGCGGTCAGCGGCAGCGGCGGCTTTGGCATCGTGGGTGACCATGACGATGGATTTGCCATGTTCGCGGGTGAGCTGACGGAGAAGGTCGAGGATGCGGATGGCGGATTCGCGGTCGAGGTCGCCCGTTGGTTCGTCGGCGACGAGCAGCGGAGGATTGGCGACAATGGCGCGGGCGATGGCGACGCGCTGTTCCTGCCCGCCGGAGAGTTCGCCGGGCGTGTGGTGCATGCGGTCGGAGAGGCCTACCAATTCCAGCGCCATGTTCACTTTCGCATGGCGTTCCTTTTTGCTGAGGTCGTCTAACAAAAGTGGAAGTTCGACGTTTTCGAAAGCGGTCAGGACCGGGACGAGGTGATAGAGCTGGAAAATGTAGCCGACGTGTTTCGCCCGCCATTTGGTGAGATCGCGCCGGGACAGTTTGGCGATCTCGGTGCCCGCGATGACGAGAGAGCCATCTGTGGGAGAGTCAATGCCGGAAAGCAGGTTGAGGAGGGTGGTTTTTCCCGAACCGGATGGCCCCATGAGAGCGAGAAATTCGCCCTTCGCGACTTCAAGATCGAGTTTCTCAAGGGGAGTGACTACGTTGTTGCCTTTGCGGTAGCTTTTCGTGATTCCGCGGCACTGGATCATGGTTTCGTTCATTGTTTGATAAGGGTTGGGGTTACTCGTTTTCCTTCTTGGAGTTGTTTTGGTGAAAGCACGACCCATTCGCCGGGACGCAGGCCATCAGAGATGCGCAGGTAGCCGTCTTTCTTTTCCGTGGTGGGAGTGACGGCGCGTTTATTGACCCGCTTGGATTCGGAATCACAAACCCAGACGTGGTCATCCACCAAGGCAGCTTCGGGAATCCATGTGGCAAGCGAGCCCGTTGCAGGGGTGGAAGCCGAGCCAGTGGATTTTATGGTTTCCAGGAACTCAACGCGGCAAAGCATCTCGGGGCGTAGCTCGTCCACTGGATCGTCGATGCTGACTTTCGCTTGCAGTGTGTTCCTTTGGAGATCCGCTTCGCCGGAAATCAGGGTCACTTTCCCATGGAAGATTTTTTCAGGAAGCAGGCTACAGCGGATTCGAACATGCTGGCCAATCTGGAGTCCGGCAGCATCGGCGAGCGGGACATCCACCCTGACTTGGATTTCTCCGGGGCGGTAAAGGATGGCAATGGTGCTGCTCTCCGGATCTTGATCCTGAAGCATCTTTTTCTGACCGGGAGCGGCGAAGAGACGGACGATTCGCCCGTCGATAGGAGAGGTGATTTTTGTCCGGCTGAGAGTGAGCTTGGCTTTTTCAACTTCCAGTGCCGCAGCTTCGATTTCGTCTTTACGGATCTGGCTCTCCGTTTTCAGACGTTCGACTTCCGCCTTCATTTCATCGACAGCGGAGACAGCCACGAGATACTGTGAGTCCTCGCGGTCACGGGCAAGTCTCGCAGAAACGACGTCCGCTTGCGAAACCGCACCTTGAGGGAGTTGGTCGAGCCGTTTGAGACGGTCGGCGGCTTCGTCACGTAGTGTCGCGGCGGCAGCAAGCTGCGCTTCAAGCCCAGCTACTTTTTTGCTGGCTGCATCGATAGTCGATTGGTGTGCCGTGTAGGTGGACTGCGCCATGCGATGCTTTTGCTCTGAAATAGCCAAAGCAAGTCGCCCATCCTCACTGATGAGGGTGGCTAAGAGATCGCCTTTATTGACAGTCTGGCCTTGCAGGACAGGGACGGTTTCGACGACTCCGTCGATCAGGGCGGTTACTTTGATGGGGAGCGGCGCGGGTTCAATCCAGCCGCTTGCCTGGAACAATGGGTTTCCTTCGGCAGAGGTCGGCAGATCAGGTTTTTTCTCAGTGGTCTTTTGCTCTGCCGCTGGTGCGGCCAGAACGATACCAACATCTACCTTGGGTGCCGGTAGGACGCGGTCTCCGAAAAGAACAAGGAAAACGATGGCGAAGCCGAGAAGGATCGCGACGGGAATAGACCAGGACGGAAGCCGTCTGACAGGCTTGTCGGGTTTTGGCGTATTGGATGAAAGTGTTTCTAGGGATGCTGTGGAGTTCACGTATTTTGAGTGTGGAGAAGTTGGAGTTAGGCTCGGGAACAACGAGCCAAAGGGAGCCACGCGAAAGCGCGTGACTGCGGACGGTCAAAAATGAGACCGTCTCAGATACTCCAAACACTCAAGACAGAGCGATACGCCGCAGGCGTATCCGGGCCACGGATCGGCTGGGAAAAAGCCGGTGACTGTGGCAACCGAAGGATTTCAGTAAGTTCACCGAATTGGTAGGAGGGTAATTCAACCGCGATGTAGGGCGGGATTTCCGTTGAGGTTCCCGGAGTCGGGATCTCCGGCAAGGTGTCCATGTCCGCACAACAGTCTCCGTGCGTGGAAGGGCATTTTTCACAGCAATCCTCTGTACGCTCATATTCTTCCAAGAGGCAAACACGCACGTGAATCGCCGCCAGCGGGACGATCATCCCGAAGCAGGCAAGGAGCAGTGTTGCGACGAATCTATTCAAAATCTAAAAGAGAGCTGTAATTTCTGAGAGGGGTGTGTCGAGATTTTATTTCGATAAAATACATCGCCCGACGCTGAAGTCGCGTCAGGCGAAGATTATAGGATTGTGGCTAACGATTAGCGTCTGTAAATGAAGTAGCCTTTTCCGGGAGGGCCAACGCGATGCATGGATTTACGTTCGACTTTGCGCTCAACATTACGAGAGCATTCTGCCTTTGGAGTATCGGACTTTTTGAAAGAGGATCTGAGCGGGCCTTTTCCATGCGGTGCGGCGGATGCCGAGGCGGCTAATGCGATAGTAAATATTGCGGTTAACAGGGTGGTGATGTTTTTTGTTTTCATAATTTGGGTTGTGGGTTTGGGCGGCGTTCCCGTTGGGAGGGTTTCCCGAAAGACGCTGAACACCGCTTTCAAAAGGTTATACACCTGCCCTTTCATAAACCCTTGGAGAAATCTCGATTCTTTTACTTGTGTTAGAGTGGCTCGATGAAAATTAGCGCTGTATTTGTTCTGTTTGGACAAAGATGGTTGGATTCAGTTGTTTGAAAACTACGATACCCGCCATGCAGAGGAACGCAGCTACTACGACCGTAGTCATCACCACGGTCATTAATCGAAGTTCCGATTTCTGAATGGCGGACGCAAGCTCAAGCCACGATCCAGACGGATCCACGACATCTGTGGAAATGTTATGAGCGAATGCCTTTGAGCTGTTCCTTCAGAATTTGTCGCGCCCGGTAGATCCTTGTTTCCACGGCCTTGGTGCTGCATCCCATCAGCACTCCGATCTCGGCGTATCCCATGCCCTCATAAATGAACAGTGACATGGCTTCTCGCAGGTCGGGAGGAAGAACTCGGAACGCTGCGGCCACCGCGGTCATTTGTTCCATCTTTTGCGCTGTCTCACCCGGATCAGACTGTGGATCGACCAACTGCAGGGCGGGACCGGTGCTGTCGTCGGGAGATGCATCGAGTGATACGGTGGGATGTCGTATTCTCCATCTCGTGTGGTTCTTTGCGAGGTTGGAAGCTATTGCAAAAAGATAGGTGGAGAAAATACCATCTGTGCGATAGCGGTCTCGTGCCTGATAGAGTTTGACGAAGGTCTCCTGCGCCAGATCCACGGCATGGTCGCGATTGCCGGTCATTCGATAGAGATATGCTGTGATACGGCTGCCCCAGCGATCCATGAGTGCATTCAGCGAGAGATCATCGCCTAGGGCCAGACGGACCATATACTCAGTGTCGGTGGGTTCCATCAGTGGCTTTCGGACATTGATTTTCCAATCTCGATTTGACTGGAGCCAAGCGCGTGAGGCAGTACCATTTCCAAATATTTTTCGGATTGGGCTTCATCTAGCAGGGCGGCTGTTGCATAGATATGTTTCAGCATGGCCCGTTGGCATTTCAACTGGACAGCGGCCAACTCCCCAAGCGCGGCATCATATTCCGGGGTAAGTGTCCGGCTGTTTTTTGCCAACATCTCGACTTTTTCACGAGTTTCCGCAATATGCTGGCACATTTTTACACATTCTGGACTATAGCTAACATGTAAGTCAGCCACCTTTGCATACTGTGACTCGGTCAATCCAAGGTCGGTCCGAATCCAAGCGAGTTCTGGCAAGGTGTTGTAAGGGACTGCTGCCGACTCCATCCGCTTGCTTCTCGTCAGGTAGAACGTCGCCAAGCCTGCCCCCAGAATCAGAATCAAGATGCAAATGGCTTTTGTTTTCATGGATGGGATTGGGCGAATGGGCTGATGGAACGGACGTATGTCATTTCGTTAGGTGGATTCCCGGAAATACCCAAGGCGCCCAGCCAGAGGCCCAAGGCAACCATCGCCGCCAGCCCGGAAAAAGCGGGCCAAGGTCTGACAAGGATGCTGATCACGTTGGCGGGCCAGGGACTCACAGTCTTGGAGGCCGCGTCAGTAGCTTCGATTAACTTCCAGACATCCGTATGGAAGGTTGCCGGCAGGGGAAGTTTATCCTCTGCCGAGCGTAGCAGATCATCGAATTCGGAATCTTTCATAATAAGTTGGTTGAATATCCGTTCGGCCGCACGTCGTGATCAGGCGCGGCGGCTTTTTCCACGAGTGAAGCGATGGTTATTGGTGGCAATTTTGCAATGGTTGTATCAAGATTTAACTTTCACGATTCTGCTGTTCTTACACCCGCCCGAACTCAGGGATGGAACATCATCGTCAGCAGGAATCACTGACGTATGAATCCGGAAGTGCGGATGGTGCTGGATTTGCGGTCTTGGCGGATGTGGTGACGCGCTTTGGAAATGGATAATCGAGCCTTGCCGATGCCAAGGGAAGGATTGAAGTCGTTGTGATAACGGCAAGGAGACATCGCCCCTTGCCGCTTTCATCAGGTCATCGAATTCGGAATCCTTCATCTCAGACCTCTGTTGGTTCACTCGCAGCAGCTTCCGACAGGGCAGGGTTGGTCGCTCGCGCAGCAAGCGGCACAATCCGAACAGGTGGCGGTTGTTTTCTGGGTGGACCCAGCAAAGGCGAGGGTGCCGAGTGAGGCGGCCGCGAAGATGGCGGCGGTAATTTTCAGGATCAGTGTTTTCATATTTTTTTTTGTTTGCTTCGAAATGAAGCGGATGATTTTTACCCGCTCTGCCAGGTAACACACCGTTACTTGGCGAAACCCTTTTCATAAGAGATAATTTTTTCCCCGAACCTCTAGAACCCGGTATTCTTGGCGGACAGCTTCGCCGGTAATCGCCGGGTGAGCCACAAAAAGTCGGTAGGCTCTTATTGCTGTCGGAACTCCTCCCACAGAGTCGGGCGGGACTCTTACGCCTGCTGCCGCCGCTCCAACGCCGTGAAAAGGCGAGATATGCCGTCTTCCTCGATGGCGCGGTAACTAGCCTGTAGAGAGGATATTTTGAGTGCTTAGGCGACAAGCAAACCCGGAAACATGGTCAATGACCCCTCTGTGCTGCTTGTTGATCTTCGATGAACTTTTGAGCGGATTCGTCATTCATTTGATCTGCCAGATGTTGATTATGTAGCGCCGACTCTTTTGCGGTAAGCGGTTTGGATGCTCCAAATAGACTGGGGCTGTGGAATGAAATTTCGATCTCCCGCAGCCGCAGAATTTCGGATTCTGAGAGTCCATATTCGATTTTCCAATGAGTCAGTCGCCGATCTATGGCGTTACGATGACTCATGTACATTGATAAAAATGGAGTGCCTATGAATACGAGTAAGGCTGATCCAAGTGCGCTAAAAGCGACCAACTTGTCCTTCAGGCTCCATGGCTCTGGCGGAGTTCGTAGTTTTCGCTTTTCCGCTTCGCGAAAGCTCTGCATGCGCTGCCGTTTCCTGCTCATGCCTATCTTGGACGGGTGAGTAAACGGAGGGAGTTGAGAATCACCAGCAAGGTCGCGCCGGTGTCCGCGAGAATGGCGAGCCATAGACCGGCGATGCCGAGGAAGGCGAGGATGAGGAAGACGGCCTTGATCACGAGGGCGAAGGTGACATTGAATCGGATGATACGCAGGACACGGCGGCCAGTTATGATGGTCTCTGCAACTTTTGTTAGATCATCCTTCATCAGTGCGATGTCCGCCGTTTCGATGGCGGTGTCGCTACCGATGGCTCCCATGGCAAAACCTACGTTGGCAACAGCGAGCGCGGGAGCGTCGTTCACACCGTCTCCAATCATTCCTACGTGAGTATATTGAGCGACGAGTTTTTTTACATGTTCGACCTTTTGTTCCGGCATGAGATCGCCGATGGCTTCGTCGATGCCAGCTTGTTTGGCGATGGCGGAGGCGGTGCGCTGGTTGTCGCCACTGAGCATGATGATTTTCTGAACTCCGGCTGCGTGGATTTGGCGAAGAGCCTCGACGACTTCCGGGCGGAGCGTGTCAGCAATTGCAATGATGCCGAGGACTTCGCCCTTGCAGCCGCCGTGCGGAAAGTGGCCAAGTATCGCGAGCGACTGTCCTTGTGCCTCGATACTAGCCAGTAATACCTCGACCTCAGGTGTACAAACACCCGCCTCGTGAGCCATTCGATGATTTCCGATGAAGTGCGGATGTCCATCGATATTGGCCTGAGCTCCGTGGCCGGTAATGGATACGTAATCCGTGGCTGGCACATACGCCACTTTCCTGATTTGTGCTTCTGTTACGATGGCGGTTGCCAGAGGATGTTCGGAGTGGCAGTTGATCGCGGCAGCGAGGCGAAGGATTTCTCCATTTGTTAGATTTCCGACAGTAGTAATTCCAACCACCTGCGGTTTGCCTTGGGTGATGGTGCCAGTTTTATCCACGGCGAGGGCGCGGAGCTTTCCGACTGCTTCCAAATAGATACCGCCTTTTACTAACACTCCACGGCGTGCGAGCGCGGTGAGTCCAGAAACGATGCTAACGGGCGTGGCGATGACGAGTGCGCACGGGCAGGCGATCACTAACAGAACTAACGCCCGATAAATCCAAGGATTCCATGTCTGTCCTATGAGAAGCGGCGGGATGACGGCGACAAGAATGGCGGCGATAAAGACGGTGGGTGTGTAAATCGCTGCGAAACGATTCACCCACCGCTGCGTCGGGGGCTTTTGCTCTTCCGCCTCGCCCACGAGTTGGATGATGCGGGCGAGCGTGGAGTCTCCAGCGGCTTTGGTCACACGGACGGTTAGAGAGCCTTCTTGATTTACAGTTCCGGCGAAAACAGGATCACCCGGAGCCTTGTCCACTGGCACGGATTCGCCGGTGATGGGTGCTTGATCGACGGATGAATTTCCGGCAATCACCTCACCATCCAGCGGCACACGGCTGCCACTGCGGACGCGGATTTCCGCGCCGATGGCCACTTCCGCAACAGCGATTTCACGCTCCGTGCCATACTCCCCGATAACGATGGCGGTGGCGGGCGAGAGTTCCAACAAGGCTTGCACCGCACGTCTGGCGCGGGTGGCAGCCCAGGATTCGAGGAGTTCGGATAGAGAAAAAAGGAAAACCACGGCGGCTGCTTCACCATGTTCGCCGATGATCCATGCGCCAACAACGGCTACGGTCATCAGCACGTTCATATCGAGCCGTTTCGCGAGCAGTGCTTTCCAAGCGGGAGGGAAGACCAGCATCCCACCGGCCAGCGTAGCGATGGCGAAGGCAGCCATGCCGAGCCAGTCCGGGCCGATCTCCATCCAACCGAGAACCAGTCCGATGGTGGTCAGAACGCCGGAGATGGTCACTAACAGCCCTTGGGGAAGCGGACTTTCGTCGTGGCCGCAGTGATCGCAGGAAGAGGATTCGTTAGGGTGGCTCATGGTGTAAATGCCAATTTTTTCGGAGTGATGTCACCATGCTGTTGCATCACATCGAGCAGACGGTTTTCGAGTTTGGCGAGGTGGCGCATGGTGGTGACTGAGGCGTCGGAATCTGAAAGTGTATCACGTAGGTGATTGCGGATGACGCAGATGTCATCGAGAGCGTGGGCAAGGGCGTCGCAGTTACCGGGTGTGCGCAAGCGCGTTGCGAGGTGGTTGATGCTTTCGACGACGGAGCGGATTTCGTCGCTACGGCATTCCAGGTCGATATTTTCAATACGACCTGTGGCCATGCGGCGGATGTGAATGAAGACATGGCTTACGGGTTTGATGACGAGCTTATGCATGGTCATGGAAGCGACGACCGCGACCACGCCGACAACGATCAGGGTATGCATGAGATGGTGGACGAAGAAATCCGCCCAATTTTCGGGACGCTGGATTAGATACTCGATAAGCGTGTAGAGCATCATTCCAAACAGTGATGCGGCTATTACCGCCTTGGCCATGGTAACGAGCAGACTGCGTCCGGAGGAATCGTTGGTTGCTTCTGTTTTCACGAGAAATTTATCGTACGGCATGAAGCCGCCGCCATGCGTTACATGGCGGCGGTTTATTAGAGTGCGGATCAATGGAGGTGTATCTCGAAGCGCTCGGTGACAGCTTTGCCATCGGGGGTTGTTTTGATCGTTAGCACCATCGGCACGTGGGCACCGGCGGGCAGGGCGGCATCGGAGATGAGGACGTTGGCGTCTTTGTCAGCGCCTTTGGCAAACGCGAGTTTCGTCGGCGCGGAACGCTCACCAGCGATACCGGTGATGGATTGCGCCTCAAGCGCGACAGGCTTCATTTCCTTATCAAGAAAGATGATGCGGGCTTTGCGGTCTTTATCCACGGTGACTTCAAGGGTGAAGCCAGCCTTGGATTCGACAACATGGCCGCCGTTGGGGCCTTTCTTGCCGTGCTCTTCATGTTCCTCGTGTTCTTCATGCTTCTCATGATCGTGGTCGTGATCTTTTTCAGCGAAGGCCAGAGGGCTGGCGAACAGGGCGAGTAACAGTGTGGTGGTCAATTTCAGTTTTGTTTTCATGGTTGTTAGTTTTGGTCGTTTGTTTTCAGGAGATGGGTTTAGTGGGTGGCAGGTGCATTGAGGGCGAGTGCCTTCGCAGCTGCTTTTCTGCCAAAGAGGCGGAAGACGGCGGGAGTGACGGCGAAGTCGAGGAAGGTGGAGCTGATGAGTCCGCCGACGATACAGATGGCGACGGGGCTGAGGATTTCCTTGCCAGGTTCGCCAGCTGCGATGACGAACGGGATGAGCGCGATACCTGCCGATAGCGCGGTCATAGTGACGGGAACGAAGCGTTCTAACGTGCCGCGTTCGATCATGGCGTAGGTAAACCCCTCTCCCTCGTGTTTCATCAAGTGGAGGTAGTGGGAGATCATCATGATGCCATTGCGGGCTGCGACACCACCCACGGCGATGAAACCGACCAGAGTGGCGATGCTGATGTTTCCGACAAGAATGTAGGTGAGAACGAGACTACCCATCAGCGCGAGCGGGAGGTTGAGTAACACCTGAAGAGCAAGTATTAAGCTTCGGAAGTACGACCAAAGTAGTAGCACGATGACGAGCATGACACCTGCGAAGAGGATGCCGATTCGTTTAGTTGCCGCTTGCTGTGCTTGGAAGTCGCCTTCGTAGCTGATGAAATATCCCTCGGGAAGGGTTACTTGTGATTGCACCTTTTCCTGAAGCTGACGGACGAGTTCACCTGCATTGCGCTCGCTAGGCTTGATGGCGACGACGTAGCGGCGCTGGGTGTTTTCACGGAAAACGGAGCTGGGACCGGTGGCCTCACGCACGTCTGCAACGAGTTTCAATGGGATGTGATCGCCGGTCTTGGTGTGGATCGGGAGTTCGCGGATGGTTTCAGCATCCATGCGGCGGTCTTCCGGCAGGCGGATCGAGAGGTCGATGGTGCGTTGGTTTTCACGAAGCTGCGCGACGATGGAGCCGCCTAACAGAGTGGACAGTTCTTCGTTCAACTCGCCGGGTGAGACTCCGTGTGCAAGAGCGCGATCGCGGTCGAGTTCAATGCGGAGCTGGGGAATCTGCGCTTGCATGTCGAGTTTGGCGTCTTCGAGACCAGGGATCGATTGGGCAACGTTGCGGACTTTTTCACCGAGAGAGGTGATCGTCTGTAAGTCGGGGCCGAAGATTTTTACCGCTACAGGCGAACTAACACCGCTGAGTAGGTGGCTGATCTTGTGAGACAAGGGACCGGCGACGACGCTGAAGGTGCCGGGAACTGAGCGGATGCGGGTGCGAATGTCTTCGAGTACGACTTTGAGCGGCCGGCCTTTGTCATCCTTTTTGAAGTCGATGTCGAATTCGACGTTGTTGATTGGGACGACGTGGTCGCTGCGCTCGGCGCGGCCAATGCGGCGACCGATGTGGCCGACTTCAGGGATCTGCCGGATTTGATCTTCCACCGCTTTGGCGAGGTTTTCCATTTCCTTCAACGAAGTGCCGGGAGCCGCGCCAGTAGTGACGACGGCAGTCTCCTCATGGAAAGCCGGGAGGAAGTCCTTACCCATTTTCGGGTAAAGCATGAGCGCAGCTGCCAAGAGGATGGAGCCAAGAGCGATCACGATAATAGGTTGGCGCAGGCTTACGCGGAGGATGGTGGATTTGAGTAACCATTTGAGGGAGCGAACGATGCGGCCGTCATTGTGCCCGTGTCCGTCATCGGCAGGTTTGACTTTCAACAACAGAGAACAAAGCACGGGGATGCATGTTAGAGAGACCACGAACGATGCGATCATGCTGATGATAGTGGCGATGGCGATGGGGGCGAAGAGTTTGCCCTCTACCCCGGAAAGACCGAGTAAGGGAAGGAACACCAGCACGATGAGGATGGTGGCGTAGAGGATGGAATTTCGCACCTCGCCTGAGGCAAGCGCGATGAGTTCCAGCTTCGGCAGCGGTTCCTTGAGGCGGGCGTTTTCGCGCAAGCGGCGAAATACGTTTTCCACATCGACGATGGCATCATCAACCACCATACCAATGGCCACGGCGAGTCCGCCGAGGGTCATGCTGTTCACGCTGAGGCCTAGCCAATTGAAGGTGAGCAAAGTCACCGCGAAGCTCAGCGGCATCGCCATCAAGGTGATGAATGTGGTGCGGAAACTCATGAGGAAAAGCAGCAGCACCAGAGTGACCATGACGGCACCCTCGATGATGGCTTTTTTCAAATTTCCGATGGCGGAATCAATGAAGTCGCGTTGACGGAAAAGCACGGTGGCCTCCACACCTTTAGGCAGGGCGGGCTTTAGATCTGCAATGGCAGCTTCGATTCTTTCTGTTAGATCAATGGTGTCGAAACCAGGGGATTTTATGACGCTCATGATGACACCCGGACTGCCATTGACGGCGGCATCACCTCGCTTGGGTTCGGTGCCCCATGCGACGGTGGCGACATCTGAAATCGCGACGGAGCGACCTGCGGATTTTTTGATGATGGTGCGGGCGATGTCTTCGAGTTCGACACTCATGGCGAGGTTACGCACCATGATTTCCTGTGGGCCGCTATCGATGAAACCTCCAGTGGTGTTGATGGCTGCCTCGCGGGTGGCTTGTTCGAGTTCTTCAATGGTCACTCCATTGGCCTGCATCCGCCATGGGTCTGGCTGGACTTGCATTTGCTTCACGCCGCCACCCATGTTGAGGACTTCGGCGACGCCGGAGATGGCCTGGAGTCGGGTTTTGATGGTCCAGTCGGCGGTGGTGCGCACGTCCATAGGCGCAATTTTTTCATCATTACTTTTTACGCCGATGAGCAGCACCTCGCCCATCAAAGAGGCGACTGGCGTTAAGTAAGGCTGGGTGTCTGGAGGTAGTGATTCACGGGCGACTTGCAGGCGTTCCTGAACGAATTGGCGTGCCTGATAGATGTCGGTACCCCACTCGAATTCGACGAATACGAGGGAGAGCGCGATGTCCGAGGTGGAACGCATTCGGGTGAGCCCGTTGACTCCCATCAGCGCATATTCGATGGGTTGGGTGACCAATGCCTCGACTTCCTCGGGAGCCAATCCGGGAACTTCTGTTAGGACGGTTACGGTCGGCTTGGTGAGATCTGGCAAAACCTCCACGGGAAGCTCGCTACCGGTTTTCAGTCCGAGAGCAAGGATGAGGAAGGCAAGGCAGAGAATGATGGTGCGGTTTCGCAGCGACCAGCGGATTAGAAAGTTTAACATGGTATCAGGAAAGTTCGGTGGTTTCGCTCATTGACGGGCGGCGGCGCATGGAGACGACGACGAGCAAGATGGTGAGAATGCCGGTGCTGATCATGAAGAGCATCTCGCGCATGGAGATTCCTTCTTCGTCATGGCCGTGGGCATCGCCGCCATCCGCCTTCGCAGCGGCGGCTTTCTGTTCGGGTGTCAGCTCTGAGCCGTCTTCGTTGTGCTCGTGGCCGTGCGCGGCGTCCATGGCATCTTTGAGGGAAACGCCGCCACCACCACCGGCGAAGCCGAGCGAGTAGGAGCCGCGGGTGACTACCTCATCACCGGGGAAAAGTCCGTCCAGGATCTCGGTGCGGTTGCCGCTGGTGATTCCGGTTGTCACGTTCACGCGGTCGAAGGCGTTGGGTATTTTCGCGTGTTTTACATAAACATGGCGGCTGGATGGGGTGCCTTGGATGGCATCGCGTGGCACGCTCAGAACCCCATCGCGTTTTTCCATGATGATGGAGCATTCTGCGTTCATACCGCGCCGTAATTGGCTGTCCGGGTTTTTCAGGGTGAAAATAACACCAGCAGTATTAAGATTCACATCTTCATCTTCAGTGCGGGTGCTGGTGTCTTGGCCGAGGGCGCAGGCCGGATCCGGGCAAGGGCAGGCTGCGAATTTCAGCAGCGTGGCGGTGTATTCTTTCTCGGGGCGGATCGGAAAATGGATTTTCGCCTCAGTTCCTTGTTTGATTTTTCCCGCTGTAGATTGGGGAAGCGTGGCGATGAGATAAAGCGTGGTGAGATCCGCGAACTCGGCGAGTGTTTCAGTTGGCTCGACGGGAGATCCGAGGGATGTGTTCACTGAGATAACGGTGCCGTCAGCGGGTGCGGTGAGCCATACGGCTGGCGGTGGATCACCGGGTTGGCGGCTTTCCACAAGGACGAGTTTCTCGCCCTTTGTGACAAATGCGCCTATCTTCAGGTTGCTTTCAATGACACGGCCCGAAATGCGACTGCTGAGGACCGAACGATTTTCGGGAATTACTTCGGTGCGCCCCAGTGCGAAGGTAGTAAGTTCGAAGTCGGCTTCCTCGACGACGGCGGTTTCGATGCCGAGGTTTTTGACACCTTGTTCGGTGAGGATGACCGGCTCAATGATCGGAGCTGCTGAGAAGGCGATAGAAGGCAGCAGGGCTGCGATGAGTGTGTAGATGATTGGTTTCATGATTTGATAGAGAGTTAAGGGTTACCGAGCGCGGTTTCGTGACGGACACGGGCGAGGTGGAATTCGCGCAGAGCATCAATTTTTGCGCCGGCAAGTTGCAGACGCTTTTGCCGGGCACGGAGGACGGATTGGATTTCGCCCTGGCCGGTGCGATAGGTTTTTTCTGCTAGAGTTGTTTGTTCTTCTGCAAGAGGCATGAGGGTATCATTGATTTCGTTGATCAGTTTCGCCCATTGGATCATTTCTGCGCGGGCACCTTCCGCTTCGAGGCGGATGTTGCGGTCTAGCGCGACGGCTTCCTTCTCTTTGCGCTCCCGTTTTGCCTGGGCTTCTTGGATATTACCTTCATTCTTGTTCCAGAATGGTAGCGCGATCTTGAAACGCAGACCGATGATCGCTTCGTTTTCATACCCGTTAGGCGCGTCTTCCGATCGCTCCGCTGCGGCGAAAAATCCGCCCTCTACGTCATCGTAGCGGCGTGCCTGTTCAAGTGCCACACCTTGGGCCGCGGCATCGGCCTCCAGCTTTGCAACTTGGAAATCGGGGCGACGTGCTGGGTTAGCTTCCGCAGTAGGTAACTTCGTCTCGGGTAGCTTACCGCTCACGGTGAGTGACTCGCCGGGTCTCATTCCAAGCAGTGGCTTCAAGCCGCCAACTAAGGCAGTTTGCTCTGCATCAAGCTGGCGAATTTCCATGGCGATGCTGGTGGCTTCGAGTTTTGCTTGTCCGGCATCGATCACGGAGCCTTCACCCTTCGCTGCGGATTCGGAGAGGAAATCCGCAAATTGTTTGGAGATGGCTACTTGTTCATCCAGTAGTGCTCGTCGTTGGCGGTTTGCCAGAACCTTGACCACGGACTCCTTGGCACCGGCAGCGATCAAGCGTTCCACCTCGCGCACTTCTGCTTCGGCTGATCTCAATTCGGTAGCAGTAACTCCTTTTTCCAAACGGAGTCTGTCGGTGACAGGGAATCGTTGGGATAGGCCGACTTCGAATCTGCCCTCACGGAAAGCAGAGTTGTGTTCGAATGAGGTTTCCAAATCAGGATTGGAAAGTCGTCCGGATTGGTTCATGCGTCCGACCGCCTCTTGGATGCGCAACCGCGCGGCGGCAAGGTCGGGGTTTTGTGCGCGTATTCGACCGCCGACACTTTCGAGTGTGACGATCACCGAAGGCTCGGCTAAGAGCGGATGTGCCATGAGGACACAGGCTGACAAGGTAATTAAGTGAAATTTGGACATGGTATTGTGGTGTTTGAAGGTGAAATATCTCCTCCAAGACGGGAGAAGCAGCGGTAATTCAATCGAATACATCGAACCCTCTATCCGCGAACATGCGGAGATTTGGGGAATAACGCCGCACCATTAGGGCGCGACGGAGCGTCAAAATAGGACGCTCAGATGATCGGGGGCTTTTCCGAGGACAAATACGGATCCTCGGGCATCAATTCAGATTCTTGCCGTGGTCGGAGATTGTCGGACAAGCGCCAAGGAGCGCCGCACTTTATCTCATTCTCAGAAATTAGCGGAACTACCTGACAAACCGTGCCACAATGATGATGGTGGTGAGACGGGCAATCTTCATCGTGTGAAGGATCACAGGGTAAGTGTTCTTCGTGGTGATGATCAGGATGATCGTTCAGATACTGGGATGCGAGCACCTGACAAGGATCTTGAGCCATGAGGCGTGCGTACTGTCCAAAGAAGACAGCAACTACCAGCACCAATGAAGCAAAAATTCGCATTACCACCGGAATCTCTAAGCGAAAATTCGACGATGGCAAGTTTTTTAACTGATACCCCAACCTCACGCATGCCTCATGCCAATGCTCAGGTGGGTCCCTGATAAGGAGTGAGAGCGTTACGTCTTCCGTGAGTCACCTAGATGGTTTTTAATTCATGGATTTTTGATTTTTCGGCGGAGATAAGCTTGACGTTGGAGCTCCTTGGAGCAGGTGTTGCATGCGTAGTAGAGCCAGGACTTTGCTTTGTGGGTCAGTGTTCGAAATTCGGAGAGATTTTTCACTTCTTGGCAAATTCGGCAGCGTTTGGTTCCCTTGGGCACGCGGTCGATAGTCGCTAAATCCCTTGGAAAATATGGCTTTTCTAGTTTCATGCTGGTGTCACCGAAAATGGAATCCGCACCCTTGCGGATTCGCTTCTAGGAGATCCGTAGTATGAACGACCACATCATCCCCCAATCCCCACCCACGATTCTAAGGCGTTATGATCAAATCGGCCTGTTTGAATCGGAGTCGATCATTGCGGCAGCGAGATGGCGCACAAAGTCGAAGACCCAGTTGATTGGTTCCTCTCCGAGCTCATATATGGGGGCGAGCGGAATTTCTGCCACCCAAAGCCCGTCGCTAGGCGTTGCTTCAAGGGTCCAGTCCAAGTCCTTGATCAAGCTATGCAGCTCAGCCCAGGTCGAGTCAGGTCCAATCCCAATTCCCCCTTCATGGATAGGCAAGTCGTTGTGGAACAGGGTAAAGCGGGGTCCACGGATGGTGACCCAGAACTGGCCTTCGAAGACAGGCACGAGACCTCCGAACGGCAGCAGGTTACGGTAATGATCTACCAAAGGCTGTGAAAAAGTGTCGAGACGGTGTACCGCATGATAGCCTGTGGAAAGGTCGAGCTGATGCAGAAGCTTTGGCATTTCGCCTTTGTTAGATAGGAGTTCGTTCGTATTCACATTTTTCATTTGGGTTTATTCGAGAAGAATATCCAAAGATTTTGCAGTAAACTGCAAAATCTTTGGGGTGCGGAAGCGTGCCCACCCGTGGCCGAAGGTCATTCGCCACAGGTTGGAGCGACAGCGGAACAAAGCGGCGTGTGAGTGTAGGAAGGAAGCCCATTCGTCCTCCACTTACCATGCGGCTTGTGGGATTTTTTACGCTCTGGCAATGGGTTGGAGAGGCTTCGCTACTCCGATTCGAACACCATGTTAGAAGTTTCAAAGTTGCTTCTCGGAAACATTGAATTTCGAACAGAAGCCAGGCTCCTCGATGTTAGCGATAATCGTGGGTAGGGCAGCACGGACTTGGTTGATGTGGTAGTGGATGCTACCTTTGGTCAGGTTTAGCTTCTGGGCGATGGTGCTCACCGCATGACCATCTTGGAGGACCATCAGAACGATGGCGGCGTTGGAGGTGGAGATGCTGCCGCGCTGGGTGGCTTGATGGATGGCTTGGATGACCATCTGGGTTGCATGAGGCCTGTCACTCAGCGGGTGGGTATCCGGATTAGCAAGGATCAGACTGACCGGCGTGAGTTCCTCGTCCATTTGGACGTGCTGGGGCCTCTTGGATAGCTGGCGGGCGTATCGTAATTTGATGAAGCGAAGGGCGTGGGCAATCGACGCAGCGGGAAACCATTCTTCTTTGCTGGTGCATCTCCCGAACCACCGTAGAGCCAGCAAAATGGCATCTTGGCGGATTTCTGGTTCTTGCCCCCTCAGAACCCCGTCAAGGCAACCATCGGGCAATTTACCCTTTGCAAGCTGGTTGAGTTGAGATGCCAAGGATTCAAAATCCACTCCTTTCGCTTTTTTGGAAGAACTAGGATGAGAATGACGATTTGTGTGTGTTTTATGCTTTGGTTTCATGTCCCCAGAACTGCTGAGGTTGGGCACCGGGGAATCGAAAGATTCGTCGTGTGCCGACATGTGGCGCTAAACAGGAAGGATACATTGGATGCGAGGCTTGCCACGCTGGGCACCGGCGACGCGTGATTCCAGATTCGCGAGGATATTCTCCCGGATTTCGGAATGCGTGTGACCGCTGAGGGCGGTGAACCGCTTCTCAAGGTTGTTACGGGCGGCACCGATCAACAAACCGCCCAGGGAAGAATGGACGTAATGCGGACTGTGGCATGGGCCGCAGGGCGTGCCGTTGTAGTGAGCGGATGTTTGGAATGCAGGAACGTGGGTCGCAACGATCAGTGTGTCGGCTTTGCGAAGGACGGTGTTAAGGTTTTTTCGGATCCAGCTTGTCGATGTATTTCCCAACTGGGCCATCAGATCAAAGCGACCGGCTTGATCCAATTTCCGGAAATCATCGATGCACCAGTGGTCGGGACTTGGGACGCGGGTTTTGGATCCCCAGCCACAGCGAGCATCGGCCCAGCCGTGATGGCCGAGCAGCACGGTGCGTCTGTTCAGCCAGACCACGCCATGATCTTGGAGGTGATGAAGGTTGGGGGTTTTGTGGCAAAGCCTCCGGACCTGATCCTGTGTGGTGTAGAGCGAGGATCCATAGAAGTCGTGATTGCCAAGGACCACGTATAGAGGTCGTGGAGTACAGGCGTCTGCGAGTGCTTTAAGATGTGAGATTAGTGTGGCCGAGGCAGCGGTATCCCCTGTGAGAACGGCGGCGTCATACTCGGAATTTTTGAGATCGCGGAGAAGTTTGCTGCAGTTTTTTGTCGTTGCTTGATCACAATGCAAGTCGCTCATCCAAAGTAAATTGTGGATCTTCATGGAGGTGGGTGTGGTGTGTGGTTTTTTCATGGTTTGTTGGGGTGGTTGAACACATGACGCCTCTCGGGCGCTGGGTGTGTAGGGTGATGGGTTAAATAAATTGAAAATTCTTCCTGCACGCTGGTGGGCGAAACTGCGTCTTATGGATATGAATGACGTGATTCGATTTGGAGGGCGCGGTAAGCCCAACGGTGTGACGCAGGCCAAGGCCTATGAGCCTGGAAAGGGGAATGTGTATTGTCTCGTAACGACCGTCTGCGGCGTGGAGTTTATTAGCTATTACTGCCGTATGGTCGTGATTGACTCCTGGGGAATCCGCTTGGTGAATCCATTTAGGAGGATCTCGGTCATCAAGGGTGGATGCGATATGGCCGACTACCTGCCAAAAGATCTCTACGTATTTTGCGTGGCGAGATTGGAGGAGATTCCCGTGCAGGAATGGATGACACGTGAGTGCTACTAGAAAATGAAAAGGCCTTTCATTGGATCATCAGGCTCATCGGATGTTGTTTCCGCTTCTTCACATTCGGGTTTCCAATTCTCCATGCAGGATCTCTCTGCCACAATTGCAGCCAATAAAATCTCCTCGGAATAACGCGCACCTTTTTTGTCTCTAACAGCTTGATCAAGACGGGACATGCCCAGTTCAAGAAAGCGCTTTCTCCAGATGTCGCAGATGCTTTCGGCCATGGTTTCAATCATGGTTCGATAGTCGTTCTTGGTGAGCGTTGGAAGGATGAAGATCTCTGACGAAAACCTGTTGATTAGCTCTCGGGGGAGGTGTTTTGCAAGATCATGAAGTTGAGGTGGATTGGGCGAACTCGGTTCAGGATTAAAGCCCAGTACTGGAGCTGATTGGTCTTCCCAAATGGATTGAAATGCAGCTCCTCCAATGATCATGGTCTTGTGCGCCAAAAACGATTCCACCTCATCAATGGTTACGCTGTCGGATTCTTCCTCGTCCAGGTCATTCAATCCTAACGGAGTTCTGGCGTCGCATAGCGAGAAGATTTCCGACCGCAAAAACGAGTTCCAGTTAGAGTCGTGATAGCACTTATCTAACTCATCTATAAATATAATAGCGCCTTTCTTGTTTTTGTGCTTTTTGATGAAATTCACGATGGTTGGCCATGTGACTGAGCTGCCCCGTGTGTTTCCTCCTAAAATTATCCAGTCGGAAACAGCAACTGTTAGAAAAGGAACCTGCATTTCCCGGGCTATTGACTTGGCTAGGAAGGTCTTGCCGGTTCCGGTGGGTCCAAGGAGAAGAAAATTCGCCCTCAATTTAAGTGCTGTGATCGATTTTCGGTCCACATAAAGACACGCACGGGCGATTGTGCATAAGCGATCAAAAATGGGCTTTTGATAAGGAAGGATAACGGGCTTGCTGATGGATTTGTTAGTATCTGACATGGTGCCAGAACTTGTCTTCTTTGTGCCCGGAGATCCGAAAACGGATCTCCGGGTAAAGCTATTGGCAATAAGTAGAAAAAACTTAAAAAGAACGAAGTAAGACTGCACCTAAACCAATTTTGGGCGTTTATCAAATATGACTAAACGATTGCCTTCGAAATGCGGTTCCGAAAATTCTGGTGAAGAATCCAAAAATTACCCTGTTAAGGCTGATTCCGGCAGCAGGCCACGCCAATACAGTGTGCTAGAGGCGTCCAAGTTTCTGGAACTGCATTCTAGTACAATTTACACACTTGTTGCAGAGAGATTGATTCAACATCAACGCAAGGGGCCGAAAAAGGGAAGACTGTTTTTTCTGGAAGAGGACCTCCAGGATTATCTCATGGGGAGCACCAAGAAAATGAAGGTAGATGGTCGAGTGAAAAATCTTTTTTCATGTGGCATTAAAATTGACACTCGCCAAATATTCATCAAGGGACATCACTCGCGATGAACAATTCGCTTCTGTTGCTGCCTTCTTGATTGCACCATCGCAGGTTATGAGTGTTATTGGGGAATTACCAATCTCGTGATGATTGCCAATCGAAAAGCACAGCGCTGTATCCCATACAAAATTTGCACGATTTTTCTTTGGGTTACTCAGGATGAAATCCTTGGCTCCAGTCCAGTTTTTCAGCGCACTTTTCATCAAGTAAAAAGGCACAGGAAACACTTTCTGCATCAGTTTGACCTTCGATTTGAGATCTACAGGTGAAAGTTTGATTCCCATCATTTCCGCAAAGTTTGTCACTTTGGCAACTGCCCAAAGTTCCATGTATTGCTGAGTTGAGAAAAATTTTTGCACCTTCTTTCGTGTCTCTTGATCACTTTTCCCACCGATCCAAGTTTTGGCTAATCCGGGACTGAACGCGTCTAAAACTTTTTGCATATCCTTGAGCCATTGATTCTCATATTCAGCAAGTTTGGCACTAAAAACCTTGAAGTTAGTTAGGGC
>CAMAYN010000032.1 GCA_945862285.1 Akkermansia muciniphila | reverse complement strand
GTTTTCGCGTAAAAAATGACTCACAGTCCCGGTGTAAGCATGCACACGATCCACTCGCTCGCTGAGTGCCGGCTGATTTTCCCGCCGCAAATAATTCGGACAACAATGCAAGGTGTAAGATCCTGTCATATACACTCGCCAAAAATAATTGTCGTCGAGTGGCAATGCCGTCATGACATGTTTCAACTTTCCTGTCACATAGCCTGCAAGTCCACCAGGATAGGAGGCTTCAATCAAGTCAATTTGTGGCCGTGGCACCCCAAGCAAGGCCATCAAGGCAGGTTGTCGGAATAGCCAATTGCTAAACGGTCCCATGACTTCATCTTCGATCAATTGGTAGGCCGCGCGTTGTTCATCCAGTGTCCGGCAATCGAGCAGCGACTCGGCGAAATTCTTGATATTTGGCCGCAGTTTAAATAGCGCATTTCCCATCACCCATGCCGCAAGGCCCGACGTGCCCCGATAGTAAAAAGACTTTTTCAAACTTCGTGGATGAAAAAAATTGATCCTCTTGTCCCAGAATTTCTGTGACTCAGGCCGTAAATTTTCTCTGACTGAGGCATAAATCGACACATAATTCACATGCGATCCAAGGCCAAACATCTCAAAAAGATCTTCAAAATGTCTCCGCTTGATCATTTGACATTTCAAATCCAGCAGCGCATTTTGGCGAAAATTCATATCGATGGCAAATACTTGCGCTGGATCATCCAGTAAATAATCTAAGACATTGCATCCCGCACTGGTGATCATCACTACCGTGCTATTTTTGTCCAACTCCATCAGTTGCCGATCAATCCGCGGATCTTCCCACGCGCAATTATAAATGAGATTCGACTGATGGATATGACGAAACAATCGATCATGTGCTGATTTTTTCTTTGTCCTTACTTTACTAGGTGGTTTATGTGACACGGCTGTAACAAAAGTAATAAATTCGAAAAATTTCGAGAAAAATGATCTGACGAAATTGTCACATTTCTCTACAACTCCCAAAGCACAACAAATTTCCGCACGGACTATGCTCGTGTGCTACTCCTCACAATGGCACTCAAGCCACTCAAGGTAGATGTCGCCAATGATTGGGGCCAAGCAAGAAGCGGGAAACAGGGTGGGGGAGAGGCGCACATGCCATTCCCCCTTAGGGTTTCCCAGCGAGACACGAAAGACATTTTCCATGTCCTTCGTTGCCGCGAAGGCATGAATCGAATCCAAAACTGCATAGCCATGGCGAGCAATGCCGGTGAGTAATTTTTTCTTTCCGCAGGCACTCGCAATACCGCACTTTTCGCATGGCGGCTGGACATGTAGGAGGGCTAGTTGGCACGGGTCGGCGAGGATTGCGTCAAGCATGGGCGCGGAAAAGGAAAGCCATTTCCCGCTGCCGAGATCATCGTATTGGTTCAAGTGGTGGGCGATGTCTTGCGCGAGAGTAGGATACGCATCAGCATCACCAATGATTAATACATGCGGCTCCGATGCTTCTGGCGCGCGCACCTCAAGTAGCCAGTGATGAAAGGCGGATAAGGATACTTGCGGCGACATGACGAAAATAATGCGCCGCTTTCCATCGTTACGCTCCGCTTCATTTCTTAAAAACTACGCACATTTTGCGAACGTGCGTTTTTTTGACGCGGCGACTGATCCACTAGCGCGAAAGCTCGAGCAATTGTGAAGAAAAGGGGATTTCGCGGCACGTTTGCCAGATTTCTGGCTTGAGTTGATCATCGCAGCCGGCATTCCCGAGAATGACGATTTCACACTTTTTCCCCACAAGATCGGGCGATAATGGAATGTAATACGTATAATTGCTTTGGCTTTTCACCACTCCGTGCTCCCACGCATTACAAGGAAAGGAGGTAGAGCGATCTGGTGCACCGATGTATTTACCATCCTCGGTGCGTAGCGCGGCATAAGCCCCCTCGATGCCGTGGCGGCCATTCAGCGCAACGCAGAGATAGCTGCCCTCGGGACATTCGGAAAGGGAGATCGGTGCTGTCCATGCTTTGGTGAAATTCAGCTTCGCAAACGGACTGAAGAGATTGGAGGCTCGCCATGCATCGCGCGGCAGTGCTTTACCTTGACTATAAGCATTCACTTCGCAGAGGCGATGTTGGAAATTTGCAACCCGCAAGTAGCGCAGAGATGTTCCTTTTGGTAAAAAGATTTGGCTGACTTCCCCATGAATGAAGGGAATACTCTTCCAATCCTTGAGGTCGGAGGAAATCTCTACCGTCGTCCCGCCTTCGGCTTCGCATTTATTCATCAGGGAAAATTGATCGGGCATCGTCAGTTCGATCATTTCAGGCGCGATCATACTACCAAAATCGATGCGGAACAGCGCTTGCTCATTCACGCGTGGATCGCCCTTACGGTTGATGTGAAAGCCTGTTTTGGCATCGCCGTCGAAGAGATAACGATCCCATGTGCCTCGACCTTTGAAAACGTGTTGATCAAAAAACGCATCACGAGCCGCTTGGACGGCTGGGATTTTTGTTGCACCGGAGCGAACGACGGATCGCGCTTCCAGCGAGTTGTTGTCCGCAGCAAAGCACGTGGACTCGTAGAGGGCTTCGGCATCTTTTGGCAGATCGGCGCGCGTCGGTGTGGTCAACTTCTGGTGCCATGGCTGGAGCATCGGGTTGCCGGGGAAGGTGACTGTTAGAGTCGATCCCTTGAGGAGTCCTGATGCATTTTTCCCTTCGATGCTCGCTGCGGTAAATTTTTCTTTGTTGGCGGGTAGAGTGATTCCGATGACGGTGCCGGGGTTGCCGAGCAGCCGAACTTGCACAGGCTTGCCAGGCGTATCGCGTATCACTTGGTAATCGCATCCGTTAACGGCGATTTCGTTGATTTCCTCGCTGCTCGCCATCAGTAAGCATGAGCGATAGGGCGGCACGATGATGCTTTTGCTGCTGCCGTAAGGGATGGTGGCAATGATTTTTTCGGTTGGATGGAGTTGGCGAAGTTCCACTTGCTTTGCTTTAGTAAGCCCGATTTCTTCACCAGCAGAAATTTGGTAAGTGACTGGTTCCCACGTGAGGTTTGTAAGAGTTAAAAAACGAGTGTTTTCATCTCCTCGGGAAACAGCGTGAGGGCCATATTTTTCCGCAGGAAGTGCCTTGGCGTTGACCAGAATGTCGCGATAGCGTCGTGCGAGATTAAAAATGCGTGCTAGTTTGGAAAATTCGTCATCGCTCAGCAGCCAAGGATTTCCATAAATTTCAGGTGCCAATATGAGATTGCGCCCAAAGGCCTGCAAAATAAGTTCGTCATCATAGCGATCAAGGCAGGACGAAATACAAACGCCGTGATCTTCCATTAGCCGATCAAATTCATCCGTATTTCCGCGATTCAGCGAAGCCGCACGATGGTGTGGCGCAGTGGTTTTATTGCCAATATGGACATCGATGTACGTTTCCTGTCCATCCCATAGACTGGTGGTCATCAGCGAAAGACCTTCTTTGCCTAAAGGAAGTCGATGGTTGAGCGCAATGAGATCGGGGCTATGGACGCGGGATTCTTTCATCATGCGAATGAAAGACGCTTCTTTTTCTGGTCGCAAATCACCACAGACGAGGTCGAATTTGTAAAGTGCCCAGTCGTAATCGCGACACAGCGAAACCATCATATCGATACGTGCTTGCTCACTTTCGGCGGTAGTGCCAAAGCCATCTGGCCCGCCCCAATGACCGAGACGAGTATTCATTTTTTTTGCCGTTTGATAGACTAAGTCCAGACCTTGCGGAAATTGCTGGCGGAAGCGTGGCGACTGGGCGAGGATATCCGTAAAGTTTTTGCCATCCACAAATCCTGCATCAAAGGCATAGATATCTAGGATCATGCCGTATTCATCCTTGAGCCATTGGAAAAAAGCCAAGTTCGCCATCGTTTGCGCCTCCGTAGTGCCTTCGTTGGTATTATTGATCCATGAAAAATACTGCGCGAGACTCGGAGTCGTTTGTGCTGCTCCCGCGAGAGGAGTTGGAGTGTTTTGTGCGGATAAAGGAAAAAGTAATGCGGCAGTGAGCGAGAGTGCGTTACGGAACATGCGCCACGCTACTGACTCCAGAAATACCAAGCAAGGAGAATTTCTGAATCGGAAGCTTCATGCACCTATTTTTTAAGCACGCCTCCCTAGTGTCTTCGTTGGTATTATTGATCCATGAAAAATACTGCACGAGACTAGGACTTACATTTCTTGTTGTGAGGATTTTTTAGTTAGGGTTGTTGTCAGATTTTCAGCAAATCACTGATTCCCCTTCCGCGGGCACGATCACACAGTGGGCAACGCCGAGGCGATCGGCTTCTTTGAGAAGGCGTTCTACTGGCTCGTGGGTGGGTTCGTTGCCTAACGGAAATGTGCCGTAGTGCATGGGTATGAGGGATTTTGCGCCGAGTTCAATGAATGCTTGCACGGCTTCTTCGGGATTCATGTGAACATCCCGACCACTGGGGGCTTCGTAGGCTCCGATGGGCATTAATGCCACATCGATTTCATGCCGTTTGCCAATTTCCTTAAAGCCCGAAAAGTAGGCACTATCGCCACAGTGAAATACCGAGCGACCCGAGGCGCGGACGATGTAGCCGCCGTAGTCGCGATGCGTGTCGTGAATGAAGCGCGCGCCCCAGTGCAAGGCAGGAGTGTGAATCACTTCCATACCATCGAAGTCAATTTGATCCCAGACCTGCATTTCGTGAACATGATTGAAGTCGAGACGACGCACCAGCGAGGCACTGCCACGCGGCACGACGACGCCGTGGCTGGATTGCAGTGTCTTCAAACTTTTCTTATGCATGTGGTCATGATGTGCATGGCTGACCAGCACGAGATCGACCTCTGGCAATTCATGTAAATGCAACCCTGGTTCGCGAATCCGTTTGAGGAAGCCGAGCCACTTTGCCCAATTCGGATCGATAACGGTGGTGCGATTGCCAATTTCCACAAAAAATCCCGAGTGACCAATCCATGTGACGCGCACTTGATCCGTCGCCAATGGCGTGAGGTCGATGGGCTTAGTTTCGCCGCTGCGTTTCCGAAAAAGCCCCGGCACCACGTGATTGCGGAGGATTTTTGCGTTGCGCCCGGCCCAGCCTTTTTTCGGCAATAAGCCGCTGTAATTTTCCGATAAGCGCTTTTTCTGTGGTGGTTTTTCCTTCATCGCGACACTTCGGTACCAATGCCCGACTCAGTAAAAATTTCTAACAAAATCGAATGGGGTAGCCTTCCATCGATGAAATGGACTTTCCGCACGCCAGCATTCAGCGCATCCAAGGCGCTCTTGATTTTAGGAATCATGCCGCCGGAAATCGTGCCATCGGCAATCATGGCATCGGCCCGCGCGCGGTTCACCGATTTGATTAAAGTGGATGGATCTTTCGGGTCTAACATCAAGCCCGGAACATCCGATAGATAAATTAATTTCGCCACCCGTAATTCTTTCGCCAGTGCGGCGGCGGCGAGGTCGGCATTGATATTGAGCGGCTTACCCGTGGATAATTCCGCAGCGAGTGGTGTTATAACTGGCACAATTCCCGCTTGATGGGCGCTGTCCATGCGCCCCAGTGTGCAGCCTACCACTTCGCCCACTCGACCGATATCAATGCGTTGTCCATCGGCATCCGTCACCTTCATTTTTTCGCCAAAAAAAACATCCGTGCCGGGAATACCCACCGCTTTTCCTCCGAAGTCGCGAATCATCCGCACCAGACTCGGGTTAATTTCTTCCGTGAGGACATTTTCGACAATCGAGATCGCCTCGTCTGTGGTAACACGAAAACCGCCGACGAATTTCGCTTCAAGTCCGGCATTTTCCATCGCCGCACTGATCGCCTTACCACCTCCGTGAACTACGATGGGATTGATGCCAGCAACTTCGAGAAAAACAATATCGCGCATTACCTTGGCGACGAGTTCAGGATTTTCCATCGCCGATCCGCCCATCTTGACCAACACTGTCTTGCCGCGAAATGCTTGGAGATACGGCAATGCTTCGATGAGTGCTTCCGCTTTGGCGGTGGATTGATCTAATGGAGTCACGCAGGAAACAAAGCAAATCCTGTAAAAAAAGCCACACGAAAAGAGGATATTCTGCATTGCAATTCTTCTGGCAGTGGATTTGACTATGCGTCCTTATGACGCTCGCCCAACAACTTGAATCCGCCCTTAGCCATTCCTTGACGAGTCTTTTTGGTGAACGAACGACCGCCACGGTAACTCCCGCCGCTGATTCGCGCTTCGGTGATTATCAAAGCAACTCCGCGATGGTGCTCGCCAAAACTCGCAAAACCAACCCGCGCGCGCTTGCTGCGGAAATCATCGCCGCCCTCCCTAGCGACATCCCCGCTACCGCCGAAATTGCTGGCCCGGGCTTCATTAACTTTCGCATTCTCCCCGAAAAATACACCGCTCGTATTCTCGCTTGTGCTAGCTCCCCGACCCTCGGAATCGAACCCGTCACCGAACCGCAAACCATCGTGTTAGACTACTCCGCACCAAACGTCGCCAAACCGATGCACGTGGGGCATATCCGCTCGACCATCATTGGTGATAGCCTATCGCGCATCGCCCGCTTCCTTGGCCATCGGATCATTCGCGACAACCACATCGGCGACTGGGGCACACAATTTGGCATGGTCACGTGGTCGTGGAAAAATATCCTCAATGAAGAAAATCTGCTCGCGAATCCACTGGCCGAACTTCTGCGCCTCTATCGCCATGCGAGCGACGCATCAAAAGCCGATGACTCCATCCGCGAGGCATGCCGTCTGGAACTCGTAAAACTCCAACAAGGCGACGCGGAAAACCTCGCGATTTGGCATCGTTGTCTCGATTTATCGAAAAAAGGCCTGCAAGAAATTTACCACCGCCTTGATGTTTCCTTCGACTTTTGGTTAGGCGAAAGTTCTTACAATGATGAACTCGCACCGCTGGTAGAAAAACTCGTCGCGCAAAACATCGCCCGCGAGAGCGACGGGGCGATTTGTATTTTCTCTGATCACTCCATCACCGACGCGACCAAAGATCCTTTCCTGATTCGCAAAGACGGCGAGTGGACGGATTTTCCGATGATGATTCGCAAGAGCGACGGTGGTTTTAATTACGCCACCACCGACATTGCCACCATCGTCTATCGGGATCGCGAGTGGCAGGCCGATGCGATCTGGTATGTGGTAGATCATCGCCAATCCTCTCACTTCCAGCAACTATTCCATGTCGCACAGCGTATCGAGCTTGGCCACATCGACCTCCGCCACGTGGCCTTCGGCACCATTCTCGGCACCGACGGCAAACCACTAAAAACTCGTGCTGGCGACTTGCCGCAGCTAGCCGATGTGCTCGATGACGCCATTGCCGCTGCGCGTTCGACGGTCAACGAACGCAGTCGTCTTGAGACCGATGAAGAACGTGCCGCACTGGCAGAAAACATCGGCATCAGTGCCGTGAAATTCACCGAACTGGCACATCACCGCATGTCGGATTACGTCTTCGACCTCGCACAAATGGTTTCGCTTGAAGGCGATACCGCGCCATACCTCTTTTACAGCTACGTCCGCAGCCGAGGGATTTTCCGCAAGCTGGAGCGGGAGTTTATATTAGGACAAGATATTTTCCTAAGCGAAGAAGCCGAGCAAAACCTCGCCCGTTTGCTCTGCCGCTTTGCTGAAGTTTTACCCACTGTTCTCGATGACTGCCGCCCGAACATTCTCACCAACTACCTGCTCGAAGTCGCACGGGCTTTCCATAGTTTCTTCGAGGCCTGTCCCGTTCTGAAAGCCGAGGGCGTCGCTCAACAAACACGCCTCACGCTGTGCCACCTCACAGCCGCGACCCTTGAAAAAGGCATGGGCTTACTAGGCATTCAGGTGCCGGAGCGGATGTGATTTTTCAAGATATTCTGCAAAACATAAATTAAAAATCATGGATGAGTTTCTACTTATATTCATTGGGGTTTACCTCGCCGCAATCTATTTCTTAATTGCGATTTTTAAGACAAAATCACGCATGAAAGCTTTTTTTATGGGTTTATATCTTATATTTGTAACCCTATTAACAGCAACCATCTTTATTACAATGATAGGAATAGGAAATGCTTGGTCGGGAGGTTCGCGCCCGGATTGGACTTGGTATGTAGCACCATTTTTTTGCTCTTCTTTTTTCGTTTTCGTCGTTCTAATGTGCAGAAAATTCTCAAACACGAAAGATGATCAATAAAAACATAAATTAAATACAGCTTTGAAAATGGATAATTTTTTAAACCATGATTCATGGATAACCTGATATTTGTGTTAAATCGAAATCCTCATTGTGTCGCTTAAAATCATTTGAAGAATTTAGTCACAATTGCAACGTTCCAAGTCAGCTTAAACAAATAGCCGTATATGAACCCCTTTCCTTGGTATGCCACTGAATTATTTCTGTCGATCTGCGATGCGGGTGGACTATCTGCGGCATCGCGATTTGGGAAAATCTCCATTTCTCAACCTGCTCTCAGTGCACAAATGGCGCAACTGGAACATTTCC
Source organism: Akkermansia muciniphila (assembly GCA_945862285.1). Taxonomy (GTDB): domain Bacteria; phylum Verrucomicrobiota; class Verrucomicrobiia; order Verrucomicrobiales; family Akkermansiaceae; genus UBA956. The sequence goes on along the minus strand of CAMAYN010000032.1, from coordinate 17,143 downwards.
TTGGTGTAACCCTATTTCAGCGCAAACCATTCCAACTTACCAAAGCGGGCGAAAAATTTTATGAAGAAGCCCTACGACTCCGACTGCGCATGGGGCTGCTCAAGGATTCGCTTTTGATCGATGACGATAAACCACTGCGGATCGCCGCATCCGACATCATCATCCGCAACTACCTTCCCGAACTGCTCAAAGAATTAGACACCAAAACGCGAACACGCCACGTCCTGCGCGAGGCACCGTCGCAAGACCTTGCACAACTGGTGCGCGACGATGAAATGGATATCGCCATCGGCATGGTATCCAAGTATGTGCAAATCGGCACCAAGCCCCTCGTCGAAATTCTCGCTACCCTGCCGTTAGTTTTGCTGGTTCCGCCGAGTCAACAGCGTGAAATTCGCACATGGTCGGATTTTTTGAAACTTCTCAAAAATCAAGAGAAGCCGGGATTCGTCGCGCTACCGCAAAACAACCTCTTGATGCGCCATAAACTTGCGGCACTACGTAAAGCGGGAATCGAATGGAACACCACCATCGAGGTTTCATCCCTCAGTCACGTAGCAAAATACGTTGCCCTAGACTTCGGCTTTGGCATTGGGATTCAAACCCCAAAATCGGAGGAAGAAGAAGGAAATGGAAGGATCGCAATCCCAATAGAAGAAATGCCCCCGCTGAGTCTTGGTGCATGGTACAAAGAGGAAATTGATCCACTTTCCTCGCGATTGCTGGCGATTATCCGCAGTTTTGCGAAAAAACATCTGCCCTCTTCGATTTAAAAATAACCTGCATTAGTATCCGCGCCAGTAGGATCAGTAACCGCGCCAGTAGGATCAGTAACCGCGCCAGTAGGCTAGGGCACACCAAATCACCGCAACTCCATAAACGGCTCCTGCGACGCAAAGACTTTTCCATCTCCTTTGCGAAGCCGTAGCCCATGTCACAAGATTGCGAAATGTGTAAGGCATGCCCACCCAAAACAAGCTGGCACCGATGAGTGCATAGCACCAAAGCGGCAGCAGAAGACGCGTCGTAGGCAGCTCCAGAAACGCCGATTCTAAGATCGGTTGCACACCAAGTAAGCAAAGTAACCCGAGAGCACGCACGGCAAGATATTCTTGAACCGACGTCGCAATCAGCACAAAAAATATTGGAATCAACCAGCGCAAGTACGGCTTTGCGGGATTAAATTCCGTCATATTCATGGCTAAGAAGTTCAGCGGCCCCTTGCCCTCTGGAGCCAGCAAAAACCAAAACCATAGCAAACCGATTCCTAAAAGCACACGTCCCAGTGAGTCATTGCGATGAAATTTCCGCAGAAATGCCATGGTCGGCTCGGCTTTTAGGAGCATGAAGGAATGGATCAGAAGTAATAGAACACCAAGAATAAGGCCCGTCGAAAAGAGTGGCAATTTCTCGTATGCGTGCATGGATGTCATCGCGCATTTCGTATGCTGTATTTTGAAACTAGGCAAGTGCAATTCGCGTTGCCTATGCGGGTGCGTGTTGCACGAATGAAAAATAACACCCGAAAGCCGTAATTTTTATTTAGCTAAAAAGAAAGCTCGCCATTTCGTCCTAAGCATGCTCTCTTTTGCGTCGCATGATTTTTTTCGAGATCGTGTCAACAAGCATCCTCCCGATGTTTGCCTGTTTCAGTCTTGTATGATGAGAGAGATTGCTGAGGTTCGAATCTATTTCTCATCCCTACATTCCGACACGTAAATGCTGTTGGATCTTCAAGAACACAAATGACACCTACATCTTTCGAGGCATTGCCATTGGCTATGCCATTGCATCGCGTTTTACGCGAGCTGAATTATAATACTCCTTCCCCGATTCAAGAACAGGCGATTCCCTTGCTTTTACAAGGTCGAGATTTGCTTGGTTGTGCGCAAACGGGAACGGGAAAAACTGCCAGCTTTGCCCTTCCCATCCTGCATCAGTTGCACGAAAAGCCGCGAAATATGAGCAGTAAATGTTGCCGATCTTTAATTCTCGCACCTACGCGGGAACTCGCATTACAAATCGGCAAGAGCTTTTCTACCTACGGAAAGCACGTGCGCTTCAAGCAAACTATGGTCTATGGCGGCGTGGGTATGCAGCCACAAATCCAAGCGATGCGTCCCGGCGTAGACGTGCTAGTGGCGACTCCCGGTCGCTTGCTAGATTTGATCGAACAGAAATTCATTAATCTTTCTGAAGTGGAATTTTTCGTCCTAGATGAAGTGGATCGTATGTTGGATATGGGATTTTTACGCGATGTGAAACGCATCGTCGCGATGTTACCTCCACGGCGGCAGTCGCTATTTTTCTCCGCTACTTTGGCTCAGAGTATCGTGGATTTGGCGAAGTCGATTTTAAATAATCCCGCGCATGTTAGCATTACACCGGAAGCCACAACTGCGGAAAAAATCGCTCATTCTGTATGTTTTCTTGATCGCGAGGATAAAAAGCCCCTGCTGGAAAAGTTGCTGCGTGAACAGTCTGGCATGACGGGACAGAATCTAACGATTGTTTTCAGTCGCACCAAACACGGGGCGAATAAACTTGCTAAGCATCTTTGTTTGGCAGGATTCCCTTCCGAGGCGATTCATGGAAATAAATCCCAAGCACAGCGAGAAAAAGCCCTTGAACGATTCAAGAAAGGCCTAGCACCTGTGCTGGTTGCTACCGATGTCGCAGCGCGCGGCGTGGATGTCAAAGCCGTAGGCTTGGTGGTCAATTTTGATTTACCAAATGAACCGGAGGCGTATGTGCACCGCATCGGTCGTACGGCTCGTGCAGGAGCGGAAGGGAAAGCGGTATCGTTCTGTTCCGAGGACGAACTCGAATATTTGCGCGATATTGAGAAGACGATTAAAATGCCCATTGATGCTTGGACAGATCACCAATGGCACAGCGCAACTCTCGCCTCCGCGCACGAAGCTGCAAAAAACCGTCGTTTGACCAGTAATGGCCCCAAACCAGAAAAAAAACCACAACCATCGTCGCAACGTCGCAATCATCGCCGTGGTCGATAACATCATCGAACAGTTGTTTGGTTTCTGTTGGTTCATTATCCCGCGTCGCCGGTCTGAGGCTTGGATTTTTGTTGGAAAAAATAAATGACATCAGGATTTATAGTCGATATTCTGTCGCAGATGTTTTTGATAGGGAACATATTCGCGAATTACTGGCATGATGCCATCGAAATCCTCATGCTTACCATGGGAATCTACTACCTAACGCGAGTTTTTCACTCGACGCAAGGTGCGCGTATCCTTGTCGGTCTCGCGGCGATTTTGATCTCCTTGACCTTAATTTCCTATATTTTTGACTTTAAAGTCATTAGTTGGATCATCACCAGAGCGGCAGCTGCATTAGCTTTAGCATTGATTGTGATCTTCCAACCTGAGCTTCGCAATGCCCTTGCGAAATTAGGCAGTAGCCGCCTTTTCATGTTTTCCAAGACTCGCAAACTCGCATTCCTCGAATTATTCGCCGAAGCTGTAGTGGCATTATCGAAAAAACGCATTGGCGCTTTGTTTGCCATCGAACGCGGCATCAGCTTACGACAATACCTCGATTCCGGTGTCAAGCTCGATGCCCTGTTTTCGCAAGAACTCGCCATGTCCGTTTTTCAAATCAAATCTCCACTTCACGATGGCGGTATGATCATCGCCCACGATCGAGTCGCCGGTGCCGCTTGTGTCTTCCCGATTAGCCAGAAGGATTTGAACGATCGCTCCATCGGCTTGAGGCATCGCGCCGCCATTGGACTGAGCGAAGAATGCGATTGCGTCATTGTCGTTGTTTCCGAGGAAACTGGCACGATATCCGTAGTCAATGATGGCGAGCTAACGCGTTGCACCAATGCACAAGACTTCCGCGCCAAATTAGAAGCCTTATTTTTGCAAGATCTGATTCCCCATGAAAACGTCACTGAAAAATAACTGGCCAGTGAAGCTGGCTTCCTTTCTCGCCGCCCTCGCCATTTGGTTCCTAATCAAACAACACATCGGCGAGGATCCCACCGCACGCTTCTCTGGCTACCAAGCCGAAGGAGAAAAATTCCGCAGCCAACTCGGCCAAATCGGTGCTGATCAGATCAAAGTTCAGCAATTACTTGAACAAGCGGGAGAACTCCAAAAGAGCATCAATGAAACCTTGCTGAACAATGCTCCTAAAGCCGTGCCAGTCGAACAAACGCCGCCTTCTCCCGAAAAAGATTCTACCAAAAAATCAGAATCCTCTACCCCATCGAATCCATGAATTTCTTCATCGCCGGCACTGATACCAACGTCGGCAAAACGTACATCACCTCTTTATTGCTTCGCTCCCTGCGCGACAACGGCGTAAATGCTATCGGATACAAACCCATCTGTTGCGGCGAGCGCACCGATGCAGAAATCCTTTCTCAAGCCAGTGGCGGTGCTTCCATGGATGAAGTCAACCCACTTTGGCTAAAAACACCCGTCGCGCCATGGGTTGCCGCACAACTTGAAAACCGTAACATCAATCCGCAGCCACTTGTGCAAGCATGGAAATCGCTCACCATTCGTTACCCTTCTGTGCTCGTAGAAGGTTGTGGCGGATGGGAAGTTCCGATTACCGATTCCTACTCCATGGCCGATTTAGCACGTGAAATGGGATTACCTGTTATACTGGTAATCGCCAATAAACTCGGTGCCATCAACCACAGCGTACTCACCGTGCAAGCCATCCGTGCCAGCGGCCTGAATCTGGCGGGCATCATCCTCAATCACCTTGTTGATGAGCTTGATACCGCTTGCATAACCAACAAAAAAATCATCCCACAGCTCTGCCAAGCCCCACTTCTCGCCGAAGTCATCAACGGACAAGACTGGATCGATCTCGATTGGCCTGCGAGCTCGTTGTAAATCCACTTTGACAATTCTCTGATCTTTGATTCATTTCCCACCTGCATGAGTTCTACTGTTACTTCTTTTCCCGACGCTACCGGACACTTCGGCTCCTTTGGCGGTATGTTTGTTCCTGAAACACTCATGACTCCATTGCAGGACTTAGCAAAAGCCTACGCTGACGCCCGCCGCGATCCCGCATTTCAAATGGAGCTTGATTCCCTTCTCCACAATTACGTGGGTCGCCCCACGCCACTCTACCTCGCCGAACGCTGGACGAAAGAACTTGGCGGTGCGAAAATCTACCTCAAGCGCGAAGACCTACTCCACACCGGCGCCCACAAAATCAACAACGCCCTAGGACAAATCCTCCTCGCCAAACGAATTGGCAAATCGCGCATCATCGCCGAGACTGGTGCAGGCCAGCACGGCGTAGCCACAGCCACCGTTTGCGCCCGCTTCGGCATGGAATGTGTGGTTTACATGGGCAAGGTCGATATGGAACGCCAGGCACTCAACGTCGCGCGCATGCGTCTCATGGGGGCAAAAGTCGTCCCCGTCACCGCAGGTCAAGCCACACTGAAAGAGGCTGTCAATGAAGCCATGCGGGATTGGGTCGCCACCGTGGAAAACACCCACTATATTATCGGCTCTGCCCTTGGCTCACATCCATTTCCCATGATGGTGCGGGATTTTCACCGCGTCATCGGCATCGAGGCACGGGAGCAAATTTTAGAAAAAGAAGGCCGATTGCCCGATTTACTTGTCGCCTGCGTGGGCGGTGGCTCGAATGCCATCGGCCTCTTTCATCCCTTTCTCGACGATGAAAACGTCCGCATGATGGGCGTAGAAGCCGGCGGTGACGGCATTATCCCCGAACGCCACGCCGCTCGTTTCCAAGGCGGTAAACTCGGCATTCTCCAAGGCACCAAAACATGGTTGCTCGCCAATGATGATGGCCAGATCGAACTCACCCACTCTGTCAGTGCCGGTCTCGACTACGCCGCCATTGGCCCCGAGCATGCCTTCCTGCAGAGCATTGGCCGCGTCGAATACACCTACGCCACCGACGACGAAGCACTGGCCGCCTTCAAGAGCCTCGCGACGACCGAGGGCATTCTTCCTGCGCTCGAAAGCTCTCATGCATTAGCTTACTTGCGCAAAGTAGCCCCCACCATGCCGCCCGATCAAATCATCATCGCCAATCTTTCGGGACGTGGTGACAAGGACGTAGAGCAAGCAAGCAAGTATCTCCTGCAGTAATTCTCAACGAGAAATACCATATCTTTTCGCCAATGTAGGAGAAATTTTTTCCTTGCCATAGCATTTTGTAGCTTTTAACCACGTGCCGATGAAATTCTACCGAACGAAACAAATTCTTGCTGCACTAGCATTTGCAGCACTTTGCAGTTGTGCGGGTGATGCCTTTACGGCCCACAAAAATTCCAGCACTACCACCCCGCTTGGTAAGGACTGGAAAGTAAAAACGGTAATGGAAGGAAAAGCATCTTGGTATTCCGTGAAAACCAATTCTGGCACGCGTACCGCCAGCGGTGAAAGACTTCACAATGACGCCTACACCGCAGCTCACAAAACTTTGCCCATGGGCACACACGTGCGCGTCACAAATACCAGCAATGGAAAATCAGAAATTCTCCGCATTACCGATCGTGGTCCTTACACCCGTGGCAGGATTCTCGACGTAACTATCGGCTGCGCCCAGCGCCTAGGCTTCTACAGCCGTGGCATCGCCCCAGTCAAAGTTGAAGTTCTCCAACCGAGATAACGGTATTTCATCCTTTGTAAAAGTGATGAAGCTACGACGAAATGTTTTCCAACATTCCGCACAGTAAGGCTGGGAAAAAATCGACACTTCATTCCCACTCAATTATCTTAGAATCCACAATTTATCGGTTAAAACATTTCATATTTAAGATATGCAATATGAAATACTGCAATGAAGGGATTGATGATATCGACGACGCGGGGCAGCGATTCATGTGCCTAAATTTGCGCCAACCATGCAAAGTTATGCATGATCTATGGCAAGCCATGCGTAGCGAAATGACATTGCTTTCTGCAAACTCTCATGTGTGCGGGGTCATCCGCTGAATCATGGGAGTCATCATTTTAACCGTTCTTGTTAGCACATGCCTTGCCGGTATTTTCATCGCTTGTTTCGTGAGGGAGACGAGCCGTGGTGCATCGCCTGAGCGCGACTCTCTTCTACCTTTGGATGATTCTGCGGACCTTGCTCAAGGAAAAAAAGAGTTGTGATTATGGAAAACAAAACAAAAATTGAATACAATGACGGTGTCGTAAGGCAGTTCATGCTGGCCTCATTGATTTGGGGTATTGTGGGCATGCTGGTCGGCGTGATTATCGCTACGCAGTTGTCGGACTGGAGGATGAATGGAAAATTTCTCGAGGTTCTCTCCTTCGGTGCCATTAAGACAGAGGGTCTATCATTTTTATCATTTGGTCGATTGCGTCCACTGCACACCAACGCGGTGATTTTTGCCTTTGTGGGGAACATGATGTTTGCGGGTGTTTATTACTCCACGCAGCGGCTGTGTAAGGTGCGGATGGGGCTGGATTCTTTATCGAAAATCCATTTCTGGGGTTGGCAGTTAATCATTGTCGCCGCAGCAATTACCTTACCAGCAGGCTTAACTCGCGGGAAAGAATACGCCGAATTGATCTGGCCGATCAATATCGCCGTTGCCGTAATCTGGGTGGTCTTTGCGATCAACTTTTTCCTAACCCTCGCCCGACGCAATGAGCCCAGCCTCTACGTCGCGCTGTGGTTTTACATCGCTACCATCATTACGATTGCGATGCTATACATCGTCAATCACCTTTCGATTCCTACTTCATGGATTCATTCCTACCCGATCTTCGGCGGATTACAAGACGGCTTGGTGCAATGGTGGTATGGGCATAATGCAGTAGCGTTTTTCCTGACTACGCCGATTCTCGGCATCATGTATTACTTTTTACCCAAAGCAGCGAATCGTCCGGTGTATTCGTATCGTTTATCGATCGTCCACTTTTGGTCCTTAGTTTTCCTCTACATCTGGGCAGGGCCTCACCATTTGTTAAATACGGATCTGCCACGTTGGTTACAGATGTTAGGGATGCTCTTTTCCTTAATGCTTTGGGCTCCATCATGGGGCGGCATGTTAAATGGCCTGCTCACATTGCGCGGAGGTTGGGCACAACTCCGCACCGATCCGGTAATTAAATTTTTCGCCGCAGGCATTACCTTTTACGGTATGGCAACGTTTGAAGGTCCTTTGCTTTCGATCCGCGCGGTGAATGCTCTATCGCACTACACTGACTGGACGATCGGTCACGTTCACTCAGGAGCCTTGGGCTGGAACGGCTTCATGGCAGCAGCATTGTTTTACTGGCTCGTGCCGCGCTTGTGGAATAAACCGCTATGGAGAGAATCTTTGGCCAATATGCACTTCTGGTGTGGCTTAGTGGGGATTCTGCTCTACGTGGCGGCATTGTGGGTGGCTGGAATTTCACAAGGTCTGATGCTGAATGAATTAGCAGAAGGCGGAACGACATTGAAATACCAATTCGTTGAGACACTACGTGCGATTCATATCGAATACTGGCTGCGCACCGTTGGTGGAACCTTGTATTTGATCGGCTTCATTTTATGTGCGATCAATATCTTCGCCACTATTCGCAGTGCCCAGGCGGTGAATGGAACTGTGGAAGTTCCCAGCGTGGAGAAAAAAGATACGATGCGCTGGGCAGAAGCGATTCTGCGCGACCCGATCGGTTATGTTGTGCTTGGAATCATCCTCTTGTGTGCTTGGTTCTTCTTGCCACGGGGCGCAAACATTGCAGCGCTTGTTTGCCTAGTTCTCCTTACGATCAAGGCTGTCCGTACATTCCGCAGAAACTCGATGCAGTGGGCCGGATGGCATGAACGTTTGTTAGAAAACTATGTACCATTCTCGGTATTGGTGCTGATCTCAGTTGCCATCGGTGGCGCGGTTCAAATCATTCCATCGCTGATTGTGAATCGAGATAAAAACATCGAGGGACGTTTGCAGGAGCTATACACCCCACTCGAACTCGCAGGACGTGACATCTATGTGTCAGAGGGCTGCTATAACTGCCACTCGCAAATGATTCGCACCCTTGTGCCTGAAGTGATGCGCTACGGCAGAGCCGGTGTTGCGGATGATTATTCCCACTTAGGTGAATCACTCTACGATCATCCTTATCAATGGGGTAGCAAACGCACCGGGCCTGATCTAGCGCGCGAAGGCGGCGATATTGTCAAAAATGCGAAGTTTAGCATGCGCATCGGTAAACGCGATAACGTCTGGCATTACAATCACTTCATCAATCCTCGTAGTATGAACGAGCATTCGAACATGCCGAGCTATGTTTTCCTGCTCTCACAAAAGACTGACATCAAAGCCTTACCTAGAAAAATCGCTGTCCAACAAAAAGTGGGCGTGCCTTTCCCAATGATGACGAAAGAAGAAATCATTCAGAAAGCCAACGAACAAGCGCAAGAAATAGCCGATAACTTAGTCGCCGCAAAAGTGTTGCATCCGAGCAAGCCAGAACTCTCGGGATTAGATCTACGCGACGAGCTCGCCAGTAAGCAAATGATCGCACTCATCGCCTACATGCAGAAGCTCGGCGCCTATCGCATCGTTAAGCCGGAAGGCGAAAAAAACAACGCATTAGACCCTGATGCCCAACGCAAAGTTCTCATCGATCAATCAACCTCAAGCAGATAATAGATTATGTTTAAACGTGTGATTTATGATGGCTGGACTTACGCAGTGCCGATTGTTGCCTTCGTGGTGATGTTCACTGTTTTTTGTATCACCACCATTCGCGCAATTCGGATGTCGCGCAATGAAAGGAACCATCTATCCCATTTACCATTAGAGAATCAAAACAACGAATAAAGCTATGAACAAGGAAGATAAATATGACATTGCGAGTCAATACGCCAAGAAGGACGGCGAAGTCGTTCTGCGTGATCACGTCTATGATGGCATTCAAGAATATGACCAAAAGCTTCCTAACTGGTGGCTTTATACCCTCTATGCTGCCATCGTCTGGTTTGTTGTCTATTGGGTAATTTATTATCATACCAAAAACTACAAAACCGATGGGGAAAGAGTAGTGGCTGGCATGAATGTGATTGAGGGTATTAAGAGCAAAGAACTCGAGGCAACGCTAGCGAGTCTCGACAATAAAACGCTGATCGAAAAATGGTCTACCGACACGAACATCGTTAACAATGGGCTCGCTACTTACACCACAAACTGCGTCGCCTGTCACGCTGCAGATTTAAGCGCGACGATGGTAGCTGGAGATCAGAAATTCCCGCTTCCAGGTCTTGCTCTCAATGACGGCAATTGGAAATACGGAGCAGAGCCAATGGCGATATTTAAACTGATTCACGATGGCACCCCGCCAGAGTCAACAGGGCATAATGGGGCAAGAATGACACCATGGTCTCAACAATTATCTCCCAAACAAATTGCCGAAGTGACAGCCTTCCTAATCTCAGAAAACCGTAAAGACTTCACTCCCGTTACTCCATGAGCGCACCCATTCAGAAGAAGCCAAATTTGGTTAGTGTGACTTCCATCAATGCGGATGGCTCGCACTACGTGATTCATCCCGCGGACGTGAGCGGAAAATTTACCTCCGCACGTCGCCTCTTTGGCTACCTTCTGATTTGTGTGTATGTTTTACTTCCGTGGATTCCTATCAATGGCGCTCCGGCATTATTCCTCGATGTGGAAAATCGCCGCTTCCATGTGATGGGAATCACGCTGGTAACGCAAGATTTGTGGGTGATGTTTTTCGGCATCACCGGCTTAGGATTTAGCTTATTTTTTCTTACCTCTTTGTTAGGTCGTGTTTGGTGTGGCTGGGCTTGCCCTTACACGGTGTTTTTGGAACATGTTTTCCGCCGGATTGAACGATTCATCGACGGCGATAGCATAAAGCGAAAAGCCTTACAAAATGCTACTTGGGGTAGGCAAAAATTGATTCGGGCGATCATCAAACAAAGCTTCTACATCATCGCGGCAGGCGTCATTGCGCATGTGTTCATGTCCTACTTCGTTTCGCTGCCACGCCTCTATCAATACGTCAAAGAAGGCCCGATGATGCATGCCACGGTATTCACCTTCGTCTTTGTCCTAACGGGAATTTTATGGTTTTGTTTCTCGATGTTTCGCGAGCAATTTTGTATTTTGATGTGTCCCTACGGACGCTTGCAAAGCGCTCTCACTGATGACGATACGATGATCATCGGCTATGATCAAAAACGGGGAGAACCTCGCGGCGCTGCCGGGAAAGTGACGGGCGATTGCATCGACTGCAAACGATGCATCAACGTTTGTCCTACGGGGATCGACATTCGCAATGGTCTGCAACTCGAATGCATCGGCTGTGCGGCATGCGTGGATGCTTGCGATGCCATCATGGATAAAGTCGGTCGTCCACGTGGCTTGGTGCGTTATGATTCGCTCAATGGACTCGAAGGCAAAAAGCGTCGATTTATGCGTCCGCGGGTCAAGGTCTATCTTGTTCTCGCTGCTCTCGGTGTGGCAGTTATGACGCTTCTTGCATGGCGCATGGCAAAACCCTACTACGCAGAGTTTACGCGGATCAGCGGACCTGCCTTCTACGTCGATGCCAAAACCGTGCGCAACATGTTTAGCTACCGCGTCATGAACAAGCGTAATCAAGATGCGACCTTCCGTGTAGAACTCATCGATGCTCCCGCTGGATATGTCCTTTCTGGTGGCGATGGCGAATTTAAAATTTCCGCACAAAATGAAGTCAAACGCACAGCAGTCATCGCCGTGCCTCATGATGCTTACGCAGGAACGGTGAAGCTGAAATACCGCATCACCGGACAACCAGGAGACGTCACATTAGAAGGAGAATTTTCTTTCATGGGGCCACATCCACAAGCTTTCCAATCTCAATCAACCACAGAAAAATAATCGTATGTTAGATAAAATCGTCATCAAGTATCCATGGGTATTCGTCGTCGCTGTATTCCTCTTGATAAGTGGAGCCTGGACTACGTTGATTCAAGTAGCGCGTAAGTATTCGCCCGAAGTCATCGAGGTAGAAAAACATTCTTCGCAGAAAAAATAATGGATCAAGCGACCTTAGTGGGAGCCTTTGTGGCAGGGATGGTGACCAGCGTGCATTGCGTAGGCATGTGCGGGCCACTGGTCTGCGGCATAGGCTCACTCGCTCGCGATGAAAATGAACGCGTGACAGTCGCCACGCTGTATCATTCGGGGCGTCTGGTTTCATATGCTATCGTCGGCACTTTATGCGGTGCCCTAGGAAGCCAACCGCTTAAATATTTCTTCGATTCACCTCTGAAAGTTCTGCCATGGTTTCTGGTGGTAGTCTTATTACTCCATGCGTGCCTTGGGCATCTCAAACTTCCTGTGCCGATTCTTTTTACCAAGATGATCGCATGCCTACGCTTCAAGTTTCTCAAAATGGGGCCATGCTTCTCAGCACTCGGCGCGGGACTGATGACGCCGCTGCTGCCATGCACGCCGCTGTATTTATTTTTCGCGGCATTGTTACTTTCCTCATCGGCATTGCGCGGCATGGAGTGTGCGCTGGCCTTTTGTGTTGGAACGATTCCCTTATTATGGATTCTTGGCACGCGCTATCAATGGCTGATGGCGAAAATGCGCCTGAATCAGCAACAGATGAACTGGATGAAGCGCAGTCTTTCCCTCGTCACCGCGTGCGTGCTGGCGTGGCGATTGCAGGGCACCTTGCATGAACCTGTGGCCGATGAAATGCCGAGCTGCGGCTGCTCGATGAACAAAGAATAATCCCATGAAAAAATGTGAACATTGCGGAACAGAATTTCTGCCACAGAACAAGGAGGAAAAATTTTGCTGTGCGGGCTGTGCGCATGTCAATGCGATGATCTTAGGCAGTGGGCATAATCTCTTTTACGACTTCGCTAAAGGTCGTGTGCTGCCGCCCGTGCAGGGTCGCGTGATCGAACGCACACCGCCAGAGTTGTTAGAGAAAAAAATTGCTGAAGTCGAGGCTGGTGATGCGGCAACATGTCGTGCGGAATTTGGCATCGAAGGAGCATCGTGCGTGGCATGCGTCTGGCTCGTTGATACGATTTTTCAAAAGCAAGAAGGAGCCGTCCGCTCCGTTGTGCATGTTGGCTGTGGCAAGCTCGAATTACACTGGCGCAAGGGGAAATGCGACGTCATGAATTTTTTCAATGAACTCGCTGAATACGGGTATCGTGCATTGCCGACTGCGGCAACTGGTACTGTCAATAGCGAGCGGCGTGGGATGATGATGCGCTTAGGTTTATGCGGTGCTTTCGCCATGAATACGATGGCATTTATGTTGCCCTTTTATGTGGGCATGAATCGCAACAATGAACATGCGGGTTTGTTTCTGCTCATCGCCTTCGTGAGTGCCTCGCTATCGATGCTCATCGGCGGCACATGGTTCATGAAACGCGCGTGGATGTCATTGCGCGCTGGTATTTTCCACATGGATATGCCGATTGCCGCGGGGTTGATTCTAGCCTACGCGGGCTCTGTTGTCGGTTGGTTCATGAAGCGCGAGGATGTGGTGTATTTTGATTTTGTAAGCACCTTTGTCTTTTTGATGTTGCTCGGAAGAATCGTGCAACTTTCGGTTGTAGATGCCAATCGCAAGGCATTAGGAAAACGCCAAGTCGTCGCAGAAAAATACTCGAGAGCAGATGGTTCGGACATTTTACTTGATGAATTAAAGCGTGGGTTGAACTTCATCTTAGACAAAGGCAAGGTAAGCCCTGTGGTGGCGGTGGTCGATGGCGCAGGTGCTGATTTTTCGTTAGAATGGATTAACGGCGAGGCAGAGCCTATGTATTATGCAAGTGGCATGCGCATCCCTGCGGGTGCTGTATGCTTGGCGCGCGATGGCGTTACGTTACGAGCCGAAGAATCATGGACAGATTCGCTACTCGAGCGCTTAGTGAGAACCAGCGCAGAAAAAAATCATGCCTTCCTTGATCGGCTGCTGCGATGGTGGATGGCTGTAGTCAGCATCCTCGGTTTGGGAGCCTATGCGTGGTATGCATGGCATGGTTTAGGAATGAAAGGATTCCAGGTCATGATCAGCGTTTTCGTCGTCTCATGTCCCTGTGCCCTAGGTTTGGCGATTCCTCTAGCCGATGACCTCGCGGCGGTTACCTTACGCAAAGTAGGATTATTCTTACGCAATCATTCGCTATGGTCGCGTCTTGCGAAAGTTCACGATGTGGTATTTGATAAAACAGGAACACTTACGATGAATCGCCCGCGCTTAGCGAATGCTGACGAAGCGTTATCAGGCATGTCTGCCGATGACGAAGCCGTTCTCGTCAATCTAACAAGCGGATCACTTCATCCGATTTGCCGAGCCCTCATGGAAGAACTTGGCTCTCGTGGCATGTGGTCAAATACCTCATCGCTTGAAGGCGAAGTCCGAGAAGAAGCAGGTTTAGGATTAGTTTATACGCACGGTGAGAACATCTGGAAATTAGGTAGACCGCGTTGGTGCGGAGTAACTGACGCGAACTACGATGGCGCTACGATATGGACAAAAAATGATGCGATATTGAAAGTTTTTCGATTTTCAGAAAGCCCTCGTCCCGATGCCGCAGCCTGTCTAGCTTGGCTCAGGAAACAGAACTATCGATTGCACGTATTATCTGGCGATGCTCCAGAAAAAGTCGATGCCATGTGTCGCATGCTTGGCGGAGGATTTACCTCAGTATGCGGAGGATTGTTGCCCGATGAAAAAGCGCAACAGACCAAGAAACTAGGTGCATGCTTGTATGTCGGCGATGGCGCGAATGACTCGCTCGCCTTTGATGAAGCAACAGTGACAGGAACGCCGGTGTCCGACATTGGCTTATTAGAAAGAAAAGCCGATTTCTACATGATGGGACACGGCATGAGTAGTCTGGTGAACTTATTTTTAGTCAGCCACCAACGTAGGACCGCAGTGCGCACGGCATTTATCTTCGCTCTCTGCTATAATGTTACCGTGCTGCTCATCTGCCTGCTAGGTAACATGGCACCATGGTTGGCGGCGATTCTGATGCCAATGAGTTCCGTCGTGAGCATGGGCTTGGTGTGGGTTGGCATGAAACAAAAAACGCAATCCAACCCACAGCCATCGAGCCGTTTAGTGAATCGGATGACCGGAGCTAGGAAGGAAGCGATAGTAAACTTCTAACATCAATGTGCAAAGTGCGGTATGATACATGAGTCCTGCGCCATGTCCTTTGCTAAGCCATGTGCCCTCCTTGGATTGATTTTTCAGAATCGTATCGCGCATGATCGCGTTGTAATGCTGCCAATCTTTACCGCCGCGGTTTAGCATGGCTTGGGCCTCATAATAATGAGCGTAAAGATCACAGGGACCGTTCCAGTCGAGCTTCGTATTGTTCGCAATGTAATTCACACCTTTGCGAACTTGCGAGGAAGACGGCTTATCCCACATTTGGAAACATAAGACACCAACGCCGGTTAGCGCGTAGTAGCTGCCATTGGGTTTTTTACTAGAATAACCAAATCCGCCATTGTCATCTTGCTTGCTTTCTAAATAGTTTAAACCTTTTTTCACACATAGTTTTAAATTTTTAAAATCCAAATCTGTATGTTTCATGGCCTTTAATGCTTGGATATGCCAACCTACGATCGATACATCACCACCGCGTCGATTTGATTCATCATAGGCATATTCCCAGCCGCCAGAGCTGTGCTGATTGTCAATCAAGAATTGTCCAGATTTCTGTGTAGCTTGTTCAAGATTTGGGATGGCAATGTTGAGCTGTTTACAAAAAGTCGTTGCTTCTGATAGTGCATAGACACAGATGGCATGCTCATAGGGCCAATGCTTATCGGTAAAGTTATCGGCGCATTTGCCATCATTCGCCATGCTTAGATTCACGAGATAGACGATGGCCTTCAGTACGGTATCGCCAAACTCTTCTGATAGAGGTGTTTCGCAATGACCAAGGTAAGCAAGTAAAGCCAGGCCAGTCATGGCTGATTTTTTCGCTCCAGGAAAGGAACCATCGGCAGCCTGATTTTTTTGCATCCATCGCAATGCTTTAAGCACCGCCTCTTCACATTCCTCATTGCCGCCCATCTCGGACAGACGTTGCAGGCGATCAGCTTTAGAACAACGCTTGCGCACACCCGGCGGCAGGTTTCCTTGTCCATTTCCTGGGCCTATTCCTCCATCGCTGCCGTTGATCCCATCGCCGAAGTCATCACCGTCACCGAAACTCATCGTTGGATTCATCGATTCAATCTCAGGTATGGGGATCGCAATGTTCGAATTGATTGTAGCGGCAATCACCTTTGCGCTCGTAGATGCTGGAGCAGAAGGTTTCTGGTGCGAAGCAGGGTTGACTTTTGGGTTTTCGATTACTTCTTCCTGCAGCGATTTTCCGTTATAGGTGATAATAACCTCAGGATTGTTCAGATAGGGTGCTAAGGTGAAATAGCCTAACACTAACAACAATAATGCTACGGTCAAAAAGGCAATGACGATAGATGAGATTGTTGTGTTGCGGCGCATTGCCTCCCATTTTGTGCGAGCTTCGGTGCTTAATTCTGCGTGGATCATAGTTTTGATTTTTTGTTGTTGATGACTCTTGTCATGGTATCAACGACTCAATCAAAAATTGTCTTAGAAAAAACTCATGAATCATTCAGAGTTGCGATTTCCGTAAGAAACAAAAGCCCATTCACGTCTGAAAATTTGAACGATTTCCTTCGCATCAATCAAACCCAATTCAATGGGAAATCAATTTCGCGTCTGATTCAGTAACGCAGGTAAGTGTTGAAACATCCAAGTTTCGCTCATTGGAGCGTCGCCTTTTT
The DNA here is from genome assembly GCA_945862285.1 of Akkermansia muciniphila. Classification (GTDB taxonomy): domain Bacteria; phylum Verrucomicrobiota; class Verrucomicrobiia; order Verrucomicrobiales; family Akkermansiaceae; genus UBA956. The sequence continues at coordinate 342 of CAMAYN010000032.1, read as the reverse complement.
TCAAATACATGCGCAACTCAACGGGATCATTGCCATCGACTCGCAGATCAAACTCAGCACGCCAGATCCGCGTATCCATGATCGGCTCGGTGCGGCAATGTAAAATTTCTCCACGCGATGCGGTGGCGACAACTTCGGGAAACTCGCCGTAAGCTAATTTCCCCAGAACATCTCCTTGGAATTCAATGGAGAATTTCGTGAGATCGTGTGGTCTGGGAGCGCCCGGATTACCCCCACGACCAATCCGAGTGGCCGAGGCATGAGCAAGGTTTTGTAAGGGAATCGGATTTTGCGCCTGCCAGTGCAAACGATAGCGAAACTCATAAGAATTTCCTGCTTTTG
>CAMAYN010000031.1 GCA_945862285.1 Akkermansia muciniphila | reverse complement strand
TCCCCTTTATTCGCTTGAACCCGTGCCAAACTGATCAGGCATTCATCATGATACGGGGCTTTTTCCAAAGTAGCATACGCCTGCAATTCCTGCTCCGCCTGCGCGAACCTCCCGCAACCCGCTAGTGCCAAGCCTTTCCAGAAACGCGCCTCTTGCCCTGACGGCGCACGCGCATCGTCAAATGCTTCCCATGCACTTTCAAATTGACCAGCCCGAACCCATGACTCAACGAGCAACAGCCCCACTCGCTCACGGGCGCTGGCATCCAACGAGTCATTCATCAATGCCGCCTTAAAACGAACGGCAGCAACTTCGGGAATCCCTTCTTTCAAAGCCTTGCGCCCTTCCTCTTCTAAGGAAATGCCCGAACAGATCGCTCCGCCCACAGCCAGCACTGCCAGGGTGCAAATCAATCGATTGGTAAAAACTCTCAAGAGTCGATGCAGAAAATGGTACACGTTTATGATAGGATAAATTTCTCCGCACAGCATAAAATCGATTCCCGGTTCCTACAAGTCCATAAATCGATCCAAGCACAGGCGGAAAATCCAGAATGACCTTCCAAACGTTTCCCCGATACCTCCCGAAATCGGGAATGACCTTCCAAACGTTTCCCCAGCAACTTTGAAAATCCAAAATTTTCCTCTTTGCTCCTCGCCCTGCGACTCAGAACCGCTCACATCCAGCACGAACCCAAACTAAACGGCCACGACGTTTCGCTTCACTTTTTAACGAGAGCGTTGCATTTTCTGAGAATGCGATTCCATTGCTTCATGTTTGGAACTATTTTACGTCGATTTTCCGAAGTGAGTCTGCCGCCTAAGGTGGTCATTTTGACTTTTGATGATGGCCCAGTGTGCGATGGTCTTACGGAAGAATTACTTGATTTGCTCGATGAACTGAAGGTGACGGCGGCCTTTTGTCTTGTTGGTGCGAAGATCAAGGGCGTGGAAAAATTGGTGAGACGTATTCATCGGGATGGGCATTTGATTGTCAATCATGGATACCAACACAAGATTCCGAATCTGATGTCCGATGATGAATGGTATGATGATCTTGAGCAGTGTGATGCGGCAATCGGCACTGCATTAGAAATCGATGACTGGCGGAGTGCATGGTATCGCCCGCCGGGAGGTGGCTGGAATCGCCGTGTGGCGCGCTTGATGTTGGATCATAGGCGATCTCTGATGCCGATCACTTTTTTTGCATGGGATACGCTACGATTTCCGTATCGGAGTCGATTGATTCTCGCGAAGATGAAAAGAAATTTACGCAAAGATCGTGGCGGCATTTATCTCCTACACGAGGCTGTTTTGCCCTTGTGGGGCGGGGTGCAAGCAGCGGGCAAAAAGGATGATAGGCGATGGATTTTAGAAATCGTTCGTGCCTTCGTAATGTGGGCACGAAACGACGGTTATCTGTTGCTTGATCCAAGATCGCTACCACCTGCGGGACTATGTGTTGAATAAACTGAGGATGGGAGTTCCCTTGTCGGCGATTTTGAATGGTCGTTTGCTGGGAGACATCAGTATGTGGTCATGAGGTATGCCGATCGCATGAGCGATGGTGGCGTTAAAATCTTGAACGGTTACGGGGTCTTTGCGAACTTTTTCACCCGTGGGGTCGGTGAGTCCATACTTCATACCACCTTTGATCCCACCACCGGCAAGCAAGCAACTGAAGGCACTGGGGTGATGATCACGTCCTAGGCTATGCTCGGTTTTAATTTCAGGTGTGCGCCCGAATTCTGTCGCGACGACGACTAAGGTGTCTTGGAGTTTGCCGCGTTTATGCAGATCTTCGATGAGCGCGGCATAGGCTTGATCAAATTCACGGCAGCGGCCTTCCACTGCGGTGAAATTGTCGTAGTGTGTGTCCCATCCACCGAGTTGCACTTCAACAAAGCGCACCCCGTGTTCTACAAGTCGGCGAGCAAGCAAGCATCCTTGTGCAAAGCGTCCTGTGCCGTAGAGTTTTTTCGTTTCCTCAGATTCAGCATTGAGATTAAATGCGTTGAGGTCTTTCGAATTCATTAAACGAATGGCTTCCTGATAGAGATCGCTGTAGGCGCGCACGTCGGCATTGGCGTAGCGGTCATGAAATTGTTGGTTGAGCTTGTCGGCTAATGTGAGGCGACGGTCAAAATTCTCTTTTGATACTTCGGTTAATCGGCGTGAGTCCTGCAATCCTTCGCTCGGGCTACCGATGGGGGCGGCGGCGTATTTTGCTCCAAAAAATCCACCACCTGAATGATCGGCGGGGGTATCAATGGAAACAAAGCCAGGGATATCGGGATTCAGGCGGTCGCGGAGTTTCATCACCCACGATCCCATGGCGGGATGTTTGATATTGCCACGCATCGCATAACTCGTGTGCATGATGTAGGCACCTTGCTCGTGAGCGCCTTGAATGGAGGTCATGGAATTAATTAAGCAAACTTGATCCATGATGGCTGCGGTCTTAGGAAGATAATGGCCTAGCAAAACGTCAGTTGCTTTAGTAGGAATTACGGTGGTTTTCCCCATGACATCTTTTTTCTTCGGTTTCGGGTCAAAGGTGTCGATGTGGCTCATTCCTCCCGACATGAAGAGGTAAATGATGTGTTTTGCCTTTGCGTTCGGTGCCAGTGTGGCGGGAGCAGCTTCTGCCACATGGCTACCAATCAGCGGAAAGAGATGAACACCTAAGCAAGTGCGGGCTGCGGTGGAAAGGAAACTGCGGCGGGAGAGTTCATCGGTATGGGAAAAGTTCATAACAGGTTTCTACGGTTGAGGTTTATTGAAGGAAGAGGAATTCAGCAGACATGACCAGTGCCGAGACAATATTGCGCAGCCCTTGCTCGGGACCGGACTGTTGTATTTCATCTTTCATCCATGACATTTCCGTGGCTGTGGGCGGGCGATTGAGGACGGCGATGTAAATTCTGCGGATTTTTTCTTCGTCGGTCTTTGCGCTCGTTAATCCTTTATAAAGGTGAGCGTTGGGATTGTTAACGAGTTTTTTTTGCACAAAGCCATTCATGAGCGAAAGCACTTGGCCGACGTTTGGCTCGCGGCTTGAGGCCTCCACGACATCGCGTTCAGATTGTCCGAAGAGGTAGAGAAAATGCGAGCGGGGCGCTGGCGAGGGAAGTTCGGAGGCTCGCACTTGATCGTTGCTATTGTATCGCATGGCTTGCCCCATCATGGACATGGATGGGGCATCGCCACTGCGGCTGCCGGAATTAATTTCGGCTACTAAATTTTTAAAATAGGCACGGACTTCACGATCCGACTGCAAGGCAAGGACTTCTTGCGAGAGTTGTGGCATGGATTTTTTCCCTTGAAGAATTGGTTTGCCGTTGAGGTAAATTCGCTCGTCCATGGTGCGGCGGGGGAGAAGATCTGGATTGCCATTGGCTAATGTGATGAGTGAATCCCAGATCATTTCGGCGGAAAGTCGCTCGATCTTTCTTCCGTGAAAATCATCGCCATCCTCAAGACTTGATGGATTCGGATTCGTGGCAAACTGGAACGTTTGGGTGAACATGAGAACCTTTTGAAACGCACGTAGATCATAGTTCAATTCTTGCATGATGGTGCTGATTTGCGCAAGTAGCTCGGGTGCATGTGTTTTTTCTTTTGGAATGTATTCATCGATCGGCTCATAAATGCCGCGCCCCATAATCCGTTTCCACATGCGATTCGCAATAACGGTGGGGAATTGTTCGCCTGTTCTCGTTGTTACCCATCTCGCGAGTTCGATGCGACCATCGCCATGCGCTTTGTTAGGAGACATACGTAGGGTTTTTCCGAAGGGAGTGTAGGCTCCAATGACTTCGCCCGGTTGGGCATCGCGGTATTGGTAATCAGAGGGAAGAGCGATGCGACCATCACCACCACCACCTAGACTCATGCCATAGACTTTATCCCATAAAATTTGCGCAATGGCGTAGTCGCTATTTTTCCGTCGGGTTGACTCGTCAAATTCGTCCCATAGCGGACGCATGTATTCTTGATTGAGAGTGTTTTGCCCGTTGGTAAAGGCAGCGAGCTTATAAAAGTCTTTACGCTCGGCATCGCCAAACGGATCATCATGGCACTGAGCACATTCCATGCGCGACCCCAGGAAAATGCGCATGGAGTTTGCAATATTATCGAGAGGCATACCGCGATCTCGTGTGTAATAGCCTACGGCGGCAGTCTTTTGGTCCCATCCATCGCCCTTGGAGGCGAGCAGTGCATTCACAAATTCATGCCATGGCATGTTTTGCTCGATGGAAGTTCTTACCCATTCGCGATATGGCTCATTAGTGGCAGATGTGCCATCTTTGCCATCCGAGAGGCGAAGCAGATCAAAGGCCCAGTTGCTCATGTGGCTGCCGTAGCCCTTCGAGTCGAGTAAGTATGAGACTAAATCTTCGCGCTTTTTGGGATCATTCATTTCCAAGAAGGCTCGCGCTTCTTCGATGGTAGGAATTCGGCCAATACTGACCAAAAAAGCGCGACGGAGGTAGGTCGCATCGTCCGTCGTTTTCGGAACGGGAAGTTTCTTTTGCCGATAGAAACTAGCGACTGAGATGTCGATTTTTCTTGCGGCTTGTTTCAGATCTTCGATCGTTTTCGGCTGCGCCACAACCACGCAGGGGATGAGACAAATGAGAAATATTAGGGTTTTCACGATGGATTTGGTAAAATAATGACCATCCCTTGTCAATACGCGAATTCAGAAAAATGAAGATTTTACTCCTGCTTTCAAACATTTTTCACTTTCTTTCTTGACAGCATGCAAACGTGGCACTACTTTTCCCGCCCTATTTCAAGCTGGAATATGATTAGCTTGTTGCCTTTGGGCTATTTTCCATTACTGACTCAATATCTGCAAATATGTTAGACAAGAAAAAACAAGTTTCGAAAAAAGCCAGCAAAAAGCCCGCAAAACCTGAAGCGAAATTCGCGAAAAAGAAGCCTACAAAGCCCGTGGTTGCGGAAAAAAAAGTCGCTAAAGCCGCCAAAACCGAAGGTAAACTATTGAAAAAAGCTGGCTTATCAGCAGCAAAGTCCACTCCTGCAAAAAAAACGATTCCCGCTGAAGTAGCAAAAGGAAAAGCTGCCAAAGTTACTGCGGAGAAGGTAGAAGGCGTTCCAAAAGTTAGCAATACTAAAACGAAAATCAAAGTTGAGACCGTCGTTGTGGAAGCTCCCGTTCAAAAAGCGAAAAAAGGCAAAGATCGGCCCCGTATTCACACTCCTGAAATTCAAGAAAAAATCCGCGAACTCATCAAGCTAGCTAAAGAGCAAGAGTACCTCACCTACGACGACATCAATGAAATTTTGCCCAATAACATTGTTGATCCCAATGATGTTGAGGCGATTATGGAACAACTCCGTTCCATGGAGTTCGACATCATTGACGCCTCTGAAGTTGATCGATTCAAAGATCGTCGCGGCGAGGATGAACTCGATGACGATGATAGCAAGGGTGAGCAAAAGCTTGATATTCTTGATGATCCCGTCCGCATGTATCTCAAGCAGATGGGCCAAGTTCCTTTGCTGACACGCGAGCAGGAAGTGGAAATTAGCAAACGCATCGAAGACGCCGAAATCGAGGTCGCCAAGCACCTCAATGTTTTCGGATTCATACAAGCTGAATACCTCGACCTCGCGGACAAGCTCATAAAAGGCAAAGAGCGCTTCGATCGCGTCATTTTGGATAAAAAAATCGAAAGCCGAGAACGCTACATGAAGGGGCTGGGACGCCAATGCGAACAACTCAAGCACCTTCATGGAGAAATTGATGGTATCTTTCGTCAACTGTCCTCGAAAAGTGCCCGTGGATTAAAAAAGCTCCAAGAAGACTTTGAAAAAGGATTAGGCAATCTCAATCGCCATTACGTAAAATTCTATTTCAAACAAAAAATCATCGAAGATTTCTGTGAACGCGTAGATGACTACCAGCAAAAATTCTGGAAATATAGCAAAAAAGTGGCCCAAAATCCCGAAGATAAAGCATCTCTAAATACTCTTCGCGAAATCCAACAACATTCTTGGCATACGGCAGATGACTTTGATGAAGCCAATCGCAACCTGCGTCACTGGCTGCGTATGGCTCGAAAAGCAAAAGATGAAATGGTGGAAGCAAACCTGCGTCTTGTCATCTCCATTGCCAAAAAATACACCAATCGCGGACTCTCTTTCTTGGATCTTATCCAAGAAGGCAACATGGGCCTCATGAAAGCTGTAGAGAAATTCGAATACCGCCGTGGATACAAATTCTCCACCTACGCCACGTGGTGGATTCGCCAGGCCATCACACGCTCGATCGCCGACCAAGCACGCACCATCCGTATCCCCGTGCACATGATCGAGACGATCAATAAACTCATGCGGGTGCAGAAGCAACTCGTGCAAGAATACGGACGAGAGCCATCCCCCGAGGAAATTGCCGATGAAATCCATCTTCCTGTCGAGCGTGTGCGTGCCGTTCTCAAAATGGCGCAACAACCGATTTCTCTCCAAGCTCCTGTTGGCGATAGCGATGACACCTCTTTTGGCGATTTCATCGAAGATAAATCTGCTGACAACCCGATGGAAGAAGCGGGCTTCTCAATGCTCAAAGATAAAATCAAAGACGTGCTCGATAGCCTTACCGAGCGCGAGCGCGAGGTCTTGGAGCAACGTTTCGGACTGAAAGATGGTTACAGCCGCACCCTTGAAGAAGTCGGGCGTCAATTTCAAGTGACTCGCGAGCGAATTCGTCAAATTGAAGCGAAAGCCTTACGTAAAATGCGCCACCCCACTCGCATTCGTAAGCTTGAGGGCTTTATTGAATTACCCGGCGCGTAATCTCCACATCCCAAAGAAAGCTAGCCTCTTGCGCGTATGGAAAAGTCACCACTGCCCAAAAAGGTCATCTATCGCTTTTCTACCTACTACCGCTGCCTGCAACGCTTGGCGGAGAACAAACATGAAACTGTGAGTTCTTCCACTCTGGCGAAAGCAGCGGGCGTAAATTCTTCACAACTGCGCAAAGACATCGCCTACCTAGGACAATGGGGCACCCGTGGACTTGGCTACCCTGTAGTCACCCTCATCAGCGCGCTGCGAGAAGCCTTGCGTCAAGAAAAACTCCGCCCGGTCGTGCTCGTCGGCGCAGGAAATCTCGGATCAGCATTATTACGTTACCAAGGATTTCAAAAAGAAGGTTTCGAGGTCGTTGCCGCCTTTGATTCGGATATCCACGCCGCAGCAAGTCGCGGAATAAAAATCCCTCTCTACCGTGATGAAGAACTCACCAGTTTCATCACCGCAAACAACGTGAAACTTGCCATTCTGTGCGTTCCAGCAGAATTTGCCCAAGGTGTCACCAATCAACTTGTTCAAGCGGGAATCCAAGGGATTCTCAATTTTTCCCCTGCCATCTTGGAAATCCCCACCAATGTCGTCGTCAACCAAGTCGATCTCGCCTCCGAGTTGGAAAATCTAAGTTATTTCATTCGTGGGTAATAAATACGACAATTTTTGTTTTTTGCTTCCGATCTTGAACAGAAAATTTTGACAAACCAGCATACTCCATCCACTATTTGCCCCCTTTTAAATTCTAATTATACATCATCATGGCATACGATCTCATCGTCATCGGCGGCGGCCCAGCAGGCTACGTAGCAGCAATTCGCGCATCACAACTCGGGAAAAAAGTCGCTTGCGTGGAAGTCGATCGCGCTGGTGGCACTTGCCTTAACTGGGGATGCATCCCCACCAAGGCTCTGCTCAAAAACGCCGAAATCTACCACACGCTCTCCCACCGCGCCGCAGAGTTTGGCTTTTCGGTCGATGGCTTTTCCTACGATTGGTCAAACGTGATTGGCCGATCCCGCAAAGTCTCTGATCGACTCGCCGGCGGCATCGAATTCCTCTTCAAGAAAAATAAAGTCGATTATGTTCGTGGCTTCGGCAGCGTGGAAGGCACAGGCAAAGTCCGCGTAACGGCTGCCGATGGTTCGCAGCAAATCCTCGAAACCGCCCAGATCCTGATCGCCACGGGCTGCAAATCACGCCCCTTGCCGCCGCTGCCCTTTAATGGCACTACCGTGATCGGATCGAAGGAAGCAATGGTTCTACCGCAGCAACCGAAATCGATGATCATCGTCGGCGCTGGTGCCATTGGCGTAGAATTTGCCTATATCTACAATGCTTTTGGCACGAAAGTTACCGTCGTAGAAATGCAACCACGCATGCTCCCTGTCGAGGATGATGAAATCGGCGACGCTCTCGAAAAATCTTTCATCAAACAAGGAATTCGCTGCCTCACAAACACCAAGATGACCGCTACAAAAGACTGCGGGACACATGTAGAAATCTCTGTGGAAGGGCCAAAGGCGAACGAGACACTCACCGCCGATGTTTGCCTCGTAGCAATAGGTGTTCAGCCTGTCCTTCCTGGCGGTATTCAGCCTGCCCTGTCGGATCGCGGCTATATCAACGTCGATGACCGCTACCAAACCTCGATCCCCGGCGTATATGCCACGGGTGACATTACTGGGCCACCATGGCTCGCCCATACTGCCTCCTTTGAAGCCATTCAATGCATCGAAGGACTTTACGTCGAGGGACACACACCACGAAAAGTTGGCAATTTCCCTGGTTGTACCTATTGCCATCCGCAAGTTGCCTCCGTTGGCAAAACCGAGCGCGACCTCAAGGCGGCGGGGATCGAATACCGTGTCGGCAAAATTCCCTTTGCCGCGATTGGTAAAGCCATTGCCGCAGGTGAAGCCGATGGCTTTGCCAAACTGCTCTACGGCAAAGAACATGGCGAACTGCTTGGCGCACACATCATCGGCGACAATGCCACCGAACTCATCGCAGAAATGGGACTTGCGCTCGATCAAGAACTCACGGCAGAAGACATCCACGCCACCATTCACGCCCATCCAACAATGTCGGAAGTCATTCACGAGGCCACCCTCGCGGCTGAAGGCCACGCCATCCACTTCTGATCGATCGACTCAACAAAAAACGAGTAAGCACCCAAAAAGCAGGATCCACCGATCCTGCTTTTTGGGTTACTGTAGGCAGGGCATGATTAGCGGGTTTGATTCAATAACTCCATTGCGCCAATAATGCCCGCGCGCTGACCGAGTCCGGCCAATTGGAGGTCATCGCCCGTGAACGTAAAATATCCCGCCGATAAAACATCAAGATGATGTGCAGTTTTGTCACGTAATTCGGGAAATTGCGAGACACCTCCACCGAGAATCACGATTTCGGGGGACATGATGGCAACAACTGAAAGAATCCCTTGCGCCAAATACCATGCCTGCCAATCCCATCCTGCATGGTCATTCGGCAGAGTATGTGCGGGCTTACCCCAACGTTTCTCCATCGCCAAACCACTCGCTAATCCCTCCCAACAATCGCCATGGAATGGGCAAGTCCCTGCAAAGGTGTCATCAGGATGCCGCGATACCCGAATGTGCCCCATTTCTGGATGAAGAGTGCCGTGGACTAAGGATCCATTGCTACAAATTCCCGCGCCGATTCCTGTGCCGATTGTAAGATAGGCGGCATCGCGCATTCCCATGGCGACCCCATGGCGCATTTCTCCGAGCAGAGCGGCATTGACATCCGTTTCTAGTTCGATCCGTGATTTGGGGAAATATTTCTCTATTTCATCAATCAAAGAGAATCCACTCCAGCCCGGCTTAGGTGTTGCCAAAAATCGACCATAATCATCGGCGTGTGCATCGACCCGAATGGGCCCAAACGAGGCAATTCCCATTTCTATGGCATCGCCCGCCGTGATTTTCGATTTGATCCATGAACACACTTGATTGACTGTTTCTCGGGGTGAAACGGTGGGAAAACGGATTTCCTCAAGGAGGATTCCATCGCGATTGGCTATAGCCACGACCGTTTTAGTTCCACCTAATTCGACTCCTACAACATGTGTCATCATGGAGAAAATTACTTTTTCAGTTCATCGCTGGCATTTTGAAGAATGCGACGCTCTTTTTCCGTCAATGTGTGTATGCCGTCGCGACTGACCTTATCCAAGATCCGATCAATGGCTGAAGAGGCATTTACATCGATCCGTGTTTGCGGTTTGATTTTCGGTTTTAATCGAAATTTTGGCCTGTCTCGGAATGTCCACTTTCGCTGGGGCATTTCTATACCAATCTCATCGGCGATACCCCACGGCAGAGCGTAGCCTTGATGCTTCATCCATCGCCAAACGGAAAACCAGATGATGCTTTGCACGAGTAGCGGCACCCACTGTCGGACAGAGATCAGTTCCAGTGCGCAGCCTAGAAGGAAAACGACTCCAATCCATTTCATAGGGATGCCAAAGATGCTTGGACGATTCGGATGGTGGCAGATCAATGCAAAAAACAATCCGTAACTAAGAACACTGACGCCGGCCCATGAGGAATGACCAAGTGGAATCAGTATAAGAGCAAGAATCGGCGCCGCTAGCCATAAAAATAGCAGTAAAATGGTAAAATCCCTTTGTCGCATGGCGCTTTCTAGTAGATGACCGCAATAGCCAATCATCACAAGCTGCACCACGGTTCGGACTTCCGGATAAATGAACAACGGTTGGAAAAAAATGCGCCACCATGACTGTTGCAGCGGAACGTCTGTAAAGAATGCAAGCCACGATGCATAGCGCAATGGGCCTACAACTGTGCTCAGTATCATCGAACAAGCTAAAAGTAGTGACAAGCCCACAGCATACCCAACAGGAATTTTTCCTAAATAGAAAAAAACGCGCGTTTCCTCATGATTGCGATATTGCATCGCACGATCATAGACTCGGATCGAGTAGCACGCAAGGCAAGACCCATCGAGAATCGTCTGAGTAGCGGTGGATGCAAAGCAAATTGACTATCTAACGTGTTTGCCATTGACCAATTGCAAAGATTCGTTACCATTTCGTCGTTGTCGCATACCGCACAAATAATATCAATTACCCACACATTGTGATCGAATCTAGTGACATACACTTTGGCAATTTCGATGGATTTTCCTGGATCAGATGTGGAGGAAAAGGGGATTTCGCCACTAGCAGCGAAATGAAGAAATGCGCGGAACACCTTCTCACAACAGGTTGCACATGTCTCGTGATTGATCTCGAAGCATGTACTGGGATGGACTCAACATTCATGGGGACGCTCACGGGGCTTGCGCTGCGATTGGTCAAACAAAAAGGAGGCGGACGCATGGAAATCGCCTCTGCCAATGAGAAAAATACGACTTCTCTTGAAGATTTAGGGCTGGATGCATTCATGGAGATAAATCCTACGACGGCCTCATGGCAACGGATTCTTCCTGAAGTTCGTATGCAATTACGTGCGTGGGATAACATGACGCGCTTGAGCGCACGACAGCGAGGAGAGCAGGTATTGGAAGCTCACAAGAATCTTACTGTTGCCAACGATTCGAATGCGCAGAAATTCGGTCTAGTATTGGAAGTTCTCGAGAACGAATTAAAAAAATCTGATCCGGCGACAGATTCATAAACCGATCAACAAGCTCATCGAAAACCCGCCATGCCAGCACACTATATCATCTTGATCGCCGTTGTCGCTGTTGCACTTTTTATCGCCATTTGGGGTTTTAAGAATTTGGCGCGGGCTAAAAAACTCGCCGCTGAAAATACTGCGATTTGTCGAGAAGAGAGTCGGATGCTGGATTTTTTGCATAATTTAGGAGAGTCGATTGAGCAAGAGACCTCAGCTACGCGCCTGCAACAAATCATTGTGAATGGTGTCGTGAACGTCATTGGAGCCAGTGGAGGCGCCATTTATTTCATAGACACCAATCGGCAAATTTTAATCCCCAAGTTTGTTAGCGATCATTGCCCGCAGATCATTGGCGTGCCGCTCGATATTGCAAAGCGCGCAAAAAAAGACCCACGAATTCTAGAAAGCCACATGCGGATGGCGCAACAGTCCACTGATGAAGGGATTCTCGGAGCATGCCTTATTTCTGGTAAATCGATATTTATTGCTGACTTGAAATCGCATGAAGCCATGAGTGATGCCCTCGTCAGTTTTGATGGCAACATTGCTGTCATGGCGGCTCCTTTGTTTCACGCGGGGAAAGATTTGGGCGTTCTCATTGTAGCACGCGAGCACGAGCAAGGAACCTTTGGCGAACATGATTTTACTGTTTTCCGCTCCATTGCCGAGCAATCTTCGTTTGCTCTCGGCAACTCGTTGATCCACTTAGAGGCGAGTGAAAAACGTTCCCTAGAAAATGAACTTCGGCATGCGCGCGAGGTGCAGCGCATTCTTCTTCCCCAAGCTAATCCAAAAATCAATGGATATGATATTGCAGGGATTAATATTCCTGCCCGATTGATTAGTGGTGACTATTACGACTTCATCAACCTCGAAAATGACCGCCTAGGGATTGTCATTGCCGATGTTTCAGGTAAAGGTGTACCCGCAGGGCTTTTGATGGTCATGTGCCGCAGTCTGCTCCGTGCCTACAGCGTGGGTGAATCATCGCCCACAAAAGTTCTGGCGAGTGTGAATCGCCAACTCTTTCCAGACACGAAGGAAGATATGTTTATCACATTAACCTACGTAATCCTCGATGGAAAAAACAGCTCACTAACGATCTCCCGAGCCGGGCATGATCCTGCATTGTATTACGAGAAAGAGAGTGGCGAAATTACTCAGATCAAATCGCCAGGACTAGCTATAGGCTTTGATGAAGGTGACCTCTTTGAGCGCAAGACACAAGATTTACAGATCAACTTGCGAGAAGGCGATTGCATTCTGCTCCACACTGACGGACTCAGGGAAGCTATCAATGACGAAGAAGATGAATACGGCATTGAGCGACTCAAAAATACCTTTCGTCAAAGCGCGGCGAAGGGTGCCTCAGCGATACTACTCGATATGCAACAAAGTCATCGTGACTTCAAAGGAAACGCATCACAAAAAGATGATATTACGCTAGTAGTCATCGAGAAAATCTAGTGTCGCACATCTACTCTTCACCTGTAATGCACGCTTTCACTGCGCCTACAATTTCAGGTTAAGAATGGATCATTACTGGTCGGCGTTATCGCCATTGTCATCACTAATGTTATTTTTTTTAAGGCCTAAAATCTCTCTGATTTTTTTCTGTAATTCAGGGAGTTCTTTGCGCAAATCTCGCGCGGCACCTCGTGCTGATTTCTCGTGAAACGAGGTCTCTGTTTCCCTTGTTCTTGATGCCTTCAGCGATCGGGCGAGAGTTCTTGCGCTATTCGTTAAGTCAATTGCACTATCGAACAGCAACTTGTCCTCCGGAGTCAAAAGGCGCTCAAACGGATCTAACTGCTTGCGCACCTTTTCATGTGCAGCCTGTACTTCATCGCTATTAATTTCATCAAGATTCCACTCTTCTAGCTCCTCTAAATCTTCAAAAGCTACGAGCGCGGACTGTATTTCGTGAGCGAGCACTTTTGTTCCAATTTTACTGAGGCGTTGCCCCTTACTCGCGCTTATGAGGTAACGACAGGATGCATACTCAGGACAATTTATTGATATGGCTTCGAGACGTTTTAAGACGTGAGGATTGCTCACGAAAGAAATAATCGATGATGTTGATTTGGCACGGATTTCAGCAAATTGCTTGAATGCATCTGTCAGTTTGGGGTCGGGAGTTTTTAAGCTGAATTTCGTAAGTTCACTCAGATCTTTTGCGAGAAGGATGTCATGCTTCATAAAAAATGATAACTGATCCATCGCGATCAAACTCGGCAGCAATTCTTCCGCAGACTTTGGTAAAACGATTCGAGATGGGGGAGCCGAGTCGAGAAATCGTATCAATTCCCATAAATTATGCGGGGCAGTAAGCATGCCTTTTTTGTCAACAACTCCCACTACGATTCCGGTGCATTCTTGGCCGCTTAAGCTCGCGTTCGTGAGCGTGGCGGCAGCAGCGGAAAGGTTATTTTGATTACGCCGCATGCTGTAAAATTGCCCCTTCTCAAACAAAAGCGAAACACGCCCTCCTTTGGGTAAATCCCCATACATGTCCTGAAAATAGCGATTCATCGTGTCGACGAAATAGTCTCTCATTCCCATCGTGCGCTCGTCCTCATGATCCGGCATGCGGTAACGGAAATCATCCGAATCTTCTTTGAACTCATGTGCTAACTCTAAGGGTGCTAACTTGAGGGAGTAAATGTAAGAACCTTCTTTTGTATTTTGATGATGCATCCATAAGGGACTAACGATTTTTGGATGATCTAGTCGAAATGACGCAACCTTAGATGAACCATCAGCATCTTTGGGAGACTCTTGATTTTCTTCCTTGGACTGCTCCATTTTTACTTCCGCTGGATTTTCCACATTCGCAACAAGCTCTTTTTTAGGAGCCTCAAATTCAGCAAGAGGAGAAACCCATTGATTCCACGAACCCTTTTCATTTTTGAGCAGGGCTGCATTTGGGTGATCTGGATCGATTTTGGCCAATACATCGCCTAAGCAATCGGCTAGCAGATTGGCATCTTTTCCCGTTTTTCCGTCAGATAGCCATGCGTAAGTTCGCCATGCATTCGACTTTGATGAGGCGACATGTTCTTGTTCTGGCTTTGTATAGGGCTTTTTTTGTTCAAATGACTCACCTAGTGTGATCGCTTGACGATTTACTGGATCTAATGCCATCGAAATCGCTACACACTGAGCGACAGTGCGTTCATTTTGCGGGTTTGCTTGGTCAATGTTACTGGCGATGGTGGAAATTTGTCGCGACAGCAGAGCCATCGTGTCCACATCTAACGGTAATTGATCACGGCGGAACGGAGGATTATCTTTGGGAGATAGAAATTCGGCGCGAAGCACTGGGACGCAGCCCAGAGTTATCGCTAATTGAATCGCAAGTAAGGATTTCGATTTCATTGCTCTTTAAAAAGTTTGTCTGTAATAAAATACCGAAATACTAGCACAGATATTGCATATTTTTTTGTAATCCTACATATTTTTTCTGTGAATGAGATTTTGCAAATTACGAGCCGTGAAGAGGTGATGTTTTTCGATACGGATTGTGGCGGCGTGGTGCATAATTTAGCTTACCTACGGATGATTGAAACCTGCCGTACTCGGCTTGCGGCGAAGATGGGCATGGATTTACGCACGATGGCGGATTCTCAACTTTTTCCCGTAGTTGTACGGACGGAAGTGGACTATCGATTGCCCGCTCGCTTGGGTGATTGGCTTGTGATCGAAGGCCATCTTGCAGAAATCGACGGCGCTAGATTCTGGTGTCACTTCACCATGAAACGAGAAATCGATGGGGCTACATTAGTTACAGCTCGACAAGCTCTCGCTTTGGTGCAAATGCCCGCAGGCAAACCGCGGCGGCTACCCGCTGATTGGAAAGAAAAATGGACATTCCCTGCCAAATGAGATGCGAAAAGTTTGGGTAAACTTACGCCCGAATTAGAATAGCAACTGTTGCGATGAATCGCCTTCGCTGGACAATTTTTTTCCGGTAGCAGCAAGAGAAATCATTCGATCCAAAAGAATAATCTCGTCTGAATCTGGTATCCAATCCCCCGTTAGCAGTCCTTGCAATCGTACCTGCCAAGAAGTCGAAGCAATTGGGGTAACCCGATCCAGAAGTATCGCAATCTCCGTCAACCGGCCACTTACCATGAGTTCACGACGCGTCCGGCGCAGCCAATTTTCGACGTGCTTGCGATTCGTATTTATTCTCATAGATGGATTTCAATTCCTTTGATGGACTTTACACAAGATCTTTTTCTGCAACAAAGACTCTATTTGTGCGATCGTATGAACAGATAATAGTTATTCAAAGATATTATCCGATGAACAAAATGTAAAATCGCGATAAAATTGATTGTCAACTAAAATAAATCATTCATTGTGATTCGGCGCAGATGCAGAAAATTGATAGCAAAAAGATGAAGAAGAAGTTCAAGCTTCTGTCTCTATCCAAGAATCTTGCCGACGGAGCGAATTGCCTTTTGCTATCGATAATTCCTTTAGTTTTTGCATCGATTTTCTGGTTTCTCTCACTGCCACATAAACGTGAATTAGGTCGCCTTGAAGCTGACTTACAAGCATCGCTGGCTCGACTCGATCATGCTGAGTCAACAAAAAACGATCTCGATGTCCTCCTGCGTTGCATTAAAGAAGATCCTGAATTTTTAGAGGTTCAAGCCAGAGATCGGGTGCCATGGCACAAGCGTAACGAAATCATTTTTACTATTGAGCGATGAATCCAGAACTCGGCATAAGGGAAGACGTGGAACGGGTATTGATCGATGAGAAAGTCATCGAGAAACGGCTTGATGTGATGGCAGAACAAATCGCCAATGATTTCCCACCAGGGCCTATTCTCGCAGTGGTTCTGCTCAAAGGCGCGTTAGTATTTGCTGCTGATTTATTGCGGAGAATTCCCCGTCCGTTAGAGATTGAGTGCCTGAACGTGGCAAGTTATCACGGCGGCACGGAAAGTAGTGGGCAGGTGAAATTTCTCGACCAACACTTACCAGATGTAAGAGGGCGGCATGTTCTTTTGCTAGATGATATTTTAGATACGGGAAGGACCCTGCGCGCTGTTTCAGATCGACTCAAAGAAATGGGCTGTGCCGTAGTTCATACGGGAGTTTTGCTGGCAAAAGATAAAGTGCGCTCGGCAGAAGTAGAGGCCGATTACGTCGGATTCCAAATTGGAGATGAATTCGTCGTCGGCTATGGCCTAGACTTCATGGGGCGCTACCGTAATTTGCCGTTCGTGGGCGTATTAAAATCTTAGGTTTCACGTCAAAATCGGCTTGATGATATGCCCTGCGACATCGGTTAAACGGAAGTAGCGGCCTTGGAATTTATACACGAGTTTTTCATGATCGACTCCCATCAAGTGGAGCATCGTGGCATGAAGATCGTGGACATGAACCCCTCCATCGAGGATGTTGTAGCCGTAATCGTCAGTGATGCCGTGAGTAACACCAGGCTTCACGCCTGCTCCCGCAAGCCAGATGCTAAAGCAGCGCGGATGATGGTCTCTTCCATACGAGTTCGCCGAGATTTTTCCTTGGCTGTATGCTGTGCGACCAAACTCCCCGCCCCAAACAACTAAGGTATCCTCTAACAAACCCCGTTGCTTTAAGTCCATGACGAGAGCGGCAGAGGCTTGATCGGTTTGTTTACATTGCCTTGAGATACCACCAGGGCAATCGCCGTGTTGATCCCACCCTTGGTGGAAGAGTTGCACAAATCGCACATCGCGTTCGATCAAACGACGAGCGAGCAGGCAGTTGGCAGCGTAAGTTCCTGGGGTGCGCACATCTGGTCCGTAAAGATCGAGTGTGGCTTTTGACTCACCAGAAATATCGGTCACATCTGGCACACTGGTTTGCATGCGAAATGCCATTTCCGCTTGGGCAATGCGTGCTGTGACTTCCGCATCCATTTCCCTATTAGCTTGGTCGGTGTTGATTTTTGCTAAAGCATCCAACATGCCACGTCGCATATGTGGGGATACACCTTCGGGATTTGTTAGATAAAGAACAGGTTCTTTTCCAGAGCGAAATTGCACGCCTTGGTGCTCGCTTGGTAAAAATCCCGATCCCCACAAACGGCTGTAGAGCGGCTGATCTCGGCTGGCGTTTTTCGATACGAGAACGATAAATGATGGCAAATTTTGATTGATACTGCCTAGTCCATACGAGGCCCATGCCCCCATGGAGGGGCGACCAGGAATTTGACTGCCGGAGCAAAAAAAGGTGATCGCAGGATCATGGTTGATCGCCTCAGTGTGCATGGTTTTCACGACACAAATGTCATCGGCAATTTTCGCAGTGTAGGGAAGTAGATCGGATATCTCGATTCCGCTTTTGCCATATTTTTTGAAATTGGTAAATGATCCGGCCATCGGCAAAATACTTTGGTTACCGCTCATCGTCGAGAGTCGCTGATTGCCAATCACTTCTTTGGGCAGTGCTTTTCCGTGTTCTTTTTGCAGCAAAGGTTTATGATCAAATGTTTCCAGATGCGATGGCCCACCAGCTTGGAAAAGATAGATCACTCGTTTTACTTTAGCGCCAAAGTGCGATGCACCCAGTACACCGCCGGCGTAACTACGCCCCGTAAGTTGAGCCAATGCCATGGCACCAATTCCTAGCCCAGCAGTCCCCATAAAATGCCTCCGGGTGTAATGCATCAGTTGATCGAAATTTGGCGTTGCGGGTTTCATGGTTGTTTATCGATTGGTTATGACGGCATCTGAGGTCAGCAAGGTGGAGCAAACAATCGTGAACGATGCGTGCTCAGGTGAATTACTTGGGCTGATTTTTTTCGTCGTTAGAGCATCATTTTTTAGTGAGTCTAACTGCTGGCGATACAGAGCCAACAGCGGTTCCAGTTCCTTCTCCCGCGGGTTACGTCCTGTTAGTAGCAAAAATGCTTCTGTGATCGCATTGGCAGGCTCGCTTTCTACTTGCTTGCCGCAGCGGTCGGCAATTTTTTGCGCGCATTCGAAGAATGTTTGGTCGTTCAGGAAAACTAAGGGCTGCAATGGTGTATTGGTAGTTAAGCGACGAGGCTGGCAAATTTCCCTACTTCCCGCATCCAAGGTCGCCATATTGGGCGGCGGCGCAGTGCGTTTGATAAAGGTGTAAAGGCTGCGACGGTATCGCCCTTCTCCTTTGTCGGGTACATAATTACCTCCAGCCGCTCCAGACTCCGACCACACACCTGCGGGCTGCCAAGGTTTCACACTGGGTCCTCCAATTTTTTCGACGAGAAGTCCAGAAGCATACAAAGCCTGATCGCGAATCGCTTCGCCAGAAAGCCGATAGGCTGGTCCGCGACTCAGTAAGAGATTCTTCGGATCTTTTTCGAGCTTCGTTACGGTGTTCGACGAGGACTGTCGGAACGTAGCACTCATGACGATTCGTTTGAGCATCTTTTTCATGTCCCATCCACTTTCCATAAATTCGCGCGATAAGGTATCAAGCACTGCTTGATGCGTCGGCGTATCTCCTTGCAGGCCGAAATTTTCTTGTGTTGCGACAATACCGCTACCGAAGCACATCATCCATAATCGATTGATCGCCACACGAGCTGTGAGGGGATTTTCTGGATCTACTGTCCACTGCGCCAAGCCAAGACGATCACGACGGAATTTTTTCTCATCAAAGGGCATCACTGCCGCTACCGCACCAGATGACACAGGCTTGGATAAATCGGGCGAAGCGTAGTCGCCACGCGTTAATACGAAATGCTGCCTACTCTTCGCTGCTTCTTCCATGCACATGATTGCAGGTGTATTAGCGAGAAAAAGATCTTCCCAATTTTGCCTCGCCTCCACCAACGAAGTTCGTGCCGCCGCGATTTCCTGATCGATGTGCTGAACGTAGTACCTGCGCATCCATTCGCGTGCTTTGGTATCACCTTCTTTGGCTTTTTGTAACAACGAGGAAATACTTACGCCTGCCAATGCACTGACTTCAGCCGCCGTTAGCACATTCCGATAAATGCTCAATTCATCAATAACACCTTCCGCGAAGCCGCGATCATCTCTTGGCCTAGACGCGACTTTAAACGCATCAGCAATGATTTTTCCACGCAAATGATCCCGTAAGATCTCCGTTGCCGCCTTCTCTCCATTCAAATACATCTGCAACCCAGTAGCCTTCGATGATCCATCATACGTGACAGTGACCCGTGTCCACTTTCCTACAGGAAATGCCACGACGGACTCGATGGATGCCGCGTTTCCTGGCCAGAGCGCGATGCAACTCCAACGCAATTTTCCTTTTTCAAGCAGTAATTCAAAGCCCGATGCATCCGCCGCTTGGGAAAACATGTTAGGGCCGCTATGTAGAATGACAGCACGATCTTTATGATCGGGACAAAAGATATGCATATCGATGCTCAACGTATTGTGCCGCGTGATTCCCTTGACTTTCTCCAATGTCATTTTCGTATCGCCATCGAATTTCATCGCCTTGCCAATCACACCATCTTGGAGAACGGGAACACCGCCTGTGATTTTCTCTTTCTCTGGTTGATCCATAGGAAAATAGTCACTCGGCTTCTGCGGGACGATATCGTTCACAGAGGCCAACCATGCAGAAAATGGTTTTTCTCTCTCCGCAACCAGCGAGAAATATTTCTCTTCGGCTTGTTTTACTACCTCACGCAGTTTGTCATTCTCCGCCTTCTGCTGATCGTCAAACAAATGCATATACGGCGGTGGCGCACTCGTAGAAATCGAATACGGCATTAACCCGCACTCGTCAATCTGACCGAACATCGAGCCAAGTTGATAATAATCTGCTTGGGGTATGGGATCATACTTGTGATCATGACATTTCGAGCACTCTAAGGTAAGCCCCAGAAATGCCGTGCCATAAGTATGGACTCGGTCGCTAATGTATTCTTGGCGAAATTCCGCCTCAATCGATCCTCCTTCTTCCGTTTGCCGATGGAGTCGATTAAACATCGTCGCCAATTTTTGCTCCTGCGTCGCGTTAGGCAACAGATCACCTGCGATCTGCCATGTGACAAATTGATCATATTTTATGTTGTCATTAAAAGAACGGATCAACCAATCGCGCCATGGCCATGTGAAACATTGTTTATCTGTTTGATAGCCATAAGTATCCGCGAATCGAGCCACATCCATCCACTCTTGCGCCATTCGCTCGCCATAGCGCGGCGATGCCAGCAATTCATCTACATACTTTTCGTATGCCGCGTCCGATGGATTTTTCGTAAAATTGGCAATCTGCTCCGGCGTAGCTGGCAATCCTTGCAAAACAAAAGACACCCGCCGCAACAAAGTCGCAGGATCTGCTGGCGGATTCGGCGTTAAACCGTGTTTCTCCATCTCTGCTAAAACAAACGAATCAATCAAGTCTCTTGCCCAATCCTTCGTCTTCGTCACCGGCGCCGCATGCTTCTGCGGCGGCACATACGCCCAATGTGGGTCATATTTCGCCCCCTGCATAATCCATTTTTCCAACACCGCGATTTCATGTGCCGTCATCGGACGGTCCAACTTCGGCGGTGGCATAATGTCGTCCGCATCGTGACTATGCATGCGTTTCACCATCTCGCTCGCGGCGAGGTCGCCTGGAACGATAGCTCGCTTGCCACTCTCCAACTCCGCCGTCGCCCCTTCAAACGTATCCAATCGCAACCCCGCTTCCCGTCCCTTTGACCCATCAGGCCCATGACACGCAAAGCAACGATCCGATAACAATGGCCTTACATCCCGATTAAAATCTACCGCTTCATGCATCACCGTGCTCGTAACAACTGCCACCTTCTTTTCACACTGCACCATCAGCACCAGTGCAAAAAGCCCAAGCGAAACATCACGAGTATATCTAGAACGAAACACAAAAAAATAACGTAACCCCCCATATCGATCTTTCACTCAATCAAATCAACGCTTTCTCTTTACTTCCCACGCTGTTATGCTGCCTCCAGCTATGACAAATCACCCCACCGAAGTGGAACTCCTCGCACCCGCAGGCAATTGGGATTGCGCCCGCGCCGCCGCCGCCGCAGGGGCCGATGCCATCTTCTTCGGCCTACCCCGCTTTAACGCCCGCCTCCGTGCCGACAACTTCACCCACGAAGACCTGCCCGAATTAATGAAATTCCTGCATCGACACGGCATGCGCGGTCTCGTCACCATGAACACCCTGATTTTCCCTAGCGAAATCAAAGATGCCGCTGAACAACTGCTCTGGCTAGAAAGCTGCCACGTGGATGCCGTCATCATTCAAGACCTCGGCCTCGCCAAAATCGCCGCAGAAATTGCCCCCCGCCTCGCCATCCACGCCAGCACCCAAATGACCATCACCTCCCCCGAAGGTCTCAACTTCATCAACCAAAGCATTCCCCTCCAGCGCGCCGTGCTAGCCCGAGAGTTATCCGTAAAAGAACTGCACCGATTCCAAAAAGCTGCCTCCGCCGTTCCCGCACCCACCACCCCGCTCGAAGTCTTTGTCCACGGCGCCCTCTGCGTCGCCTACTCCGGCCAATGCCTCACCAGCGAAAGCCTCGGACAGCGATCCGCCAACCGCGGCGAATGCGCCCAAGCCTGCCGCATGCCCTACGAACTCATCGTCGATGGAAAAAAACAAGACCTCCGCGAAGTCCGCTACCTCCTTTCCCCCCAAGACCTCGCCGCCGTCGATCTCATCCCCGACCTCATCACCGCCGGTATCAAATCCTTCAAAATCGAAGGCCGACTCAAATCACCCGAATACGTCACCGCCGTCACCCGCGTCTATCGCAAAGCCATTGATGCCGCCATCGCCGGAAATCCATCCCCCGTCAACGTCGATGACCGCTATTCCCTAGAAATGACCTTTTCCCGCGGCCTCTCCACTGGTTGGCTCGCTGGCACCAATCACCCCTACCTCACCCACGGACGTTACGGCAAAAAACGCGGTGCCCTCCTCGGCGAAATCTCCCACTGCGCCCCCGGCTGGATCCAACTCACCAGCCCGCCCACCATTCCCCTCCACCCAGGCGACGGCATCGTCTTCGATGCCGGAGAAGACCGCAACCACGAACAAGGCGGTCGCATCTGGAAGCTCGAAAACAACCGCATCTATTTCCACAAAACCTTCACCCCGCTCGACTGGACACGCATCCACCCAGGCCAACAAATCTGGAAAACCTCCGACCAAAAGCTCGACTCCGAACTCCGCCGCCATTGGCAAAACGCCAAACTCTCCCCGCAAAAAACCCCGCTCGAAATCCACGCCACCGGCACACCAGGCCAGCCACTCACCCTCCACGCCCATGGCCCATCTTCCTCCGCCTCCGCCACCTCCACCATCCCCCTCAGCACCGCCCAAAACCACCCCATCACCGCCGCCACCCTCACCGAACAACTTTCCCGCCTTGGCGATACCGACTTCACCCTCGCCCAACTCCATTTCGACCTCCAAGGCCCCTGCCACCTCCCGCTCTCCGAGATCAACCGCACCCGCCGCGCCCTCATCAGCGTCCTCACAACCGATGTCCCCGCCCCTCCAACCCCACGCCCTGCGCCCGACATCTCATTCCTCTACCCTACCCCGCCACTACCCAGCGAAAAATCCCCCACCCTCTCCTGCCTCTGCCGCACCATGCCGCAACTCGAAGCCGCAGTCTCCAGTGGCATCGATACCATCTACTGCGACTTCGAAGACCCCCGCCGCTACAAAGACGCCGTCGCCCTCCATCCTCGCGTCATTCTCGCCACCCCCCGCATCATTAAGCCCGGCGAAGATGGCTATCTCACCCTCATCGAACGCGCCCAACCCCGCGGCTTCCTCCTCCGCAACCTCGCCGCACTACGACATTTCCAAAACCACAAAGACATCACAAAAATCGCCGACTTCTCGCTCAATGTCGCCAACCCCATCACCGCTCGCCTCCTCCGCGAAACAGCGCACCTTGATCGCCTCACCATTTCCTACGACCTCAATATCACCCAAGTCCTCGACCTCATCCACCAAACCCCGCCCGATTGGTTAGAGCTCACCATCCACCAACACATGCCCATGTTTCACATGGAGCACTGCGTCTTCTGCACCTTCCTCTCCACCGGCACCACCTACAAAGACTGCGGACGCCCCTGCGAAAAACACATCGTCCACCTCCGCGACCGCGTCGGTCAACTCCACCGCCTCAGTGCCGATGTCGGCTGCCGCAACACTTTATTCAATGGTCGCGCACAAACCGGCGCTCGTTTCCTTCCCGAATTACTTCATGCCGGCCTGCGCCACTACCGCATCGAACTCCTCGACGAATCCGGCGAAGCCAGCACCCAGCGCATCGCCCTCTACCAAGACCTCATCCATGGCCGCAGCACCTTCGAGTCCATGTCTCCCCAGCTCGACGCCATCGAAAAACTTGGAGTCACCGAAGGCACCCTCCGCACCGGAGTATAGACATCCTGTTGGCCTAGATCCTTTTTTCATGGCCCTTCTGCAATCGTAAATATCTCTTCTGCGGACATGATTTTCCTTACTGCGATCCCGAAAACACTCGCTACGTTGACGATTTCATTTGCACTTGGCACAAAATCGCTCACTGCACTCCCGATTTTTCTTGCTGTGATGAGATCAACGCTCACTGCACACCCGAATTCGTTCACGGTGATCCAAAAAAACTCGATGCACTGTCTTTCGCAGAGAAGTCATCTAGGCGGAAGATTTTTCGCAAGGTTTCCCTTCATTCTATCAAATTGCCTGTTGCAAATTCTCCACCGAAGGTGATGCTCACCGAGTCATGACAAAAATACATCTTTTCTGCGTCGCAGCAGTCATCGTCATTGGCTCGCCGTCTCACGCGCAAAGCAAGCTACCTCCGACATGGGCTGATGAGTTTTCTGGGACAGGAGTGCCAGATCGCAATAAGTGGGTGTTTGAGCAAGGATTTCAGCGGAATGAAGAACTGCAATACTATCAAAACAACGCCTGGCAAGAAAAGGGTGAGCTAATCATCGAAGCTCGACGCGAGAAAGTTCCGAATCCGAAATACAATCCCAGCGGAAAAAGCTGGTATGAAAAACGCCAATTTTCCGAATTTACCTCGGCTTCGGTTAGGACAGTGGGCAAATATTATTTTCAATACGGGCGCATGCAAGTGCGGGCAAAGATTCCCTGCGTAGCGGGAGCCTGGCCTGCCATCTGGACACTAGGAAAAACTGGCGAGTGGCCGAGCAATGGCGAGTGTGATTTGTTAGAATATTATAAACCTGACATCATCCTCGCCAACACCCTGAAGGCGACCCATAGGCCATACAATGCCGCTTGGGATACCGTGAAGTTGCCTGTCAATAAGCATTTTACCAGCGTTGACCCACAGTGGCGCGATCAATATCATGTTTGGACGATGCAGTGGGATGAAGATTATGTGCGACTTTATCTTGATAGTGTTTTACTCAACGATACCCCGCAATCATGGTTGGTGAATCCCACAACGCAATGGGGACCGAAAGAGCCCTTTAAACAACCGCACGAAATCCTGCTCAACCTCGCCATCGGTGCCAACGGCGGCGATCCCTCGAAAACAACATTTCCCCTCCGTTACCACATCGACTACGTTCGCGTCTGGGAACGCTACACGAAGAACACGGCACCAACCAATATCGGTCTATCAAAAAAATCGATCGCGGAAGGACTCCCCGCAGGTGCAGTAGTAGGCAACCTCGGCGTGATTGATGAAGACCCCGCTGAAGTGGTTCGTTACTCGTTAGTCAAAGGCGATGGCGCCACGCACAATGATGCATTCTCGATTTCCTTCCTTTCCGGTGAAACTCGACTATCCGTTGTAAAAACCACCAAGCAGCTAAAACATGCCGATGGCCCAACGCGTAGCATTCGCGTGCGTGCCACCGACATTGAAGGTGCGACCTTTGAAAAAGTAATTATCATTCAAGTTGATCCCTCAGTTCGATAAATTGGAAAGACCTAAGTATCTCGCTGACGTTACAGCAAAGTAGCTGAATAACATCGCACAAGTAGAATTCTCTCACCAGCAATTCAAAAATGGTATCTGGAAATTGTTCCATGCAGGAAGAGTAAGTCTTACTAAAAAAATCATCCTTTCATATTAACCACCACCTCAATGTGAAATGAGATTGACGTGCAAACGCAACTGCAGTATCAGGTGATCGTTAGATATGACAGTGCATAAGGCACAATGCTCTTCGAGCAGCATTTTAGTTCATTGAACATTGCGCTAAAAATTAACTAGATAATAACTCCTTCAAAAGATGAAAAGAACCTCACAACGACTCGTTTTCTATTGTTTTCTTCTAGCGACCCTTCTCACGAAATCGCCAGCAGCAGAACTTACCGCGCCGGAAAAAAAGGCCGTCGTTGAAGAAATTGGAAAATCTCTCCTTAAAAGAACACCGTATGTAGCAGAATACAAAGCGATTAAACCTGGATCTGACTTCTTGGTAATCATCGGACATGGGAAGGATGGACAATTTTATATGAAAGCCGGTTATGAACAGGACGAAACGACGATCTTGTCTGAAGGAAAAAGAATGTTCTTTGTGCTAGAAGGAAAAGCACTATGCATCAATGAATTCCAACCACTAGTAAGCTCTCTATTAATCCTTAGCGAAATTATGGGAAACTCGTCGGCCTATCCCTCAAGTCCCTATTTTTATCTCGATAAAAAATCGGCACACATCGGAACTGGAACATCTTTTGTATTCAAATCCACTTTCCTTGATGAAGATACCAAGGTAACGAAAAGGCCCAATGGGAATTATGAATTTACCTGCGAGGAATACGGCACTGTAGTCATTGATCCAGCCACAGCTTCTTTAGTGGAACAAAATGTAGCAGGACGGCAGATGAAGCGCATTCGTTTTGAAAAAGAAAAAGCGGCGGATGAAATTGCAGGACTCATCAAAAA
>CAMAYN010000030.1 GCA_945862285.1 Akkermansia muciniphila | reverse complement strand
AACATCGGCAATCGATCCGATACCCATGCGCCCGATTCCCCATGCTGCTGAAAGGGAAATTGCGGCCCCAGTAACTTCGGCACGCCTTGGATGAACGCAAAGCGCTGCCCCTCCAAATACTCCTGCGGACATGCCTTGCCATCGTATTTTGCCAAGACTTGCTTGTGGTCAAATAACTCAAACTGGCTCGGCGCGCCCGCCATGTGGAGGAAGATCACCCGCTTCGCCTTAGCTGCAAACATCGGCGGCAGGTTTGCCAGCGGAGTCGCTGGATCGCGTGGCATGATCGCTTGGTTAGCCCCCGCACCCAGACCTTGACTTGCCAAAAACAATGACCCTAATCCAAAGGCCGATTCTTTGATGAAATGCCGGCGGGTCGCGAGTTGCAGTTGCTGCTGTTGTAAAAATTCATTCATAAATATTTTTTATTAACGGGTTAAGGCCTCATCAAGATTCAGAATCACTGATGCGACGGTCGCTAGCGCATCCAAGGGCGCAGACTTGTGTTCGCTGACCAAACTTCCATACAAATCCTGCAACTCCATAAGTCGATCCTGCTTGATTGCCGTGGACGTCACCAGCCGATAACCTAACGAAATTTGCTTGCTAAGGTCCGCCGCGTCTGCCTCTTGCATGCGCTTCGCTAGTGCCTTCGCTGCCTCGTCAAACGCCACATCATTGAGCGTGGTCAATGCTTGAATCGGCGTATTGGAAACTAAGCGTCTTTTTGCCGAAATATCTCGCGCCGATACATCAAAACTGCCAAATAGCGGATAAACGATACTGCGTTTAAAATACACATAAACCGAACGTCGATAGCGTTGCGGATCGCCTTCTGGTGCCGTCTTCCATTCATCCGGCGTGAACGGTTTCCACACACCAGGTGGCAGGGGAGGGTAAACGGGAGGACCCCCGAGTTGGTGCGTGATCAGCCCAGCGGCAGTCAAGGAGTGATCGCGCACCATTTCCGCCGTGAGTCGTTGGCGTGGCCCACGGCTGAGCAAACGATTGCCCGGATCAGCCTCGATCTTCTCCTTCGTCACCCGATGATCTTGCCGATACGTCCGGCTCGTAGCGATCTCCCGCAGCATCTCTTTCAGACTCCATTTATGCTGATGAATGAAGCGCAACGCTAAATGATCCAGCAGCTCCAAATTCGTCGGTGGCTCCCCCGCAGAACCGAAATCTTCGGGGGTAGGAACGATGCCTGTGCCAAAAAGCTCAAGCCACAAACGATTCACTGCCACCCGTGCTGTAAGAGGATTCTCCGCACCGGCAATCCAGCGGGCCAAATCAAGCCGACTCGCTTTTTTTCCTTCTTGTTTTTTCAGCGCGGGGAAAAGTTGCGGCGTGTTTCCTTCCGCAATGTAATCGGTTTTATCTAACCAATTTCCACGGCGAAATAGATGCGTCGAACGCAGATTCGCACTCGGCAGCTCCGCCATGATCGGTGTCGGCATAGAAGGAATTTTCCCCAATGCTGACGTGCATTCCGCAATCTTTTTCTTGAGTTCCAGCACCGCCGCATTATCGCAATGCGTTACCCATTGCTCCTGCTCAGTCATGAAAATACGTCCACGCTTAATCACCAGCGGAGCACTGTAAAGATACGATGGCCCATTTTTGATCGATACCACAAATTTCATCCCCTCCGTCACGCTCCATGGTTTTTCAAAAACAAACGTCGCATGATGTCTCCGGTGCATTTTTGCATAGGCGCTCCAGCCCGTATTGCTACCTTTCAAACTCAGATTCGGATCATGAAACGGATCGGCCTCATCAGCAATGACTTCACGCAGCGGCACACTAGTCACACTGCCATCACTCGCAATCGCTTCAAGCTTCAGTTGATTCAGGATAAATCCCCACTCGGCCGTGTGCTTTGCCTTCTCTTCATCCAAGGGCAAAACCTCCACACGCAGTGCGCTTACTGTCGGCAATTCCGTAGTGACGGTTACATGATAGTCCGCGCCAGCTTGCACATTTGCATCCGCATGAAACTCCGCAACACCATCTTTTTCCACCAAGGTTAGCTTCGCCTTATTCGCCCGTGCTTCAATCATCTTCACCCCTGCCCAGCGGCTCTGCTCATCGATCTTTTTCCTGAGTGCAAAAAGTTCCTCCTTAGCTTTCTTTCGTTGATCGACCAAATGATTCGCCACCTCATATTGTTCCTTCGCCATCGGCACTGGAAGCACTGGGTGATCTTCTTTTAGGTCTGAATCAACTGACTGATTAAAGAATTCCATGAAATGGTAATATTCCTTATGCTCCAGCGGATCATAGGGATGTGAATGGCACTGTACACAACCAAAGCTCAGCCCCATCCATGCTTCCCAAGTTGTATTGACCCGATCAATCACCGCCGTTACTCGGAACTCTTCATCATCCGTGCCACCCTCATTGTTGACTTGCGATAAACGGCTGAACGTCGTCGCAATTTTTTGCTCCATCGTTGCATTCGGCAGTAAATCCCCCGCCACCTGCTCGATGGTAAATTGATCGAAGGGTAAATCACGATTGAACGCATCGACTAACCAATCGCGATACTTCCACACCTGCCGCCGATTATCATCCGCGTATCCACCGCTATCTGCATAACGAGCTAGATCCATCCATACCGATGCCCAACGCTCACCAAAACGCGGCGAATCTAACAACCGTGCTGTTGCTTCTCGGATTGCTTTTTCTGCATCCTTTTGATAAGCCGCCACAAACGAATCGATCTCCTCTACGCTTGGCGGAAGCCCGATCAGATCAAATGATGCCCTGCGCAGCCACTGCTCGGGATTTGCCTCACCCTCGGGTTTAAGTCCGTTCGCCTCAAGCTTACCTAACACAAAATGATCCATCGCATGCCGAGGCCAATCCTTCGCCACAACCGATGGCAGCGCATGATCCTTCGGCGGCACAAAGGCCCAATGCTCGCCCCATTCTGCGCCCTCTAAAATCCACTGCCGCAGTGTGGCAATCTCTTTCTCTTGCAAACGCGGCCCATGCTCTGGCTTCGGCATCACCTCATCCTCATCCTTGCTCAACACGCGCACCATGACTTCGGATTCATCAGGCTTCCCAGGCACTACCGCATATTTCCCTGACTCACCTCTTCCGAGTGCTTTCTGTCGATAAATAAAAGAAATTTCCCCAGCCTCCTTCACGCCCCCATGACATGCAGTGCAGTGGGCGTTAAAAATGGGTCGCACATCACGCGCAAAATCGATTTTCCCCTGCCCCCACAGAGGGAAAGTCCCGTGCAAAACAAAGCATAATAGGACAAATCCTTTTTTCTTAAACAACTGCATATCGTATCAGTGGGCAGATACTACACCATTTCCAGAAAAATTTCAAAGCCACCTATCTTTGATCGGCGAAATCTCGGCTCGAAATCAATGCGCTAGCCTTGCACAACCCGTTGCCTCATCTCCCCAATCCCTTCGATCCCTTGTTCCACGTAGTCCCCCGGCTGCAAATAACGCGGCGGACTCATCCCCATCGCCACGCCAGAAGGGGTTCCTGTCGCCACCACATCCCCGGGG
The DNA here is from genome assembly GCA_945862285.1 of Akkermansia muciniphila. Taxonomy (GTDB): domain Bacteria; phylum Verrucomicrobiota; class Verrucomicrobiia; order Verrucomicrobiales; family Akkermansiaceae; genus UBA956. The sequence goes on along the minus strand of CAMAYN010000030.1, from coordinate 22,891 downwards.
ATCAGTGTCATAAACTGGCTGATGTAACTCAATATATGAGCAACGGAAAACATCATGTCTCCTGTGTAACCATTTTGCCGGAATTCCCCATTTACCTTACACCACAAACGTAAATTTTGTGGATCTGGTACATCGCTCGCAGGCACCATCCACGGTCCCATTGGTCCAAAGCGGTCGTAACTTTTCCCCTTCATCCACTGCCCACCGCGATCTTTCTGATAGCCCCGTTCGGAATAATCGCAAAACACCGAGTATCCAGCCACATACGACAGCGCTTCGCTCTCCTCCACATGTTTCATGGTTTTGCCGATCACTACCGCCAGCTCTACCTCGTAATCAAGTTTCTCTGCACCGGGCGGACGAATCACCTCATCAAACGGCCCACACCAGCACGTCGTCGCTTTCATAAACAGCACCGGTTCCGTGGGGATTCCCTCGCCGAGTTCCTTCGCATGATCCAAATAATTTTTCCCCACACAAACGATCTTCGATGGCCTCGCCACCGGTGCCGCGATCCGCGTACCAGGCAAAATCTCCCTACCCCCTTCACAACCATCATTCACCCATTCCATCAGTTCGTCCATACCCACCATCTCAAAAAAATCTTCCCCAAAGTCAGGAAAAACATCCCCCACATCCACTCGAGTCCCATCAGCTAAAATCACCCCTGGTAACTCCCGCCCTACATCGCCGTGTCGAATCAACTTCATGCACTCTCTTACACTTTCTACCAACGTGTTGGCAAGTATTTTGAAATGACATCAACGAAGTTTGCGCAACGACTCGCCCACTTTTCCACTCTGTAAAAAATCCACATCCTCCAGTGCCTGATACGACATCTCGCCATTAACCCCGCCCTGCACAATCGCAAAGCCTCGACTCGGCACGCCTGCTGCGTTGAGCCGACGCATGAATACATCGCGGCTTTCACTCCAGCCATGAAATACACAAATGCATCCTGTGATCCCCTTGCCATGCGTCGCCGTCATCCGCAATAGCCCATCAAATTTCTCCTCATAGCCCATTTTTACCGAAGCTAATGCCTCAAGTAATACCACGCCAGGTGCCACGCCGCGCCCCGCACTCACCACATGATCTCGATCCCCCAAAAACAGTAAATCTAACATGCACTCATCCGTATCCAATGCGCTTGCAAATGACGCCGCCACCGATACCGCTTCCTCAAATCGATCCTCACTACCCGCTTCGCCAAACGTATCCAACACCAACGCATAGCGCGGGAAAATCATCTCCTCCAGCTCTTTCACAATCGGTCGCCCCGTCTTCGCCCACGATGCCCAATGCATCATCCTTGGCGAATCCCCACTGCGATACTCCCGCAACGATGCAAACTCGCCGCCTTGCCCAAATTGCCGCGATGTCACATCGTCACCCACTTGATCTCGCGCTGCTCCCGGCAAGCGGAATTCTGGCACAGCATACCTCTTTGGCAATACACACAGCTTACTTGCCACGCCTTCTGTCTTACGTACCCGCTGAAACAAGCCCAGCGGCTCAGGTAACAATAGACGCAGATCCACTAATTCCATTACCCCTCGCTTGCGCGGTTCCAAGGTCATCGCCACTCGCAGCGACTCTCCTTTTTTTAATGAAAAAACCTCACATTCCTGTGTATCGAACAATTTCCCACCTTCCACCAACCACTGCCAGCGGTAAAAGGCAAAGACCTTATCAAAAAGATTCCTTTGTCTCTCGCCCGGCTCACGTGCCTGTCGAAACGTCAGTAAATCCGGCCGCGGATCGGCACCCCCTTCCCTCAATTTCGCACTCGGCAAATCTCCGCCCACATTCTCTACCAAGACCTCATAAGGAAACGCCACCCCCGCCGTTGCATGTCCCGCCATCACACGCGACACCCGTACTTTGCCTCTTCGAAAAAACACCCAAATCCCCGCAACCATTACGATCCCTAGCAAGAGCGAGCATAATTGATAGAGCGGACGCATCGGATTCCCTAACATCATCACGCAGGATATGAGGGAAGTAATCAGCAAGCCCGTCCCCATCGGCAGCAACCGCCGCGAGGTGAAATACAGCAAGCTCGACTGAATCCGATAGATCCTATAAAGTAAGGAAATCATTCTCAACAAAACATGCAGAGCACAGCGTCGCTTGACAAGCATTCACATGACATCCTGCCACAAAAAGATTTTTCTCCATGAACGATAAAACAAAAGAATGCCAAAACCACAGCTTGCCATACGCCGGAAATCATGTCAGAAAAAATGCACCGCAGATGTAATGTCTCTATTTCACTACACATCAATAATACTCTACCATGAATACAATTACTCCTCAAGATTCCAGCTACCCCACTCCCTTCGGCAGCAATGACCCAGGCTCATCTGTGGCACAGGCCGCGCAAGACTTACGCTCTGCCGCCGGACAAGACATTGCTGATTTCGCGGATCAGGCTCACAAAATTAAAGAAAAAGCCCTAGAGTCAGCCGCGCAATTCCGTGACCTCACCGTTGATAAAGCCCGCGAGGTCGGTGCCGCCGCGCTCGAACGCGCACAGGCACTCAAAGCCGCTGCTGCCGAAAAGGCCCATCAATTCAAAGATGCCGCTGGCGAACAATGGAGCGAAACCCGCGAAAAAGCGCGCGAAGCCCACACCTTAGCAGAAGACTACATCCGCGAACACCCCACAAAATGCGTGCTCGGTGCCCTCGGCGTTGGCTTTCTCATCGGCCTCATCGTTCGCCGCTAATCTCCGCTCATGGAAAACAGCACGGCAAATCCCGCAGCAGACCACACGCACTCATCCACCCCGGTTGACAGCCCATCGTGGCTCACGTCTTTTGCGACTTTGATCCAATCACGCCTCGAACTCTTTCGTCTCGAATCGCACGATGCCCAAAAGATCTTGGCCGCAAAAGCCGCAAACTGTGTCCTAGCGATCATCTCTGTGGTGACGGCATGGGCATGTTTCCTCGTCGGTCTCATCGGCGGCATCGCCCATTTTACGCCCCTTCCTTGGTGGGCAGTCACCCTGATTTTGGGTCTGATTCACCTCATCGTTGCCGTCATCGCTGCGAAAAAAGTTCGTTCCACCACCCGCCCCCTCTATCCCGTGACTCGGGGCGAATTCAAAAAAGACAAACTATGGATGCAAACTCTCAAAAAATCGAAGCACAGATAAACGCTCACGTCGCCCGTGCTCATTCCGCAAGAGAATCACTCGGACAGCACTATCAAGCACTCCGTCATAAGGCGGACATTCCCGCACGCGTTAAAGAACAAATCCGCTCCCGTCCCGCACTCTACTTTGGTGTCGCCGCTCTCGGTGGACTATCCCTCGCGCGCTTTTTTCGCCGCCCGAAAAATCAGTCCCTCCCTCCAACGCCGAAAAAATCCCTGCGCCACTGGATGATCGCGTCCCTTTTCTCCGCCGCTAGACCAACCATACAAACATGGCTCGCGTCCCAAGTGAAAAAATACATCGCACAGCGCCTTCACAAAGCCCAATATCCCACTGCCTCCTCACAAAATAATTCTCACTAATCCTTCATAGCAATAAATCCCATGTCATCTGCCCACACAGTACTCGATCACGTCGATCAATACCTCCGTCTTGGCCAAGAATACGGCTGCTCTGATATTCACCTCGCCACCGCCTACCCACCCGCATGGCGCCGCTTTGGGCAACTCGTCCCGATCTGGGAAGATCACCACCCGCTTACTCCCGAAGAAGCAGAAAAGCTTGCCCGCTCTTTCCTCACCGAGAAAGAATGGAAACGCCTCGATGAAAGAGGCGATGTCGATTTCGCCTATGATAACGGCGAAGGCCGCTTCCGCGCTTCCGTCATCCGCCAGCGCCTCGGCATCGATATGGTATTCCGTATCATTAGCACCAACATCCGCACCATCACCGATATCGGCCTGCCCGTCGATCACATCGTCCCGCTCACGCGCTACCATAACGGCCTCGTCCTCGTCACCGGTTCCGTCGGTTCAGGGAAATCCACCACTCTTGCCGCGCTCGTCGATTTCATTAACAAAGACCGCGAAGACCACATCCTTACCCTCGAAGACCCCATCGAATACGTTTTCGATTCCGCCTCCTGCCACGTCAATCAACGCGAAGTCCACGCCCACACCGATTCCTTCGCCAAAGCCCTCCGCGGAGCCCTCCGGGAAGATCCCGATGTCATCATGGTCGGAGAAATGCGCGACCTCGAAACGATCCAACTCGCCCTCACTGCCGCAGAAACAGGACACTTAGTTCTCGGCACTCTCCACACCGGCAATGCCCCGCGTACGCTCGACCGCGTGCTCGATGTTTTCCCCACTGACCAGCGCGATCAAATCCGCATCATGGTTTCCGAGTCCCTTCGCGGCATCCTCTCCCAACAACTCGTCCCCCGCGCTGATGGCAACGGTCGCGTCCTCGCCCTAGAACTTCTCGTCAATACGCCCGCCGTCGCCAACTGTATCCGCGAGGGCAAAACCTACATGCTTCCCGGCGTCATGCAGACCGGGAAAAACGTCGGCATGATCACCATGGACGAATCACTGCGGAAACTCTACGTGCAAGGCATCATCACCCAACAAGAATGCTTCTACCGCTGCGAAGACAAAGTCCAAATGCGCGCCTTCTTCCAATCATAATTTCATCCTTCATTCTTCACCTTTCACCCTTTCCTCATCATGGCCATCATCGATTCCTACTTCCAATACCTCGTTGAATCAAAAGGATCCGACCTCCACTTATCCGAAGGACAACCTCCCAAAATTCGCGTCCACGGCGGAATTTCCGCCATTCCTGATCAACCCGTTCTTGAGGGCGAAAGCTTCCGCCATTTACTGGCTGAAATTTGTGACCCAAAGGCATTCGAACGCTACCTAGAATCGGGCGACCTCGACTTCGCCTACGCCATGGACGAGCAATCTCGCTTCCGTTGCAACTACCTCAAACAAAAAAACGGCCTCGCCGCCGTCTTCCGTCTCATCCCCACAGAAATTGCCAGCCTCGAGCAACTCGGCGTACCTGCCGTGGTCAAGGAATTTGGCCACATGCGCTCTGGTCTCGTTCTCGTCACCGGCCCCACAGGTTCCGGAAAATCCACCACCCTCGCCGCCTTGCTCGACTACATTAATACCAATTTCTCGCGCCACATCATCACCATCGAGGAACCCATCGAATTCGTTCATCGCAGTAAAAAATCCATCCTCACTCAGCGCGAAGTTCCCATCCAGACACCTTCTTTCTCCGATGGTCTGCGCGCCTCTCTCCGCGAAGATGCCGACATCGTCCTCGTCGGCGAGATGCGCGACCTCGAGACCATTTCCCTCGCCCTCACCGCAGCGGAAACGGGCCTACTCGTCTTCGGCACCCTGCACACCAACAATGCCCGTAAAACCGTGGACCGGATCATCGACGTCTTTCCCGCTGAGCAGCAATCGCAAGTCCGCACCATGCTCGCCGCCTCCCTCCGCGGCGTGCTAGCCCAGCTCCTTTGCCGTCGTTGCGACAAACCAGGCCGCACCGCCGTGCACGAAATCATGTTCGCCACCCCCGCCGTCTCCGCCATCATCCGCGAAGGTGCCACCCAAAAACTCTCCGACGTCATCACCGGCGGCAAGGCCGAGGGCATGCAATTCATGGACGAATCCATCTGGCAACGCCTCCGCGAAGGGATCATCTCGCCGCAAGAAGCCTACATGAAAGCCATCGACAAAAACCGCTTCAAAAAATTCCTCCCGCCCGAGTTAGGCAACCTCGGCAACGCCTCCGGTGGCGAAGCCCCCGCATAAGCTCCTCGCCAGCGTCATACCGGATGCTTTACCTACCTTGGCAACAAACGCCTACAACGCCAGCAACCAAATCGCCGCCCCACATTCTGCCCATGATAAATGTCATGGTCTGAGGATTGAATCGCTCCGATGGAACGAGGATGCAACCGTACCAAGGGGGTATTTTGGAGTCTGCGGGATTTGTGGTGGATGAGAAGTGGTAGTTGAAAAAAAAGTGTTCCGTATGACGAATTTATGGTAAGCATCCGATGAAGCAAATGAAATGGAAACACATTCTTTTAGGAAAATGGAATTGGAAGCGCCCGTTTACTTCTCTCACTTCTATCTATGTTCTTTTGGCTCTATTTGCTGTATTTTGTGCGGATAGGTTTATTTTTCAGCCGCCATCTTCGTCCTATACATCTTCACTCAGTGGCTACATAACAATTCCTGCGAATCACGAGCAAACGATCGCTGGTTTCCATTTAAAAGGTCGCAGTGGATTTCCTACGATTCTCTACAGCCATGGTAACGCGGAGGATATTGGCGAGATTATGGATGTAATCAAACCACTGAATGAACGCGGTTTTGGAATCATTGCTTATGACTACCCAGGCTATGGTTTATCTCAGGGCAAGCCAACTGAAGAAAGCACCCAGCAAGCCATAGAGTCTGTTTGGAACTATGCAATTCGTAGTGGGATAGATCCCGCATCAATCATCCTATTTGGGCGCTCGATAGGCTCTGGTCCATCGGTTTGGCTTGCTTCCCACCAAAAGGCTGGTGCTCTCATTCTCCTTTCTCCAATGAAATCTGTGTATTCGGTTCCTTTTCACTACTCCATTTTCCCCAAAGATCGCTTCCCGAATTTCCAACGAATTCAATCCATTCATTTACCTCTTCTCGTCATTCATGGAGAGCAAGACGATACAATTCCCTTTTCCCACGGTTTAGGTCTATATCAAGTGTCTCCTAGCAAAGTGAAATCCTTTTTGCCTTTACCGGAAGCAAGCCACAATGATCTGTTTGATTGTTATCCTGAAGAGATTTACGATGCGATTTCAACCTTTATTCAGCAGTTGCCAGAGAGTAAGAGATAGGGGGCTTTCTCTCGAAACGCATGATTTGATCAAGTCTGGGAAAGTGGTTGAGAGGTCGATTTCGTCAGCGTATTTTTTTTGCAGTGCTTGGAAGGTGGCAAATAGGGCTTGTTTTGTTGGCGTCAGTGACGGATCGGCAGCGAGTTTCTGGAGTGGCAACTTGCTTGAATCTTCAAAGAGCATCGGGCGTAGGTGGAGTTAGCGGGGCGGCGGTAGCGACATCGCCGCTATCGGGAATCTCGCCGGGAAGGGTCTCGAAGGCGCAACCGTAGGAGCGCATGATCTCGCGGGCGGTGCTGGGCTTGTTGCGGCGAGTGGCGTGGCGGAGTTCCTCTATTACTTCTTGCACCAATTCGGCGGCGGGAATGCGAGCGATGCGGATTTTCTCGATGATGTCTTGCAGGGCGCGGTCGGCGGGGATGATGTCATCGGCCTCGGTGACTGCCGCATCGAGGTGCGTTTGCAGCTCGGCGGCGGAGGGATTGACCATAGCGGGGAAGCCTGCGGTGATGGCGGCGGCATCGCCGGCGATGAGCTGGCTGGCGACGATGCGGCGGGCTTCGCGGCTGCTCGTGACGGGGACGTTGCCGCTGTGGTCGAGTTTATGGTAATCCAGCACGGCGACGTTGTGTTTCATGCGTCTGGTGCGGCGGGCGAGCACGACGATGTAGTCGCTGATGAAAGTATCGAGAGCCGCCTCGGCGAGTTGAGATTCGGCGGTCTCGCGGGTGACATCGCCTTCTAGTGTAGCGCGTTGGGCGAGTAAGTTGGCAAAGCCGATGGTGGGGGCTGCTCCTGCTGTTGCGGCAGGTTGATCATTGAGAAAGGTGGTGATTTTTTCTAGCAGATCGGCGGGCAGGTATTTTTTGCCCGTGGTGGCATCGCTAGCGGCAGTCTTCAGGGTGGTGCTGAGCAGGTGGAGTTGACCAGCATCGGAACGGGGAATGCGGAGGTATGGCATGGTTTTAGTGGTTGTTATATTCTTCTTTGACGGGCATAATTCAATCCAAAACGAGACAATTTTGTCAAGCAACAGGTTTTCCAATACGAGTGAATCCATTGCCATAATGTGCGGAATCATTTGCAGAGGGCATATTTTTTCCAATTCGGCACTTGGCGTACTGTGCAGAGGGCATATTTTTCCAAATATGGCACTTGGCGTACTGTGCAGAGGGCATATTTTTTCCAATACGGCACTTGGCGTACTGTGCAGAGGGCATATTTTTTCAAATATGGCACTTGGCGTACTGCACAGAGGGCGTATTTTTCCAAATATGGTCTCTGCGGAAGTGGGATTTGTCAGAATCGATTGAGCAACTCACAGAACACATTTTTAGAAACGGGATTACGCAGTTCAACACCGCTAAGACACTATTGATTCACTTCAAATGATGCGTCTATGACTTGATCAACTCCCTGCTGAATTGCTACATTTAGTAATTTCGTAGCGAACTTTGAAACTGATTCTTTATTTCCTCTTAGATACATGACCGGGACTAAATCCTCTCTTTCGACTTCTTTTTTTCTCGTAATGATGTAATCGGCAAGTTCTTTATCGGTGCTCAGCGCTCCGCCAAATTCATTCTTGATCGCTCCATCGTCGAAAATATTTACTACAATTCTCCCTCTCTTATTTTTCCTTAACTTGCCAGATGAGGGCAATTCTAACATTGTCTCGTTTTTCTGTTCTTCCAAGATGGCTCTAACTTGCTCTAACTCGCGATTTGGGGCACTGCGGCCTGATGCCATGAATGAATCGAGACGAGTTTTGAGGTTTTTTACGATCTCGGGATGCGTTGCATATAAATTTTTGGTTTCACCTGGATCATTCGAAAGATTGTAGAGTTGCCCGGGAGCGGTGGGGTCGGTATCGGGCTGAATGTATTGGTCGAGACCCTCCCATTTCCGATAATCGTTACCGCCTGAATCTTGGTGGTCGATGTATTTCCATGGGCCGGAACGAATGGCGTATTTCGCCGCCCATGTTTGATGAAGTGTATATTCTCGAATGGGTTTGCCTGCGTCTTTGCCGAGCAATACGGGTAACATGTCGAAGCTATCTTCTGCGGCGTTTTGCGGCAATGGATATTGCGTGATGGCAGCCGCCGTCGCCATCAAGTCGGTGAGGCTTATGGTTTGCGCAGATACGGAGGCAGGTTTGATGACGCCTGGCCATTTCATGATCAACGGAACGCGATGTCCGCCTTCCCATTGATCGCGCTTTACTCCGCGCCACGGACGCGCGCCATCGTGTTGATAATCTTTGCGCATGTTGACGATGCTGGCGACTTCTGGGCCGTTGTCACTGGTGACGATGATGAGAGTATTTTTTTCCATGTTGAGTTCTTTCAACTTGGCAACCAAGGTGCCGATCATGCCGTCAAGTTGGGCGATGAAGTCGCCATGGGGGCCAGCTTTGCTTTTTCCCTGCCATTCTTTCGCGGGGATGGATGGTAGGTGAACCGCTTGAGTGGAATGGAATAGGAAAAAACGTTGTGCTGGTGCTTTCTTGGCATGATTTTCTAAAAAACTTAGGCTCTTGCGCAGGAAAATTTGATCGATTTCTTCGATGTTATAGTCGGGCGCGATCACGCCATCGCGGAAGTCTTTTGTGTAAGGATTTCGCGGAAATTTCGTGCGGGCGAGCTTATCCTTGGGCGGTACAGGGATGCGATCACCGTCGATAAATGCGTAGAGAAAATCTGTGGTAGGACAGCAAGCTGTGCCAAAAAATGAATCGAACCCACGATGGATAGGTGCATCAGGAATGGCGCGAGAGTAATCGATGCGATCTACTGCCGCGCGGTTATTGTCGTTGATGGGTTTGCCATCGCTATCGAGAAAGCTCAGCCCGATGTGCCATTTTCCATGCATTGCCGTTTTGTAGCGTTTTTGGCGAAGCATTTCCGGGAGGGTAAGGCGGTCGGCTTCGATCAAATTAGGACCACCAACCGCTTGAAAAACACCGTGTTTGCCAGTGCGAAAAGCCATGCGACCGGTCATGATGCTGTAGCGAGAAGGAGTGCAAACCGTGGCAGCACTATGCGCATCGGTGAAGCGCATCCCTTCCTTGGCGAGATGATCAATGTTTGGCGTCGGAACCTTGGATTGATCGTTATAGCAGGAAACATCGCCGTAGCCGAGGTCATCGGCGAGAATCAGGACGATGTTCGGTTGATCCAGTGCTGGTGTCACCTCGATGTCTTGTGCTACTGCCGCAGGAGTAAAAATGATTTTGAGACACCACAAAAATGGGATGAAAATGGGATGGCATTTTTTTTGCATAATGGATTTAGATCAACTCTCCATTACAGGGAACCGACAGGTATTCTTTCTTCCATGGTTGTGTCCACTCACCAGTGTGCCTCGTTCCACTTCGGGGTTCTACTACCCAATCAGATCACCAATGGAGCCGAAGTCTGGCACAAATAATCTCTTATACATCCGCGCCGCATAGCCATCGGTCATGCCTGCTAGGAAATCGCACACCAATCGCGCCTTCTGGCTGTTCTCCGCGCAGGCGGCGATTTCCTCTGCGGTATCGCTCGGCAGGATTTGAAAATCTTGTCCATCGATGTGTCCATCTTGCACGTAGCGCTTCTCTAGCACATCCCACAATTTTCCTAACAAATGATTTCCTTTATGCTCTAATTGTTTCAATTGTGGCGAAAGAAAAACCACCTCGAAGGCCAATTTTTTAAACATCGCCGATTCCGCCGCAACCTCGGCCTCCACGACTAATTCATAGCGGTAGCGATTGCTCAAATGGCTCAAAAAGTTCACGCGATCTTTCAGCGAAACCGACTGAATGTATTTGCCGATTTTTTTACCAACAAAGGGATCAACGCGCCGATGGCGAATGGCCTTAACCAATTCCGCAATCGCAGTCCCCTCCCCTGTCGGTTGATTTTGCTTTTCCGCCCAACGTAAAATTTTGTCACCAGTCAAAAATCCCGCACGCACGCTGTCCGATAAATCATTCAATGAGTATGCCGTATCATCCGCCCAATCCATGATCTGGCATTCAATCGACTTACACCCATCCCGCGCTTTCCCGGGAGTCAATTCGGTGGGAAAATCGATCCCGCCCATTGTCCAATCGAGAATCTCATGTTGCTCATCGTACAAAAAATGATGCTTGGGTGCTTTCCCCGTGGTACGCTGTAACTCCGACCATAAACTCTTGTACTTTAGAATACTGTCCACAAAAGCCCGACTCGGATTCATGCCACTCCGTCGAGCGGAAAAGATCCTTTCCGATAGAATGCGCAAGGTCTGTGCATTCCCTTCAAATCCGCCATGACTCGCCATCAAATAATTCAAACTCCGTTCCCCCGCATGCCCAAAAGGCGGATGACCGAGATCGTGCGATAGACATGCCGCCTCCACTAAATCTGGGTCGATGAAAAAATCCTCTCGCAACAAACCATCATTCCGCGATGACAAAAAATGACAAATCGCTCGCCCAATTTGCGCGACCTCTAAGGAATGGGTGAGGCGTGTTCGATAAAAATCATACTCGCCACTCCAGAATACCTGGGTCTTATTTTGCAAGCGTCGGAACGTGGGCGTATGCAAAACGCGATCACGATCAATTTGAAACGTTGTTCGATAATCTTCAAGTCCATCGGCACGACCCTGCCAGCGTTCCTGATCCCATGCATTATAAAACGTGTTGCGCATGCCACAAACTAGCCACAGTTCCGCCATGGGCAAGCTCTAGTTCCTGCCAATTTTGATGAAATGATTTTTCCTAGGAAAAAAAATTCTCGCGGTTCTGCTATTTTTCTTTAGGGGGTAATTTCGTCCATTCAGGATGGCGGTGGACTTGCGCTTCTGTGGCAACGGGCGCTTGTTGCTTCGCTGGTGCTTGCAACTCGGACTTGGTGATTTCATGCCATTGTTGTTCCATCCGAGCAACAATATCGGGATGTTTTGCAGCGAGGTTATGGACTTCGGTGCGATCGTTACCAATGTGGTAAAGCTCCCATGGTTGGCTCTTAAAGCTAACAATTTTCCACGCACCATCGCGGAGGGCGCGGTCGGACTCAAAGAGGAAATGAATGGGTGGGCGAGTGGTGATTTTTTCGCCGCGAAGAAGAGGCGCTAAAGAAATACCGGCGAGCTTGGATGGCTGACGATTGGGAAATTGATCGGGAATTATTGCTGAGGAAATTTCGGCAAGGGTCGGCAGCACATCCACGAGGTGAGCAGGGTCGGTAAGGATGGTATTCGGATTGAGTTTAATCCCCGCAGGCCAGTGGAAGATCGCAGGCGTGGCGATGCCGCCTTCAAATTGGTTTTGTTTATAATAGCGAAATGGAGCATTGCGTGCCCAAGCCCAGCCAGTGCTATCGCTCCACGCCGCACCCGGCTCGTAGGGCGGAAGATTTTTTCCAAGATTGCGACGATCATAGGGACAGGCACCATTGTCAGATAAAAATATGATGAGAGTATTTTGCATTTCGCCTTTGGCATCAAAGTCTTTGATGAGTCTGCCGAGTTCCTGATCCACACGATCAATCAAAGCAGCATACGCCGCCATGCGCCTCGATTCCCAATCGCGCACATCGGGCGGAAGGTCGAGCCATGCAGGGACGTGATCGGGGCGGGTGGGGATTTCCATTTTCGCGGGGAAAATGCCGAGTTTTTTCTGCTTTTCGAGGCGAGCGGCACGCATGGTATCCCAGCCGTCGATGTAGCGAGCTTGGTATTTCTCGTAATCTTGCTTCAGAGGTTGCAGTGGGGCGTGGGGAGCGTTGAGTGGGAGATAGACGAACCATGGTTTTTTTTCGCTGCGGGCTTCGTTGATGAATTTGAGAGCATGATCGACGTTGGCGACGGTCGTATAAAATCCTTTTTCTGGAATCGACCATGGCTTGCCGTTCAGGCGGAAGGAGGTATCGCCTTTGTAATAATTCGTAGCACCGGATAAATGACCAAAGTAACGCTGGAATCCAAAGTCCGTAGGCTCCTTGTCCAAGTGCCATTTACCAGAGATGGCGGTGAAATATCCTGCGGGTGCGAGGACTTCCGGGATGGTAACGGCGCGGGACATTTCGATGTCACCTGCTTGCTGACACCAGCGACCCGTGAGCAGACTGACGCGGGATGAGTGGCACTTCGCGGTATTGTAGAATTGCGAAAAACGCACACCTTGACTAGCGAGACGATCAAGGTTGGGGGTATCGATCTCACTGCCATAACATCCCAGATCGGAAAAGCCGAGATCATCGGTGAGGACAAGAAGAATGTTGGGCTGCGAGGGCTTTTCTGCGGCGGATGCGATTGGCGATAAAGCCAGAAATGCGCCAAAAACGGCAAGGATGTATGGATGGAATTTAGTCATGGTGGATTTTTCTCAGTTCTTCCATCAAGCGCTGCATGGGCAGGCCGATGATGTTGGTGAAGTCGCCTTCGGTGCTTTTGATGATGAGTTCAGGGTGTTCTTGGGCGGCGTAGGCACCGGCTTTGTCGAGGGTGTTGACTTTTTTCATGTAGTCGCGGATGGCGGCATCATCAAGGGAGTGAAAATGGACAACGCTGATTTCATGGAAAATGACCTGCTCACCCGTGGGCAGGCAGAGGCAAACGGCGGTGCAGACTTCGTTGCTTCTGCCGTTAAGCCGCTGCAGCATGGCGAAGGCATCATCCTCATCGCGGGGTTTACCGAGCGGGATACCGTCGAGACTCACAAGGGTATCGGCACCGATGACGATGGCGTTTGCGTAGTCGCGGGCAACAGCTTGAGCTTTCGCTTGGGCGTTATGGCGGCAGAGAGTGATAAAGTCGATGGATTCATCGTGAATTTCTTCTGCGGAGGATGGCACGGCGAGGAATTCAAGAGCCGCCTCGCGCATGAGAATATGGCGGCGTGGCGAGGTAGAGGCGAGTATGAGTGGGGACATGAAATATTATTTTCCGAGGATCGTTTTGGCGGCTGCGGCACTGAGCGTAAAGGTATGACTCCCTTTTAGAGTCGCATTTTTCCCCTCTTCGACTTGGTATTCGAAAAGTTTGATTGGCTTAACTCCTTCAAACTGCGAAAAGACATAAACGCGCAGGCAGAGTGCTTCGTTTTGACTTGCTCCCGGGAGATCCTTGAGTTCATACGAAATCGTGTTTTCTCCATCGCGAAGACCGCCGAGGATGAGTTGTGCATCTTTGGCATTGCCCAAGGAATGTGGGCTGATGTTGTTCACGGTGACATTGGCACTCCGACCGGGACAAAAGATGTAAACTTTACCGATATACTTGGCGAGCGGAACGGCGGCGGGAGTGGGTGGGACGATACCTGTAGGTCGAAAGGCGGTCGTTTTTTGAATATAGCTGAGGTCGCCTTTGGCAAGTTCTGCACGGACTTCGGGCAGAGCGACGAGGCTTACGAACTCGGCGATGTCGTATTTCCAGCCCGATTTTTCCTTAACAAAATCGATGACGATCAAGTTTTCTGTTGGGTTCCCGCCGACGGCGAAGTCGATTTTCCCAAAGTAGATGCATTTCGCAGTGAAGCCTCTTTCTTCAATTTGCACGGCCGTAAGGCCAGCGAGGGCAGGAGGGGCGGCGGGGACATTAAAGACAGCTTGAGGAAAAGCGCGACGCTCGGAATTGAGCCGATTACGCACGGTCATTTGGCGGTGAGTGGCGGTGATTTTCGCCCATGCTTGGGCATCTTTTTGGATCATGGAATTCCGCCATGTTTCATACACCGTCTCCAACTCTTTGCGCAAAGCAGCTTGATCCGTCGATGAGGATTTCAAGGCTTGCTGCGCTTGAGCAAAGGAAAAAAATAGAAAAAGTAGCAGTAGGTATTTCACAGCACTGATGTTACAGAGCAAGCAGAACCCTGGCAAGCAGCGAATCACACGAGAATGACACGAAAGGAGTAATGCGGGGCTGTGTAGTGAGGCAACTCGCGGCGTATGCGCGAGGTTCTTTCTTGGCAGCACTTGGCGTATGGTTCACTGTTGGCTCTGTCCATGACTCTACTCTCTCATCTCGCACGTCTCTATCAGAACTCGACGCATGGTCGTAAGGATAGTTCGCGGGATTTTACGATCGATTACGAAGCCTTTCTTCGCCATGCCGGAATGGCGGATGGCGATGCGCGGGAACTTGCTGAACGGGAAATGATTTCGTTAGAAAAAATGGCGAATGGAATTTTCTGCATTGACCGACATAAGCGTAGCGGCCTTCCGCAACGTCTTCGCTTGGCGCGCGTGGGCGGCGAGGCTTGGTTGTTTGCACATGTTGGCAGAATCTCACCATCCCAACAGCGTAGCGAGTTGGCAGAACAGTTTTCCCTAGTTGCCGAGAAAACCGTGCCAGACACATGGCAGGCGGGGTGGACGAAATGGTTTCACGAACTTGCGATTGCGGCTCGGGAGGGCGAGAGTGTGCAACCATTTCGTCGAGATGATCTGGATGGCAATCAAGTTCTCGTTCGTACGTTATCGGGCATTCTTCACTGGTCCTCGACTGCGCTCATTCGGTATGCAAGCACGGCGATCTGTGGGGACTCGAAGCAACTGCAACGCCTTGAGGCAAGGTTGCGACCAGCCTTGCATGCAATAACAGGCAGTGATTCGTTAGAAACTTTCGGCATCCTCCGCAAGCCACGATGGGTGAGCTTTCATGGGCCCTTGCTCATGCGCATGGGTGAATCGCTCACCGACTTTGGAATCTTTCCAGCACCGGTTATGTTGGCGGAGACAAATTTTACGACACAAACAAAATGTATCACCAGTGCTAGCATTTGCCTGACGGTGGAAAACGAAGATACCTTTCACGAACTCGCAGCTACAAATCCGGGGGTAGTGTTAATCAGCACGAGCTATGCTGGTGCAGGAGTGATCAAAATGATTTCGTTATTGCCGCAGCATCTACAATTTTTCCATTTTGGCGATCTCGATGCCGCGGGGAGCGATATTTTACGAGACTTACGGGCGAAAACGAATCGCCCCATCGAACAACTAGTCATCCCCAATCACAAGAGCCAAGAACGGCATGCATTGCGTGATTTCGATAGAAAAACCCTCCAGCGCTTGCTCGCTACTGATCTGCCTGCGAGCGAACGTTGTCAAGTGATCGACTTGATTGAAAATGGTATGCCGTGCGACTTTGAACAGGAATCGATCGCGCTCGACGAGGTGTGGAAAGCATTAGGATTTGCGCAGGAAATTTTTAGCTAGTTACACTTGAATTTTGCAATAGAATCACCAGCGACGTGAATGCTACTCGGTCACACACGCGACTGTTTTATGGTAAAAATATTCCTGATTGCCTTGGTTCGTCTCTATCAGATCGTTCTTTCTCCCTGTCTGCGATTTCTCAATGGTGGACAAGGTTCATGTCGCCATGTGCCTACGTGTTCGCACTATGCCATTGAGTCCATGCAAAGGCATGGTTCGTTACGCGGTAGCTGGCTCGCTGTGCGGCGAATCTTGCGCTGTCATCCGTGGGGCACGCATGGCTACGATCCCGTGCCGCCGAAAAAGTGTGAGCGACAGAATTGTTGTGATGATCAATCGACAAAGGAAAATCTCGATGAATCACGGTGAATTATTTTGCGGCTTTCATGAGTTGATAAAGCTCATGTTTTTTTAAGCGGATTAATGCATCGTGACCACCTCCGGGGACGGTTGTGATCGCGATACGGGATGGATCGATCACGGCGAGTTCTTGTCCCATTTTCAAAGGAATCACGGCGTCGTCATCACTATGGAAGATATGAATCTGCCTGCCATTTTGTGCAATCCATTGCTTGATGCGGGCGCGATTGTCGAAGCGATGTGTGACGACCCAACCAACGGGAAGTCCGAGCATTTTCTCCGCCATATCCATGCTACTGGTGAAGGGTGCGATGAGAATTCCAGTGGGGAGTGAATAGTCACATGCACCCATCAGTGCGGCGGCGCATCCTAGGCTGTGCCCGAGAAAGCGGCCACGCGTTTTCAGATCCTCGATGGACATCGCGCATTGTTTCGCGGCGAGTGGCAGGGCGGCGGCTATGTTTTCACGAATTCGCTTCGGCGTGGATGACCCTTGGCAATCGCCATAGCCGGGGTAATCGAGCAAAAGATAAGCATCGTTTTTGGGAGCACCGGCATCAAGCCATTCTGTCCATTCCGCCGCCAAGGTTCCATTCCCGCAACAGATCAGCCATAGGTGCTCGGGCTTTTTTGCCGACTGCGGCATGATGAGAAATGCGGATTGCTGGCCTTGGCTGGTCTGGTAACGAAGAATCTTCGATGGCGGGTATTGTTTTTCCCATTCTTGAGCAAATCCTACTGGATAGGGGCGAGGAAAATAAATCAACTTATGCTGACATGAGACCGTAAAAAGGACAGGGAGAGCAAACAACAAAAAGAAGAAGAGAAGACATTTACGAAAGTGAATGATCATGGGAATCTGCTGATAAGTCTATCATCAACGATCCATGCGTGAAGTTTTGTTTTGTCAAAAATGGTCGAACGTTCATAATGAACTTCGATGATTCGAATTGTTGTAATTTTTTTCTCTTTGTGCTTACCGCAAATGGCAGCGGAATTTCGTGTCGCTGTTTTTAATGCGGCACTGTATCGCGATCAAGCGGGGGGGTTGATTCGCGACTGCCAAGATGCAAATGATAGTAAGGTAGCTGCTGTGGCAAATGTGATTCGCGAAGTCAATGCTGACGTCATTTTGATCAATGAATTTGACTACGATGCGGAAGGATTCGCTGCAAAAGCGTTTGCAGAAATTCATCTTAAAAGTGCTTACCCGCATTGGTTTATTGGGCCAGTAAATACGGGAGTCGCGAGTGGTGAAGACTTGAATCACGATGGCGATACGACCGATCCAGAGGACTCCTTCGGTTTCGGCAAACATCCTGGGCAGTATGGCATGCTATTGTTATCGCGCTATCCCATCGATCGGAAAAACGTCCGCACGTTTCAACAATTTTTGTGGCAAAATTTGCCTGGCAATCTCTTGCCAAAAGCGCACTACGGAACGGCAGCGGCAAAGTTACGTCTTTCATCGAAGAGTCACTGGGATGTGCCCATTCTGCTGGACGGAAAAACCCTACACTGCCTGTGCAGCCACCCCACTCCGCCAGCATTCGATGATGGAACGATCAAAGATCTTTCACTCGAAAAGCCCGTAGATTGGAATGGGCGACGCAATCATGATGAGATCCAATTTTGGGCACGATACATCGATGCAATGGAGAAGCCATGGATGATCGATGACCAAGGAAAAGTAGGTGGGCTTGCGGCAGCGAGTCCGCAGGGTATAGAGTCCGCTTTTGTGATCCTAGGTGATTTGAATGCTGATCCTGTTGATGGTGATTCTGTGAATCGTGCGATGGATCGCTTGTTACAGCATCCTCAAGTTCTTGATTGTCCCGCACCGAAGAGTGTTGGGGCATTGAAGAGGGTCAAAAAATCGCTACAGAATCGCGATACCAAAACATCGGACTTTGGCTTGCGTTGTGATTATGTTTTGCCATCAAAAAGCCAACTCGTCTGGAAGGCCAGTGCGGTGCATTGGCCAGAGGATGATGCCATCGTGCGCAAGGCCAGCGACCATCGGGCGGTGTGGTGCGATTTATCGTGGACGGAAAGCAAGTAATACAACGACAAACCTAAAGAGCCCTGATCTCGGCGTGGGCGAGATTTTTTTTATGGAAAATCAATTGTGCCAAATTGCGAATTTCTTCCGTGGTAACGGGTTCGATTTTGGATCGAGCCTCCTCAGGAGTGACGATGCGCCCTTCAAAGAGAATCGATTCTCCTACCCAACACATATGCGCGGAGGTGCTTTCTAAGGCAACTTTGTGCGAGGTGATGGCAATGCGTTTCGCACGTTCCAGTTCCTCTTCACTAGGACCTTGCGTGACGAGTTGGTAGATTTCTTTTTGAATGACTTTGAGAGCTTCATCGCGCGATTGTGGGTCTAGTCCCGCAGAAATTTCTAAACAGCCCACATCAGAAAATAAAACAACGTCTGATCCTACGTTGTAGCAAAGTCCACGTTCTTCGCGTAGGACTTGAAACAAACGTGAGCTAGAACTTTCCCCCAAAAGTAAGGAAAGCAAGCGTAGAGCATGCCGCCCTTCATGATGTCTTCCGGGTGTTTGCCAAGCAAGAGCGAGTTGGAGTTGCTCGGTATCTCGATGCTCGATCAAGGGTGCGCGTGGCTTTGATGGGGTGACATAATGCGCCGCCGTCTGTCTGGAACGATGTGTTTCACCAGGCAACAGGGGTTGAATGATTTCCGCAAATTCTCCTGCCGAAAATGGTCCAGCGGCGGCAATGACGATCTCATCAGAAAAATGGTGATCGTGGCAAAAAGTGAACAAATCATTACGAGTGATGGCATTTACTGTCTTGTGCGTACCTGTAATGCGCTGGCCAAGTGGATCAGGAGCCCATAGCGCGTGGGAAATCATGTCGCTAATGTGATCGCCCGGATTTTCCTCATACATGGTAATTTCCTCGTGAATAACATCGCGCTCTAACGAAATTTCTCGTGGCGGCAAAGAGGAATTCCAGATCATGTCGGATAAAATATCGGCAAGGATCGGCAGGCTTGCAGCATCACCTCGCGCATCGTAAACGGTATGATCTTCAGAAGTGCAGGCGTTGGCTTGTGCACCGCAGCTTTCGAGGTCTAATGAGAGCTGACGAGCGCTACGCCGCGCTGTCCCTTTGAATGCCATGTGCTCCATAAAATGAGCGAGACCAGCCAACTTGGGCGGATCGTGACGCGAACCTACGGGAAGATAGATCGCCATGGATGCGCACTCGGAGTGAGCAATGCTAGCCGTTGCGAGACGCATGCCGTTGGGCATTTTTTGCCACGCATACGGGCGATGTGGTGAACCGTATTGTTTCATGAGGTCATCAATGCAGCGACGATGCGAATGTCGCCTGGATGGGTGATTTTGATATTGGGTGCGGATGTTTCGATGATTTTAGAATTCACCCCGATACTCTCGATGGCAGAAACTTCATCTGTGACCGTCATTCTCCGCTCCTTCACATGATTGTATGCTCTACGGAGAATGTTCGCACGAAAACATTGCGGTGTTTCCATGAAATACAAATCATTGCGATCGATCGGGGTGCGGGTAAACCCCTCAAGGTCAGCACGTTTCAAAGTCTCCGTAACGGAGCGAGCTAAGGTTGCGGCACCGTACTGCTTAGCCGCAGCAAGGCATTTCGAGATATCGGCAGGGCGAATCAAGGGACGTGCGCCATCATGAATCGCAACGAGAGTCGCTTCATCGGGCAATGAACGTATCCCCGCTTCCACAGAACTCTGTCGAGTTTTCCCGCCATCAACACGAATAATATTACGGCCGGAAACGGCATTTGCGATGAGATCGAAGCGATCTTCCGAAGTCACAAGAATGATATGATCCACTTCGGGACATTGAAGAAAAGCTTCCACAGAATACAATAAAACGGGCTTACCGAGAAGATCTGCGGTAAGTTTATCAAATCCCATGCGGATGGAACTTCCTGCGGCTACGATGATGGCGGCTACTGACATACGAACAATCGGCAAGAAAAGTAGCAACGATTCTGATTCTGGCAATGATTTACAGTTGCAAACCCACAGGGAATGGCGGATGGATGCGTTGTGAAAGAGAGAAATTGGCAGGGAAGTCTATTTTTAACGGGAATTGGCCTATCACTATGCGTGGTCTCTGGTGTTTTTCTGTGGCTCATGACGCGCAGCTACCTCCGCTCAAGCGAAATGGCGAAATGGCCGCAATATCCCGCAATGATTCTTGAAGCAAAAGTAAAACGCATCGACTGGGCGGAAGGGATGCCACCCTCGTTTGAACCCTACGTACTTTATCGCTATCGGGTGGGTGAAAAGGACTTCGAAAGCGAACGCTACGGCTTGCGCGGCAGCCCACGTTACAAAGGTCGCGAAGAAGCAGCTTACCACGTGAAGGACTTTACCCCAGGGCAAATGATTCAATGCTGGGTCAACCCGCAGAACGTGTCGATGTCGATTATCAAACTCGATTCACGCGCCGCCGGGTATTCATTGTGGTTCCCCGGCCTCTTTTTCCTTGGTGGTTTGGGCATGATTTATGGCGCTTGGAACGGCAAACAGAAAAAAATTGCAAAAAAATGAAAAAAAATCTTGACTTGTAATAAAATCTGATGCACTTTTTGCGCGTCACAATGTGACGAGGCGATCCGATCAATAAGCATTAGGTTTTGGGTTTTTCCTAGGCTATATGATCGGGTCGCTTTTTTTATTGCTGATCAGAAATTCTTGGCGAGGTAGGTTTTTCTTGGCGAGGTAGGTTTTCTTACCAATGTTTCACCTAATATGTGAGACATTTTCCATCGAATTACGAAAAACGAGACCAACGTTTTTTCAAAATTGTCGCGAAGACCAAAACGGATTATCCACGCGCGATCCGGGCGATTGCGGCATCCTGTATCGGATTCTCTGGCCCTACGGCGACACGAAGAAATCGCAGAAACATGCAAGTGACTGGAATCACAAACCAGCGCGGCCAAACTCGCATGCCGATCATTTGCTGATATTGCTTCGGCAAAGTGAGATAAGCCGCTTGATACAAAAGTCGATAGATTAGACTCGCAACAAATGGCAATGGCGGGCGGCGCAACCATTCTAACACCTCGCGCGTATCAGAATTTACGATCAGTTCTGAATCGAACTCACGGATTGCTTCTAGCATGTCTAATTCATTTTCTGGTGCACTCTTCAGTCCTAATGGTTCGACAGAGCGTGCCCACAAACGAATGTATTCATCCGCGCCACCAGGAATTTCCACTTGAGAATAAGTCTGATGACAGCGCAAGAAAGACTCCATAAAAGCAATATGAACCCAGAGCAGCAAATGCGGGTCTGACGCATCATAATCACGCTGTTGCCCCTGTGAATCGATGTAAACACCCCTCACCTTTCCATGCATGCCCTTGACTCGTCCGGCTTCTCGCATGATCGATTCACGAGCGGCAAACGTGGTAACAGTCAACCACTGTATCGTTCCGGCTAGGCGTCCGAGAGGATCATTTTTGTATCGCGAGTGATTACGTACACCAGCGAGACTGCCGGGATGTAATGCTTGTAAAAGCAAAGCGCGCACTCCTCCTACTAGCGTAGCCATATCGCCATGAACAATCCATGGGGCATCTTCTGGCATAAAAAAACCAGGGCCTTGACCCGCCGCAACCGCGCTCAGCCATGGAGGATTACCACTCGGGTCACCGCACAATAGTGCGCGAAAACGTTTACCGATTTTACCTTGTAAATAACGAATCATGAATTTCGGTATCACAAAAAAAATCAACTGCGCCACTCATGCGCCCGCAGAATATCAAGGTCCACAAATTCAGCTACCGAAGCATGAGTCGCTTGCAACACTACTGGCGGGGCAAAACCCGCATCTAACGCTTCCTGCCATCGTCCCAAGCACACACACCAACGATCTCCCTCTTTCAAACCTGGAAAATCAAAGTCTGGCCTTGCTGTGATCAAGTCATTTCCCATCGATTTACCAAAGAGTAAAAAATCTTGGGTCATGACCGCGCACAATGTATGCATGCCACGATCTTCCTTTGAGGTATGGCAGCAGCCATCGCGAAAGAAGCCCGTCTTAGGCTGCATGGAACACGCTTGTAAATCTCCGCCAATCACATTTTTTGCCATAGGGCAATCAACGTCATATTTCGTAAGAGTCAAAAAAAGAATCACTATGTCTCGCGAACGCGAGGTAAGCTATACGATCCATGAGCGCAATTTAGCCAGATCTCTTTGGTAATGCAAAACGCGCTCTTCAAAGCTACCTAGGGCATATTCATGATGCTGGCAAAATTCACCAGAAAAGGCATTTTTCTTTAATGAATCGAAATATGACTTGCGCACGACCCCCTTGCCAAACGGTACGGCATCGCGATGCCATTTTGTGCTATCGTCCGCTACTTTTTCTTCGCGCCAGCAATAGTCTTTTATGTATGCCACACCAATGCGCGACTGGGCTAATCTCGCCTGAATCG
>CAMAYN010000029.1 GCA_945862285.1 Akkermansia muciniphila | reverse complement strand
GATTCTTGGGTCAGCCATTCCTGCAACGATGAAAAAGAATCCATAAAGCGTTAGAGCAAGGCGCGGTGATGAATGGGAAGTATTACCACAGTCCGTATTTGCCGTAGGCGATGGCGTAGAGTCCCATGAGCAAGTTCGCCGTGCCATGCATAACCACGCAAGCGCCGAGGTTTTTTGACCAGATGCACAGCAAGTAGGTAAGACTACCGTAAATCAAAGCACCTGCATAATCGACAGGCGCGTGTACAAAAATGAAGGCCAAGGTAATGATCAGGAAAATTTTCCACTGATGCTCGCCAAAGGGACGCTTGGCGTAGTTGCCATCCATGTCCATGATGTAGCGGGCTAAAAAAGAACGCCAAAAGATCTCTTCTACGAGCGCGACCAAAACAGCAGCACGAAGAAAACGCATGACCAATGACGCCCATGATGCAACGGGATGTCCTAGTTCCCATGGATTGAATCCTTTATCGCGCTTCGCGAGGCCAAGCCATTTGCGCCAACCCTCTGCATCGCCCGACATGCCTAGGTGATCGTATAAAGTAGTAGGCAAGAGCCAAAAGCCAATGCCTACCGCCCCAAAAATCGCGCCGATGAAGATCCACCGCAGTTGCCAGTGAAATTCGTAATACGAGCGGTAACGCAGGATTAGCGTTAGTCCGACGATGGTCTGAATCGGATAGATCAAATGTTCTGGCCAGCGCCGCCACCACGGTTGTCCGGGCCAGTCTTGGCGAATCAATTCTCCGCCGAACTGAAGCACCAGCATGAATGCCATAAAGACGACAAACGGCACCACATGCGCGCGGGCCCATTGCGAGGGTTGCGTCGTGCGCAGGTGATCCGCTTGGTTCATTACTTCAGAGTGGAAATAAAGTTTTCGATCTTGTCCATGGCCAGCTTCAAGTCATCAAAGCCCGTAGCATAACAACAACGTAAAAAGCCCTCACCACATGCCCCGAATGCCGTACCAGGGACGGCGGCGACGCTTTCTGCTTCGAGCAATTTCATGGCAAATTCCTTGCTGCTCAGACCAAACTTACTGATGTCAGGGAAAACATAAAACGCCCCACCAGGTGTGTGGCAATCAATGCCCATTTCGTTCAATCGACGCACCACGAAGTCGCGACGTTGATGGTAGCTGTCACGCATTTTCAACATCGATGGCGTGCCATTTTCCAGTGCTTCGATGGCGGCATTCTGGCTCATGATCGGCGCACAAAGCATGGCGTATTGGTGGATTTTCATCATCGCCTCAATGATCGGCTGAGGCGCACAAGCGTAACCGAGACGGAAACCGGTCATGGCAAAGGCCTTGGAAAAACCATGCAGTAGAATCGTGCGTTCCTTCATACCTGGTAGCGCGGCGATGCTGAGATGCTCTTCGCCATCGTAGCGCAATTCGCTGTAAATTTCATCTGTCATGACGATGAGGTCATGCTTGATACACAGAGCTGCGATACCTTCAAGGTCGGCTCGTGAGGCCACCGCACCGGTGGGATTGGTGGGGAAATTCAGCATCACCATGCGTGTGCGTGGTGTGATCGCGGCGGCCAGTGCCTCGGGTTTCAACGAAAATCCATCTTGCTTCGTTGTTTCTACAGCAACGGCTTCTCCGTATGCCATGACAATGCTCGGCGAGTAGGAAACATAGCATGGCTCATGGTAAATCACTTCATCACCGGGATTGAGCAAAGCCCGCAACGCAAGATCAATCGCCTCGCTGACGCCCACAGTGACAATGATTTCTTTCTCCGCTGAGTAATCAACATGGAAAAATCCGCTCACATACTTGGAAATAGATTTCCGTAATGAGAGCATGCCTAAGTTCGAGGTGTAAGTGGTCTGTCCCTTTTCGAGAGAATAAATCGCTGCCTCGCGGATGTGCCAAGGCGTGGTGAAATCCGGCTCGCCAACGCCGAGGGAAATGACATCGTCGCGGCCTTGCACGAGTTCAAAGAAATCACGAATCCCCGATCGAGGAATCGCGCTGATGTGCTTGGCAATAATGTTAGAATAGTCCATGGGAAAAATTTTAATCGAAAAATGGTAAAGTGTTACGGGGTTACGGAAAGACGTTCGGCGGCGGTATCTCCTTCAAATAGGAATCCATTTTCTTTATACGTCTTAAGTTGAAAATGCGTGGCAGTGGAAATGACACCATCGAGCGTGCTCAAACGCTCTGAAACAAAGCGAGCCACTTCGCGCAAGTCACTGCCTTGCACTACGACCATTAAATCATAGCCGCCGCTGGCAAGGTAGCAGCTCACCACTTGATCGAAGCGAGCGATGCGCATGGCGAGCCGATCAAAGCCACCACCGCGCTCTGGAGTGACCTTGACCTCAATAAAAGCGAGCACATCCAAATCGCCAGATCGTTGCGGGTGAACGACGGCATGATAGCCAAGAATCGTTCCTTGTTTTTCCCAAGTGGCAATTTTTTCCGCTACATCCGCAGCAGACATCGCGAGGATTTCGGCGAGTTCTTCATTGGTGTGGCGCGCCTTGTGGCGCAGGATTTCGAGCAGGGCATCAGATGACATGGCGGGCGATTCAAGCAGAAGCAGAAGGCAATGGGAATAGCGAATCGTGGCGAATCTTGAGAAATTCCGTCACCAAATCACATCAAAGCATACCTCGCTCCACGAGATTTTTTCTCCAACGAAGGCAAATCGAGCACGGAACGTTGTTCCTGCGATCATCTGCGGCAACCAGTATTGATCATCTTCCCACATTTGCGCGAAGGGAATATCGCCGATTTTCGTCCACAACGGAATGGCTTCATCGGTTTCTTCCGGAATGCCGATCACGTCATCCGCCTTGAAGACGTGACAAAAAATATCGGGAGAATCCGACATTGCAAAGCTCAGCTCGCCCATTTTTTTTGCCCCGATCGGAGTAACTTTAAGCTCCTCTTCTGTCTCGCGAATGGCACATTGAAGCGGTGTCTCCCCTTGTTCAAGTTTTCCACCGGGCCCGTTGACTTTTCCAGCGCCTATGCCGCGCTTTTTCCGAATCAGCAATATTTCCCCACCGCGCACCACAAATAGCAATGTTGCGTGAATGTCCCACTTCCAATTTTCCCAGTCGATGGGGCATTCCATTGCGCCCTGCGCTACATCTTCGCAACGATCTTGCATAGAAACGTTGTTATTGAGTCACCTAGCATTAGCAAGAAAATAGCGGTTGGAACTGAAAATGTTGTCAGCAATATGCTTTTTTATTGGCTCATGGTTTACGGATTGCGGGTCAAGTTCTTGATCGCTGGTTGCGTGGCAGCGGATTGGGTAGCGTCCGCTTCGGCTAACTCTGCTAAAAATGCCACATCCTCAGCCGTACCGAATTTCCCCACGGTGTGAATCGCTGCTTTGCGCAGGGGAATCATTAGTCGAGAAGCGGCGGCGATTTTCCTTGCGGTGGGAAGTGCTGCCGCATGCCCTTGATCCACGCAGGTGTGTAGTGCCGTGATCCGCACGTCGGCGGGGGCATCGTTATCTGCCGCCATGCGCAACATCGTAGGCGCTACTCCCACAACCTCGCCCCTCTCGCGTCCAGCTCATAATTTGATCTTGATTCTGCCGATGTTCCTCTCCCGTTCCAGAAACCATCACCGCCGTCAATTTCTCACGGGAAACAGGCACTGGTGAAGCCAGTAGCGATGGATTACACCGTGCCGCGTCACTCTGCGTTAAAACGGGGGCTTCGGTCACAGTAGCATTTCCCTCACCACCGCTCATCATTAACTTATGCGTTACCACAGCAGAAAATAACACTCCCGCGATGGTGGTAATAATGGGAAATACTTTAGAACGTTTTGCCATATTGTATATGGATCAAGGTTCTGGATTGTCTAGCATGATTTTGTAATTGCCACATTCGGCAACAAACTTCATCTCTGATTCGTTAAGTTCCATACTTGGCTCAGACTGCTTAATATTTGGATCCCTTGTTACGCGTACACCGCAAACACTCGCCGACAATATTATTTGAATAGTTTTCTTACATAATTGCCTATGCGCGCATCATTCCCATATTTTTCATTAACTTCACTAGGACTCATAATCCCAATCTTGGTCGCTACTTTTAAAATTTCCAAGCGAGGAGTATAGTCTATCTCCGTGTTATCAGCCACTTGCATCATCAAATCTCGATAATGTAATGCAGCGGCTTCAGGATCTGCAGTAGCTCTCCAAGAGGCGACTTCCCATGTTGCCATAGCGAAATGGTCTGGCTTTTCGATACCCGGCGCTCTTTTATCTGCACGAAATGACTCTTGATAACACTTGGTCAGATGACCGACAATCTCGGCATCACTCAACCATTCAGGCAAGCGCTGCGTTGTTTTAGAGCTTCGCGCCGCCAATTTAATTGCCTCCAGTTTGATATTCTTGTCGTTATTTGGCTTCTGCGCAAGCTTCTGAATCAATCCATCAAACGTTTGGTAAGAGCCAGGGCTTTTTACAAGACGCCTCCCTATTGCTACGCATAAATTAATTTCAGCTTGGAAGTCACCCTTCGCATTCCCGTGAAAGGCTTGCATCAAATCCAATATCTTCTGATCATCCACGATGAGTTCTGGCATGTTGGATTTTTCTCTTTTGATTATTTTAGTCACAGAAGCCATACTGCTTAGTAAGGTAAGTTTAACTGGCATTGGAGCATTTTGATACAATTTTTCCTGCATGGCGATGATTTCGCGGTATCGATTGAGATTCTTGGAGTCGGGATCGAAGTAAACTTTGCCTTCCCACTCCAACATGTAACTGAGCGCTTTTTCTGTTTCATTATCAGAGTGCTTTCCATTGCCAATCCACATGTTGATTGTTTTCATGGCTTGATCCATGCAATGCGTGGAGCAACTCATACAACGGACGACTTGCGGAAAAATCGACAACCACTGTTCTTCACTAACTCCTTCCGGTTTTCCTGCATCAAGTAAGGTTAGCAACTTCAATGCGGCAGCTTCTCTTTCTTTCTGATTCGTGGCAAGATCAACTGGGTCAGCAATTGAAAACGGCGAAGATAAAGCTCTTATCAGTTCACGCAGATTGTCATATTCTGTTATCTCCCGCACTGGAGGTGGAGGAGGGTTGTAAGGTTTAGGTCTCCAAGCGTCAGGCGTGTGAGTAGAAGCAAATAATTGATCCTTATCTCTTACTTCACTAAACTTGTAAGTCGGCACAGACATTGAATTCGATTCCGTTTTAGTTACATATTTCTTGAAACAGAAATAAACTACAACTAGACCAATTAGAATGACAATGGCTAGCCGATATTTTTTCCATACTATACTAAGAACAATTGCTATGAACAGACCGCAAATAAGAGCGTATATAAAATAATTATTATTATTTTCTCGTAGAGTAATTTCATTAGATAAATGAGTTTGTTCGCCACGCATAGACGAGTTGGTTCTATTATCAATACTGGGTTGAGAATGACTTTTTTCTACAGTAGGAAGAGCAAGTGAATTCGAGTTTCTTGAATGTTGCGGTCGACGAGATAGTTCCGTATCAAAGCTATTCCAGTTAATTACGCCTTTGCCATACTTATATTCAAATTTGTCTCGATACTCCTTTATTAACTCGATGCTAGCATAATCGATCATGACATCTTGCCAAAATTCATGAGGGCGCAAGAAATCATCTTCTTTTCCATATAACAACGGATCGCAAGCTTCAAGAACAGCCTTTTCAACCAGGACATCTCCTCGAAATAGGTCTAAAGCACAAACTGCACAGCGCATAGCCATGATCTCATTCTTTTTTCCTGCCTCCAGATTTTTCTGACTAATTTTATTGATCAACGCTTGGCGAATTTCTTCATCACTAAATCCACTAGATTTTGCATACTTATACAATGGTAACGGTCGCGAACCGTAGTCACTGTTCATTGTAAATCTATAAATAATATCATTTATACGAATTTCTTTATCAAGATTTTCTCCATCATTTACAGCTTCGGCTAAACACAGTAAATTAACTGTTATCAAACACGATAAAAAGAATAGATATTTAAAGTATTTCAACATATTATTCACATCTCAGGGTCATCTCAGTGGTCAGTCCTCACGCGGCAACATCTTTTTCTATCTCTTTGAATTGTTTCTAAGTCGTTGTATCGTCTTCTCCTGTTTCATCAATCGGCTTACGGAACGATCATGCCCCATTCCTAGCCGCTTGGCAATCCAGATGTTACTCGCGCTGGTATGACGCTTGATCAGGATCGCTATCGCTACTTTACGCGGGTCACTTTTCCGCACGACTTCCCGCAACTCTTGGTCGTCTGGCATCTGCCAATATTGCAGCCCAGCTTGGACAATCGACTCCGCTGCCGACTCTTCATGTGATTGTAAAGCTGCTCCGCTATGGCAGACTTTCGCTCTAGTGGTCTTTGCTCCTTTTTCTATGAGGCCCAGCCTTTTACGCGACGTCCCCACGAGCCATTACATGATATACAGCACCAGGGTAAACAAATCGCAACGGTCTAGCCATGCATGAAAATTTCCAATTTCCGCAATCAGGCAACAAACTGACCCCTAAGAAGACGCGCGACTACTGACCACTAAGAAGATCGAGGATTGATCCCGAAGGTGAGCCAAAATGATGGTGCACCGACTTTTTGTGGGGCATCGTGGGGAGCGGTAAAATTTTTCCATGAACTCAGAGATTCTCTGGACGCAAATCTCTCACCGTGGTGGAATGCGCCATGACCCGTTATGATGGAAGAGAAGTGGACGCGCTGCGTTCGATCGAGATTCTACCCAATATTGCCGAACATTCCTCAGGCTCAGTGCTGGTTTCGTTTGGGAAAACACGCGTGATTTGCGCCGCGACGATTGAGGAAGATGTGCCGCGTTGGATGAAGCAACAAAACGTCAAAGGTGGCTGGCTTTCTGCCGAATATTCAATGTTGCCTTATTCCACCCTGGAACGCAAACAGCGCGATGTGGTGAAGGGTAAGCTGGATGGCCGATCTTCCGAAATTCAACGCTTGATAGGTCGCTCGCTGCGCGCGGTGCTTGATTTACAAAAACTCGGACAACGCACGTTATGGATCGATTGTGATGTTTTGCAAGCAGATGGTGGGACGCGCACGGCATCGATCACAGGGGCCTGTGTAGCTGCTGCCATGGCGTGCAATAAGCTGTTGGCGCAGGGGAAAATCAAAGCATCGCCCTTGAAGCAACTCGTCGCGGCGGTTTCGTGTGGGATTTGTAAAGATACGGCGTTGCTAGATTTGAATTACGTGGAAGATAAGGCTGCGAGTGTCGATTTCAACGTGGTGATGACAGAAGACGGCAATTTTGTGGAAATCCAAGGTAGTGGTGAGGAAGCCGTGTTTACAGCGGCGCAAATGGCCGCAATGCTGGCCTTGGCGGCGAAGGGAATTGGCGAACTGATTTCTCTGCAAAAAATCGCGATAGCAGCTGCGGATCGCCCGCCGGATGGAGCTCTGCATGACCTCGCCGCGGCCTTTGCGAGAAAGTGATTTTTTAGCAAATCGTTGCGGCGGATTTTATCCGCTAGGCCCGCCAATCATCATTCGTAGGCAAGGCTGTTGGAAACCGCCGCCACGGCATTGCCAAGAATGGATGATGCATCGGGCGCGATGGCGTACCCCCGAAGCGGGGATGACCTTCCAAACGTTTCCCCAGCACTTCGGAAAATTCAGAATGACCTTCCAAACACTTCCCCGGCACTTCGGAAAATCCAGAATGGCCTTCCAAACGATTGCCCGGCACTTCGGAAAATTCAGAATGACCTTCCAAACGTTTCCCCGGCGGTTCGGAAAATCCAGAATGACCTTCCAAAAGCTTCCCCGGCACTTCGGAAAATCCAGAACGACCTTCCAAACGTTTCCCCGGCAGTTCGGAAGATTTCTCGTGTTTGCCCTTCAGAATTTATCCCTTTCCACGATCCCGAAAATGGATTAAGAAATCCCCATGCCAATTGATGAAATTGCCGCCACCATCGCTCATGGCCCTGCGGTGAAACAATTTTCTGTGATGTTACAGAATCGCGCCGGCGCATTGGCGGTTCTGCTGAAGTTGTTGCGCAATTCCCACATCGAAGTGATTGGGCTAAGTGTGCAGGATGCGCGGGACGCGACGATTGCCCGCATCGTGGTGAGCGATCCAGAACAAACGCAGCATTTATTTTTAGAAAAAGGCATTCCGCATACCTCGTGCGAGCTGCTTGTGGTCGAGTTAAAAGATTCATCGACGAATCTTCTCCAATGCCTAGACCACTTAATGGCGGCGGAGACGAATGTGGATTTTTGCTATCCATTGCTGCCCTGCCATCGGGGGACATCCATGCTGGCGTTGCATGTGGAGGATTTAGAATTTGCTTACTCGATCCTTCATTCAGCCGGATTTGTCATGATCTGGCAAACCGACCTGAGTCGCTAAATTTCCAACAAATCGTTGACCTTATTTCAGCCGCAAGGGGCAGGGGATTTCGACGACGGTCATGCCGGCGGCGATGGCTGATTCGATTCCCGCTGGCGCATCTTCAAGAGCTAAGCACAAGTTCGCTGCTACTCCGAGTCGTTTGGCTGTTTCAAGGTAAATATCTGGCGCTGGCTTGCCGATGGGTACGTCGTCGGCGGTGACAACTTCATCAAACCAATCTGATGCGCCGATGATTTGCAGCGTTTTTTCGACGACATAGCGCGATCCACCACTGGCGATGGCCATGGGGATTTTTCCCCGTAAACTGCGGGCAAAATCTGCCACTTCATCGATTAGTTCCACATTGTGCAATCGGCGCAAAAAAGCTTCGCGTTTCGCCAATGCGACACGGGCAGGATCAAGTTTGAGTCCGTATTCCGCATTTAAGTCGATGACGATGTCCTTCGTTGGCCTGCCGCCCATGGCATAGAAAACATCCTCCGCTAAAACATTGGCAGCGCCATATTGGGCAAGGGCGTCACACCATGCTTCAAAGTGCGCTGGCATGCTGTCAACGAGGGTTCCATCGCAATCGAAAATTACGGCTGAAAATCCTGTTTGTGGAAAATTGATTTGTCCTGCGGAAGCCATGGCGGCGCTGGAATTATCAGAGTGGCGAAACATAGCAAGTGTTGAATTTGCAAAAATATCGATCTTCTATCAAATGGGTAAAAATGCATGACGGGGGAAATTTTTTTCGCAGATCTGACTTGTGGATGAGTGCAGAATCAAATTACATCACCGCGCACTTATGGCCATTGAGACAATCATTTTCCCAGACGCAGAACAAGCCGCACAGCAAGTCGCGAAGAAGATTCAGCAACTCATCCAACGCAAGCCCGATGCTGTGCTCGGTCTGGCAACGGGTGGAACGCCACTGTTGTTGTATCGGGAACTGATTCGTATGCACGCGGAAGAAGGCTTGAGCTTTGCGCAAGTGCGGACATTTAATCTGGATGAATATGAGGGATTGCCGCCCGATCATCCTGAGTCTTACTGGAGTTTCATGCAGCGAAATTTGTTTGACCACATCGATATTTCGCCAGGAAATTATCATTTGCCGTCAGGAATGCTAGCCGCCGATGCTGTGCCGGAGCATTGCGAAGCCTACGAGAACGCCATTCGCGCCGCTGGTGGGATTGATTTTCAAATTTTAGGAATTGGACGCAATGGGCACATTGGTTTTAATGAGCCAGGTTCGACGATCTCAAGCCGCACGCGGCGGGTCACACTTTGTGAGGTGACGCGATCCGATGCTGCGCCCGCCTTTGGTTCGATCGAGCAAGTGCCCACCCATGCCATCTCCATGGGCTGTGCTACGATTTTAGAAGCCAAGGAAATTGTGTTACTTGCCTTCGGCGAACACAAAGCGGAGATCGTGGCACAAGCGGTTTGTGGGGATGTGAGTGAAAACGTAACGGCGAGTTATTTGCAAACGCATCAAAATATCCACTTTTACTTAGATTCAGCGGCGGCGCGTGATCTGCGCGAGTCGATGTGAAATTTTTCCTGTAAATCAAGGGATTAAACCCGCTTCACGGAAGGAAAAATACGGGGCACCTGTGATATTAGGGCGTCCGATGATCAAGTGGTCTGACATGATGATTTGGAAGATTTTACAGGCTTCTACTACTTTTCGCGTCAATATTCGATCTGGTTCGCTAGGTGATGGATCGCCCGATGGATGGTTGTGAATCAGGATAAAACTGTAGGAATTATTACTGACCACCGGGTGGAGGATGTCTCTGACGTTGGCAAGAGTTTGATTGACGGTGCCGCTGCTGATTTCCACTACAGATTCGAGTCGCAGGCGTGTATTGACCAAAACGACGAGTAATTTTTCTTTCGGTAAATGTGCCAGCATAGGGCTAAAATGCTCGTAGATTGATGAGGGACTATCCAACGGGACAAGGGTGGCACGTTCCATTGCTACGCGGCGACCGAGTTCAAATGCAGCGACGAGTTGTGACGCTTTGCCGAGTCCTAGGCCGTGGGATTTCTTTAACTCTGCTAGTCCAGCGGAGCCTAAGCGCGAGAGTGAACCGCCAAATTTTTGAATCAGATCGCGTCCGATTTGGATCGCGTTCCTTCCTTTCACACCTGTACGGAGGAAGACGGCTAAAAGTTCTTCATTGGATAGAGCGCTAGCGCCAAGCAGTTCCATTTTCTCGCGCGGCCGCTGCTCCACTGCCATATCTTTTATGGTTTGTTCCATGGCCATCATTGTAGCGAAAATTCGCATCCATGGCAACGCGCATGTTGCTAGAATGATGTACGTTTGCGCAGCATCGCGGAGAATTGTGAAAAAGACCTTTCCCAAAGCATGGCGATTTCTTTATCCTTTCTTCATGCGGAAAATCAGAATAGGAGTGCTAGGATCAGGTTCGGGATCGAATTTGCAAGCTCTGCTGGATGCCATTCGCAGTGATCTTTTGCAGGCGGAAATCGTGCTGGTGCTAAGTGATGTTGCCGATGCGCGAATTTTGCAACGGGCGAAAGACGCAGGGATTCCTGCGGAATGGATCGATTGCTTTGGAAATAAAAATCGATTTCCCGAAGCGGTGCAGCAGCATGTGGCGGATCGCTTGGTGGACGCGGGCGTCGATCTCGTTTGCCTTGCGGGGTTTATGCGCTTGATCAAATCACCAATTTTGCAGCGTTTTTCCGAGCGGATTATCAACATTCATCCCTCACTGCTACCCCATTTCCCAGGGCTTGAGGCATGGAAACAGGCGCTGGATGCAGGTGTCACGGAAACGGGGTGCACGGTGCATTTTGTCGATGAAGGAATGGACACAGGAACGGTGATTTTGCAGGCGAAAGTTCCCATTCACTCAGACGATGATTCCCTTAGTCTGCACCAACGCATTCAACAGCAAGAACATTTGATCTATCCGCAAGCGGTGAGACTCGTCGCGGCGCGCTTAGGCTTCGCTGTGTAAATGAGCTGATTTTTTGCCATCGGCTTTGTGATGGGAATAGGAATCAATCGAGGAATCCGCTTGCGGGTTTTTTAACGACTCGATACGCTACGCGTGCGGAATTTTTCGAGTAGTAATGGATTTTCGACAAAACAGTATTGGCAACAGCTTGCGTGAGGCAAGGGAAAGCCGTGGACTATCGCTCTTCGAGGTGTATCGGGAAACCCGTATCCAGTCGGAAATACTACAAGCATTAGAAAATGATGATTATTCGCCGTTTGCGAGTGCAGCTTATGCGAAAAGTTTCCTATCGCAGTATGCAACCTTTCTGGGTGTAGAAGCGCAGCATTGGCTCAATGCGATAGGCCCTTGCCATTACACGCATGATCCTTACGAGATTGATTTTTTGACTGCTGAACAAACTGTAACTGCGAAAAATTCGAAAAAAATTCGATCGTTGACAGGGAAATTTTTCCCGACTGTCCTTGGTTTTCTCATTTCCGCAGCCTTGCTGTATGGTGTGTATCGAGTCGATCAGATCTACAATGAAAAAAATAAGCCCGCAGAAGCACCACCCATCAGCGCACCAGAACAACCGACTCCGCCGCGAGCTACTATCGTTATCGAATGACAACCAATACATCGGCCTCCACATCCGCGATTGTGGCAAATGAATTGCACCGATCCTACCAAATCGGGAAAAATACGCTCAAGGTATTGCGTGGGATTTCGTTAGAAATTTGCAGCGGCGAGAAGATCTTTCTTTGCGGCCCCAGTGGCGCTGGTAAAACGACCTTGCTCTATACTCTCGCGGGGTTGGAACGCCCGCAGCAAGGCACGGTTCAGATCCAAGGTCAGGATATTTATTCCATGAGCGATGCCGCTCAGTCCAGGTTTCGCAATCGCAACATGGGCTACATCTTTCAAAACTACCACCTTCTCCCCGAGCTTACCGCGCTTGAAAACATCATGATTCCTGGGGCGATTGCGGGAGAAAATCATCAGGAAAAAGCCCTAGTCGCGCTGGATCGTGTAGGGCTAAAAAAACGCGCCGACCACCTCCCCGCAGAGTTGTCTGGTGGGGAACAACAACGCATCGCCATTGCACGTGCCATCGTTCATCAACCCGCGATTCTTTTTGCCGATGAACCTACGGGGAATCTGGATTCCTCAAACAGTCTGGCCATTCTGCAATTGCTCATCGAGCTTTGTACCGAACAGCAAACCACGATGGTGATTGTCACACACGATGTTTCTCTGGCGCGCTTTGGCGACCGCACACTGACGATCCGCGACGGCTTGATGGAGCAGTGATGATTTTCGATTTTCTGCGTTTGAGAGATCGCTTGATATCTTGGCAGAGTGCCACAAGTCGCGTGCGGATGGGATCCGCAACCGGTTGCGTGCCAAATCGCCAATTTTGATGTAAGGTGACGATTTCATCCACAATCGTGACGGGAAGAATTTCCGGCGAACCGCAAATCCATGACGCAAGGGTTTGGTTGGTTTTCCGTGGGCCAAAATACTTCGCCAGCAGTGGTTCAAGGTCGTTTAGCGGCGTATTCTTCCCCTTATAGTCGGGCGAAATTTTTCTCCGTGTCGAAATGCTACGCGTTTTCCATAACCGATATCCAATCCACGCGATAATCGCTGTGGCAATGATCGATAAGACCGTCAGCACCCAATCTTGGTTTTCTGGTTGCGTTCGCCAAACGGTAAAGTCTTCGCGTAATCGAACGAAGAAATCTGCCATCTCACGCCGCCAATCTTGTTGCACCGCGTCGCCAAGAATCCATGAGCCAGGAGTGAAGTCTAAATCGACCCAAGTTTGCGATGGTTCATCCCACGCCCGGCACCAAGCATGCCCATGAACGCCACGCAGGACATATTCAGCTTTGTCCTCATTGTATTCTTGAACGGAAAATCCTACACAATACCGTGCTTTCACCCCAGCCTCGCGCAAGAGCAATGTCGTAGCCGTGGCAAAATATTCGCAATGCCCCGCCTTCACTTCATGTAAAAATTGCGCCAGCGGCGTATTTCCATTCTTCAAACCCAATTGACCGCGTTCTCTCATTTGATCGACAAATGCACCAATGGCTAAGTTTTTTGTGTAGGAAAAATTCCGCACAAAATAACTCTGTAGCGTGCGGCATTGGGTGGGGAAATCCATTTCTCGTAATCCTAATTGATCGACGAGTTTTCGCAGATGGATCCTTTCTGTATCTGGGATTTGCAGGTCAGGCGATAGGCCATTTTCGATCTCGAAGGGCATGCCATCGGTATCAGTCTGCGCCCCCCAGCGCACGATGGCATTCAGCACCGCATGCCGTGGTGTGATGCGAATACTGCCGACGGAATTTTTTTCTAAGTCTTGGAGCGATGCATAGACCGTATGGAGTTTTGCGGGCAAGGGTACACCACTGCGATCTCGTACTCCACCACGCAGTACAAATCTTGGCAGGTCGCTTCTTGCTTCCTCACCGCCAATCAAATTTCCCGTAGTACGGTAAAGTGGTGTATCGATCGATGTGTCAATATTTCCATCTGCCAATCGCTGGACGTTACCAATCACACCCAAACCTGCGATGTCGTCGAGTAAGGTTATGCCATCTGGCGGATCGTAATTCCAACTACCACTGGGCAAATATCGATTGTAGGAAGCCATTTTTAGCAAAGCGGGTGGTTTTCCCTGTTCCACCTTGAGACGCCAAAAAATATCGGGCGATTGCTTAATCATGCCCATGTGTCCGATCCGTGTTCGTGTTCGATTCCAGTGCGTATCGCCACTTTGCCATTCCTTTTTTCCTCCCACTTTTAGGATTAAATCATGGGCTGCGGAAAGTCCCCACTGTCCCACGACCGTCAATGCGATCACCACCAGCAAGGCCGCAGAAATGGCAATCACAGACCTTGTTTTTTCTCGTCGTGCCCACACCGCCCAAGTTGTGAGTAGGAGTAATCCTATGATGTAATAGGAACTCACTGCTTTTGCTCCCGCCGCAGATACCACCATGAGCACCATAAAATAGACGCCGAGAAAGGAAAGTTCCTGCTCTCGAACGGTGATGCCTAAGAGTCGATCCGCCTCCATTTTACGGCGTGAAAAATACGAAAATGTGCTAAGTGGTATCGTTGTGCTGCGGCCAAAACATTGAGTGAATGCCAAGGGAAACAAAAATAGGGGCATCCATGATAAAAATTTGCGAACCGTCTCCGGTTGTACACCGCCCATCCATAGAAATGCCGCCGTGACGACCATCAACACTACGGAAAGATTCCATGCCCGCACATGGGCTTTTGCGTGAAAATCCCATCGCCAAGGAATCCAATGCACTGCTTCTAATACGAGCGCCATCAATAATCCCGCCAGCGACAAATCCGCCATCCATCCCCAAAAAATCAACGTCGTGCCGATCAATAAGCGCGGAAATGGATTTTCTCTAACGGATTTTCTCATACCAAAACTTATATGCTTGTTGATGAGTTTATTCAATAGGCAAATTTGTGATGTTTCTTATCGACAACAATACCGGTGAAGCCCTAAGTTGAATTCATGCAATTGAAATACGTCATGGTTGTCGCTCTCTTGTCCACTGCGCAGGCCGCAGAACATCATTTTTTTATCGGCACGCGGACTGATCGCGAGAGTAAGGGGATTTATCGTGCAGTGTTTGATGACTCGACTGGTGTCGTGTCACGTTTGACTCTGGCGGCGACCTACAAAGATCCCGGATTTCTCTGCCTGCATCCGAAAAAAAACCTTCTCTACAGCATTGGTAATCGCCCCGATGGCACAGGAGCCTTGGCAACGTTCAGCGTTGGTAAAGATCGCAGTTTGACCTTCGTAGCGGATGTGGCCAGCGGCGGCCAAGGGCCATGTCATTTGGCAGTCAATCCCGAAGCTACAGCCATCGCGGTAGCAAATTATGGCAGTGGGCATACGACGAGTTTTTTACTCGATGCCAAAGGTTATCCCTCAGCAGTCGTTAGCTCTCTGCGCATGGAGGGAAAAAGCGTGCATCCGCAACGGCAAACATCCGCCCATGCACACGGCGTGTATTTTGCTGATGGCCATTGCTTTGTCCCTGATTTAGGTGTCGATCAAATCCTCTTCATGGAGCATGATGCAAAAACCGCGGCCTTGCGGATGGCTCAGCCTGCTTCTATCGCCACTACCCCAGGTGCTGGCCCGCGCCATCTCGCCTTTCACCTAAGTAAGCCTTGGGTGTATTGTGTGAATGAATTAACCAACACGGTGACACATTACGAACGCGATAAAAACGTGCTCACGGCAAAAGAAACAATCACCACGCTGCCCGCAGAATTTCAAGGTGTGAATACCACGGCAGAGATCGAAGTTCATCCAAATGGACGTTTTCTCTACGCATCGAATCGGGGACATAACTCCATTGCTTCGTTTGTGATCGACCCAAAATCAGGTGCTCTCACGGCAACGGGACAAACGCTAACAAATGTCAAAATTCCACGCCATTTTGTTATCGCACCCGGCGGAGCTTTCATGATCGTCGCAGGGCAAGATTCCGATAACTTGCATGTATTAGCGATCGATCCGCAAAGTGGGAAATTAACAGCGACGGATCACACATTCGCTTGTCCTTCACCTATTTGTTTGTTGTTTTGCCGTGAGTAATCTATCGGATTCGTAAAAAAAATCGATCAATATTTCTCGCTGAATCAAGGGTTTTTCCGCTTAAACAACTGTTCCATACAAAACTTCTTTGATTTTTTGGAACACCTTTTGCATACTGTCCCTCCCATGGCCACGAAAACAGCATTAGGAAAAGGACTCGGAGCTTTAATTAAGAAGCAACCTGGGGTCGTGACCGTACCCGAACCGACGATTTCGCCCGACGAACGAAAGCTTGTCCGCGATGTTCCGATCCATAGCGTGGTGGCTAGTCCGTTACAACCGCGCAAGCATTTTGTGGAGGAGCCGCTCGATGAGTTGATGGAATCGATTCGCCAGCACGGGATTATTCAGCCCTTGATTGTAAGGCGTGTGGGCGCAAACCTAGAGCTGATTGCCGGGGAACGTCGTTGGCGTGCCTCAAAGAAGCTCGGACTCGCCACTGTGGCCGTGATCGAGCGTGAAGCAACGGATCGTGATGTGTTAGAAATGGCATTGGTGGAGAACTTGCAGCGTCAAGATCTCAATCCGATGGAAGAAGCCTCGGGGTATGTGCGACTTGCTCGCGAGTATAGTTTGAAGCAGGAAGAAATCGCCAGCCGTGTGGGGAAATCGCGTGCAAGCGTGGCCAACGCCATGCGCTTGTTAGATCTGCACGACGATGTGCAAATGCAAGTCGCCCAAGGCCGCATCAGCGTAGGCCATGCGAAGGCTCTGTTAGGAATCAAGGATCAGAGCTTGCAGTTGTTAGCATCAGATCAAGTTTTGAAAAAAACCTTAACGGTGCGCGCCACGGAGAAACTGGTGCAAGAAATGCTCAATCCGCCCTTGGCAAAAACGTCGTCGAAGAGCGCAACCACATCCGTTACCGCGCGCGATGTCGAAGCGCACATTGCTGATTTAGAAGATCGATTGCGTAGTCTCTTTGCCACACAAGTTGCCATCCATCATCAACCGAAAAAAGGTCGTATTGAAATTGAATACTACGGCAATGATGACCTCCAACGCATCCTAGAATTACTCGGCGTGGACGAAGGGTGAGATCATATCGATGAAAAAGCCGCCAAGATGTTTCTCGGCGGCTTTTTTGTGTTTGGGAGAATTGCTTGTCTAAATAGCGGAATGCAGGACTAATTACGCTCGCGAAAACGTCCGATTCTGCCACCAAAGTTTGCACCTTTATCGCCATCAGGAATCGTGAGTTTACTTTCTTTTAAAAGCCCAGCCACTTTATCTGTGGTATCGATCATCCAGAGCCCCGATGGACCTTTGCCACTCACGAGAATGAATTTGCCCGTCAGTGCGTGGCGATTATTTTTTCCTTCATAGTCGGTGCCGTATTTTTTGGCGAATTCTGCGGCTTTGTCTGCTGCAACGGCAACGAGAATCGTGCCTGACACTTTTTTATCTGTGCGGTCAATCGTAGTCGCATGAAAAAAAGCAAGCTCGGCAACGGGGCTTTTCCAGTGTGTGGGATGAACCATCAGCACATCGACGGTGACTTCTTTATCAACATGCTTTGTTGGCTCAATGCGCAGGTAATCGGCGGTTCTTTTGGAATCAGCGAATCCAGGAGAGGCCATTGTGATGAGGGCTGTAACGGTGAGTAATGTTAGTGTTTTCATAGGCACTGAGTGAAATGCACGGGTGCGGCAAAAGTTGCATTTTTTTTAATGGCTTTCCCCTGCCCACATCGGAATTTCATCTTGGAACTCCATCCGTTCGCTCGTTAGTGGATGGAAAAATGTAAGTTTCCATGCGTGGAGCTGCATCGGAGGGGCGTCTGTTGTGAGAGTTTGTGTCGGGGCTACTTGTTCATTTGTTAGATAGGTAGCGTCGCCGCAAACGGGAAATCCTAGATGCCAGAGGTGGAGTCGGATTTGATGGGTGCGACCACTGTGAAGTCGAGCTTCGAGTATGGTGGTATTGTTTGCGTTGCGGAACACAACCTTGAAGTCGGTGCGCGATGGCAAGCCTTCTTCTTCATCGATTTCGCGAGAACCAGCGATCGATGGATGATCGCTGACAGGCATTTCGCATGTCGTTTGCTCCCATGCCGGATGGCCTTGCACGCAGACAAGGTAGGTTTTTTCTAAGGTTCCATCAAGGATTTGGCGTTGCATGGCGGCACTGAAGCGACGGTTTTTGGCATAAAGAACCAAGCCTGCGGTATTGGCATCCAGCCGATGAATCGGACGAGCGTTCGGGCGATAGATGTGATTCATGATAGTTTGCAAGGTGTTGCGATGGAATCTACCGCAGGGATGCATAGGCAGCGGCGCCGGCTTGCGGACCAAAATCACAGCGGCATCTTCATGAACGATTTTTATGTCGGCATTGACATCGGGTTCAGCGGCTACGGGCATGGTTTGTTGGTAGCGTTCACCAGCGCGTACGAGGTGATCGGCATGTATGACATCACCTTTTTTATAACGAAATCGTCCATCGCCGAGCCTTTGCTGCCACTCTGATTCTTCGATGTGAGGAAAGATTTCACACAGGACGGATAGAATCGTGCGACCATCGAAATCGGCCTTGATATTGAGCGGGCGGATGTTTTCCATCGGCATGCTTCCCGGCAGCGGCGTGGTAAATGCGACGAGTTCGGCATGACGTTTTTGGATCAATTCGCGATATTTTTCTTCGTCGGTTTTGTAGCAATACGGACAAGAAACCCCGATCACGTATCGGGGGTCATTTTGATCTTCCTCGTCGAGTGGAGCTTGGCATTGGAAACAAACAGCGGTTGTGGTTTCGCGCAAGGAGGGATCTACGCCGACGCGTTGATCAAAGACGAAACATTCGCCATCGTAGTGATCGCCGCCAACTTCCTCGAAGTATTTTAGTATGCCGCCTTCGAGTTGATAGATGTCCTTGTAGCCGACCATTTCCATGAATGGCGCCGCCTTTTCGCAACGAATGCCACCAGTACAAAAGGTCACGATGGTTTTTTCTTTGAGATCATCAGGCAATTTCGCAACGGCATCGGGGTAGGCGCGAAAGCTATCGATGCCAATCGGAATGGCGTTTTTAAAAGTGCCGGTGCGGATTTCGTAATCGTTTCTCGTATCTAACAAAACAATATCGCGTCCTTCATCGAGCCAAGATTTCAGCGTAGCTGCAGGGAGATGTCGGGACGTGTAAGTGGCGGGATCAACGCCATTGACACCGAAGGAGATGATTTCTTTTTTGATTCGAACCAGCATTCGATTGAAGGGTTGATGATCGCTATCGCTAAACTTGGCGCGGAATTTTTCCAATCCAGGAATGCTGTGGATGACTGCTATGATTTCATCAATCGAGGTGCGTGGGCCAGCGAGGAAACAATTGATTCCTTCTAAACTGAGAAGAATGGTGCCTTTGAGTTGGCGTTGTTTGCATTCAGCCAATAGCATATTGCGCCAATGCTTGAGATTATCAAGATGGGCAAACAGATAGCCTGAAATATTTGCTACAGGGTTCACAGTAACTTTCATGGGTGCAGAAGCATGGGGGATGTGAAGACATTTGCCAAGAAGGAAAGAGTGCGAGCAGCGTGTGATGGTGCCTTGCGATCATGCTGGAACATGGGGTATGTTCGATGTTTGGGGCAACACGTTTATCATGGTTTGAATAATCCCTAGCAAATCATAGAGAGACCAATTTTCGAGAATGTCAATCCATCGCACAAGGTCGTGTTGATCTTGAATTTCCTTACGATTCAGTGCTTTCTTACACATTGCCTTATTTCGGCTGAAAAAAACCGCTTCCAGATATTGAAAATTATCAGCTATGAAAAGAAAAAAATTATCGATTTTTTCTCTTGTCAAGGGGAGGGGTGATATTTTTTATTTTTTTCCGCTAACCCATTTGTTGTGGCGACACAATAAATGAGAAGCAACGGTAGAAAAGTTGTCCACAAGGCATCTTCGCTCCGACGAGTTTTAGGATCCATTCTCGCAAAGACGCCTTGTGGACAACTTTTTGGATTGAAAAACAAGTTTACCCACTAGATTCTCGTTTGCGCCAATAGAAAAATCTCTTCTCCAAGAGGAAATTCAGCGTCTTCGCCGCAACGCGGAGCATGAGTTTGTTCAATCAATAGAAAATAATACCAAGTCCAGTATCATCCTGTAGAAGCCTCTCAACAACCTAGTACACTTTCTCCAAAACAATAAACATACGCTAATCCAACATTATGAAACCAAAACGTAAACTACTCAATTCATTCGTATTTCTTCTAGTCTCTGCCAATATTTCTTTGGCGCAGACAGACATTACGATTAGTGCGGCACTAGATAATCAAATTACAGCAGGTCCTACTTTCACGGACTCGGGTAATGACGGTGGCACCTCGAATCTTAA
The DNA here is from genome assembly GCA_945862285.1 of Akkermansia muciniphila. Taxonomy (GTDB): domain Bacteria; phylum Verrucomicrobiota; class Verrucomicrobiia; order Verrucomicrobiales; family Akkermansiaceae; genus UBA956. The sequence goes on along the minus strand of CAMAYN010000029.1, from coordinate 6,059 downwards.
CAGCGGGACTCTCACAACTTCTCTCAATACCGACAATGTTGTCGTAAACACCGCAACCACGCTACCACAGTTTTCTCCCAACAGTGGAAGAATTACCGTTCTCGATACGATCAGTAATGCGAGCCTAAATAATCTTTCTCTCATCGCGAACTCCGACATCGAAGTCGGTACGTCTATTGCTCTAACAGGTGGTGGGTCTCTTACATTGGATGCCCAAGGCGGGGCTGTGGCAATCAATTCCAATCTCACAATTACAGGAGGCACATCGAATCTATCAATCATCGCCAACGGTGCCGTTACTGATGGCGCATCTACGGCAATCAATGTCCAAGGTTTAGCATCAATTAACGCTGGTTCCAATTCCATCACACTCGGTGAAACGAATACTGATAGCGTAAATTTTGGTAGCCTAGCCCTTATAGGCGATGCCGTATCGATCACGGAAAATAGTCATACAAATCTTGAATCTGTCGCCGCAACGACACTAACTCTTTCCTCCTCTGGTGATATTACTGATTCAGGTAATGTTGCCACAACAGGATTTACTACCTTGAACGGCACATCCATTACACTTGGTGGAGCGGGAGAAAATACCTCTTTCGGTTCACTCAATTTTAATTCCACAGGTGCAGTGAATATGTCATTGGATGCAAATACTACCATCACAGGTGCCAACTCGGGTTTTTCTGTGGACATGAGTTCCTCTGGTAATTCTTCTTTTGCCATCGGAGCTACGCTTAATACCGCATCCCTAGTGCAATCTTCTGGAACCATAACACTTTCCGGAAATAATCTCGTGGACACGATGGCCGTGGATAACAGCGGCACGCTCACCGTCAACGGAGATGATGCAATTCATACCTATCAACAAAATGGTTCAGGAACACTCGCCGGATCTGCCGCATTGACTGTAACCAGTGCAACTCTCAACGGCGGCACTGTTTCGGGAAATCTTCAGGGTAACACCACAAGCGCAGGCACTGTTGGAGTAACTGGTACTATTGGAGGAGGAACTCTAAATATTACCACTGGAGCTTTAACGCTAAGTGGTGCTGGCTCATTGACAAGCACTCCCATAACGATTAGTTCCGGTGCCTCGGTCATCAATCAAAATGGCGGCATCGACAATAATTCCAATGTTTCTAACTCTGGCACGTTGACGATTAATGCAAATGAAACAGTAAATACTTACACTCAGTCCGGAGCATTAAGTGTCTTAAACGGCACTCACACCTTGACTGCTACTAATGGTTCGATCCTGAGTGGCGGAACTGTCAGTGGTTCTCTTCAGGGCGACGCCAATATCCAAGGAAATGTATTAATTTCTGGGTTACTAGGCGGTGGCACTCTTACGGTAACGAGTGGCACATTAACACTCACAGGTTCTTCCACACATAATCCTGTCAACATTCTCGCCGCAGGCACTTTGCTTAACCAAAATGCAGGTCTTGCTACAACCGCGAATGTTGATAACGCAGGAACCTTTACCCTCGGCATGGATCAAACGATCAATACGTTTGTAAACTCGGGACTCCTCAACGGGGGCCAAACATTAACCACTTCTGGCACTTCGACATTTAACGGCGGCACTCTGGCAAATGGCTCGACGCTAAACGCCACAGGCGGCACGACCTTAAACAACGGTTCCTCCGTCGCTGGCACAATCACTGGTGGAGCTGTCTCTTCTAATGGTTCCATCAGCGCAACGGGAGCCTTGAATGGATCGTCACTCAGCGTAAACAACGGCACATTGACCTTCAGCGGCACCTCCACCTCTGATACTGTGAGCGTTCTGAGTGGCGCGACGTTATTGAGCACAGGGAATTTATCGAATAGCGCGGCGCTTACAAATGCTGGCACCTACACCATTAATGTGAATGATACTGTGGGGACTTACGTTCAAAATGGCGTAGGATTACTCAATGGTTCATCTGTCTTGACGGCATCAAGTGGTGCTACCCTCAACGGCGGAACAGTGGCCGCTAGCTTGTTGGCTAATACCGTTAGCACCGGCAATGTTTCGGTTTCTGGAACAATAGGCGGAGGCACATTCTCCGTAACATCCGGCAGATTGACGCTCACTGGCACGATCAACTCTAGCCCTGTGGTTTCACCCGGAGCTACCTTCCAAGGAACAGGATTGGTTACTGGCGGCATGGTGAATCAAGGCACTCTTGCTGTTGGCACGATGGGTGAAGATTTAACGGTTTCTGGCGCACTCAACACGACGGGAACCGTGAGCTTGCGATTGTTGAATACTGCTTCCTTTGAAAAACTCACTCTAGGGTCGATACAACAAGGTGGAAACCTTGCTGTGACCAATGTAGGAGCAGGTCTTACAGTCGGTCAAACTGCACGAATCATCGAAGCCGGTTCTTACAGCGGAGACTTCGATTCATTGAACGCCAGCGGTTACATAAACGGTGTTCTTTACAATTCCTTCACGGGAACGCTGGTTGGTCTTGGAGGAGGGGAAATTGTTAGTGATGGTGGTTATTTGAATTTGAACAATAACCAATCCAATATTTACTTCTCGCTCTTTGATGATTCAGTGCAGCCAGGAATTCAGAACGTAAGTTTTGATACAAGCCTAGCTGGCGCGACAACGGTTTACCTCAGTGGCATTTCCGACGGAGATGCACAATTGGTTCGCGCGTTGAATGAGGCCACATATACTACCCCTGGGTCAATCTCTGGAAATGTGATGAATTTGCTTTCTCCCGAGTCGCACCATGGTATGGCAGATTACTCCGAAGAGACTTTGCGTTCTGCTGTGCGTAAAGCGATCGACGCTCCAACCTTCTCACTGAAAGGAAAAACACAAATTTTTGCCACCTTGCACACCACAGCAGCAGGGACAGACAATGATGTTACCAATGCAGGATATGACTTAAATACAGCAGGTCTCACTGTTGGGGCGAGACATGAAATGACGCAAACATTCCAAGCAGGATTTCTTGCTGGTATGAATTACGGTTCTATCGAAGGTGAGCTGATCGATACCGATGCACAAGGTTTTTCTCTGGGTGTTTTTGGAAGATTAATTGCTGACACCAAAAGTAAAACGATGATAACCGGAAGCTTGGCATTCGGCAGTAATACATTTGATGCGACTCGCACGAGTTACGAAGGTGACGTTACGGCAGATTCTATCGGCGCATCCTCTTTCGAGGGATCCTTAGGAGTCAGCACCGTGATTTATGAGAAAAATGGCTTCAGTTTATCACCCAATGCTACGATTCGTTATTTCAGCGGAAGTGTGGATGGTTTTACAGAAGCTGGTTCAGGAGTTGCTCTTACTGTTGATTCACAAGATATCGATTCTGTGGTCATCGATGTTGGTCTAAATGCTCTTGTGCCAATTAATCAACAGTTAAGCTTTGTGGGGCGCGTTGGTTATATGCATGAACTATCCGATTCCGAAGAAACGATAGGTGCTTCATTTAATGCGACTGGTGTGAATGCTGTGCCTTTCTCTGTGAATGCCCGTGGTATTGATCACCAAGCAATGATCTTAGGTGGTGGCTTCAACTACGACTTCATCGGTGGTGGCCGCCTCGGTGTTTCTTACCAAGGTGAATTCCGCTTTGATGCGCAATCTTCACAAAGCGTTTACCTTGGCTACTCTTTAGGATTCTAAGTTGAGGGATATAAAATTCCCTTGTTCCCCATCCATCACTCTGCGATTCCTGCGGAGTGATGGATTTTTTGTGGGGAGATCTTGGCGGCGAGGGGAGATTTACGCTTTCGCTGTGCCAGTAATGATGCCTTTGCGGGAGGGATGGGCTACGGCGGCGACGAGGATTTGGGTGGCAGGGTGGAGGTTCATGTCAGTCACTTCGGCAAGGGCGAGCTTGATGTTGCCGGATTGTAGGAGTTTTTTTGCGATCGTTTTAATTTCTAATCGAAGTTCGGGAGAAAATCCGTTGCGCTTGAGCCCCACGATGTTTAATCCGCCAAAGTTATTTGCTCCATAGATAAGGCAGTAGGGAGGGACATCTTGGGTGATCGAAGAATTTCCTTGGACGATGGCATAGTCGCCAATGCGGATGAATTGGTGAAAGCCCGCGCCGCCGCCGAGGAAGGTTTTGTTGCCGACGTGAATGTGACCAGCGAGCAATACGTTGTTTGCGAAGATATTACCATCACCGATGACGACATCATGAGCGAGATGCGCACCAGTCATAAGGAAGTTACCCGAGCCAACGCGGGTCATACCATCGGGGGAGGTGCTTCGATGGATGGTGACGTATTCGCGCAGGGTATTGTCCGCGCCGAGGGTGACGCCAGAGATGATGTTTGGGTCAAAGTGCAGGTCTTGCGGATCAGCACCGATGACTGATCCCCAGCCAATGCGGCAATTTTCGCCGATGGTAGTGTGTCCGCGCAGGGCGACATGGCCATCGATGACGCAACCTTCACAAATGTGGACACCGGCATCGATGACAGAAAAGGGGCCGATACTGACGTTTTTTTCGATCTGAGCATCGGGGTGAACTAGAGCGGTGGAATGAATGTTTTGGGTGTTCAAGGTGTTAGGATATTGGCTGTGAACTTTGCTCGGGCGTAGCACTGGGCAATAGATGACAAAGTGGGCATGATGATGAAAGGAAAATCATCTTAAAATTTCGATTCTGTCACCTACCCACGACACTTTCGCTAGATCCACTCCTAAAGCGTGCGCCGCTAGCATGCGAAAAACACGCGGCAAAAAAAACATCGTAGTTATAAACGTCGTAGGTGCCCACCTACGACACTTATACTTACGAGTCGTCAAGAGGCGCTTCATAGGGAGCTTACGAACTTGTGATGTAGTTGCCGACCCATTCATCGTACTATACTATCTATTACAAAAACTCTAAACACTTTCCAAGAGGTAACACCGCTAGGGAACAATGGATTTAAATCTTTTAAATTTGGATCAGGAAAAGGAACTCCCATGCTACGAATTGTTTCAAAACCTTTAATTTTGATTTGTAATGTTCCATTTTTTTCAATTTCATTTTTTATGAAATTAATATCTTCTAGCTTTAGTCTAGTCATATCCACGACTGCAAGTACCTGTTTATTATTATCCTGAATATAATAATCGTAGTAACGCTGTTTGTTTTTTCTTATTTCAGCTTTTGTTCTCTGGAGTTCTGGAAATTTACTGAGAGTAATCGTTTTATCAGCTAGTACACCGAATGATTCTAGAATTATAGGTTTTAAATTAATTTCAGTAATAGTAGTAGGAGGCTTTTTCTCAAGAATCGGTGTATCTGCTCTAATTGCTGCAATAAATAGAAGGTTAATTAAATTTGTTAAGTAGTAATTATTCATAATAATTATTTAAGGAATGCCAGTTAAAACAAATTGCTTCACGATCATGAAGTTATGTTTTATATTAGTATTTTTAGGTTCATGAATGGTAGTAATTGTCTCGTATCCGACAATGCTAAGAGAAATGTGTTCTTTTTTTTGCATCAATTCATCAATTTTTTCATAATCAAAACTACTATTGCATGTTAAGTAAGATAGAAATTTGCTATTTTCATCAATTAACATGTATTTATAGTATTCATCGTCAATGTCATGTATTTTGTCTACGCGTGAAATCCTAACAATTGTTTTAACCATTTCACCAAACCCTTGTTGGTATGAAGATTTTATATGTATCTTATCATCGCCATTAACAAATTGTATGCATAAAAATAAAGTAATTCTTTTTATAAGAAAATTTTTCATGTTGCGCGTTTTTAATTGTAGGGGTAGCGATTAATGACTTGTACATCGCTAGTTTACATTCACAGATGACTTAATCAGATCATTAAATTTATTTTTGGATGTAAATGTAAAATAAATAATAATTTTTCTTACACCTTGCATAAAAGGGGGAATTTTTTTTGGGGGGGTGCTGGCTGGGAGACGGGGATGCCTGCGCCACGGGTTAGGCAGTGGGGGTGGGGTTGTCATTTTCAGACTCGTCTTTGGGTTCGCTGCGGTCGCGGATGATGCGGGCGGCTTTCCAGGTGGCGGCGAAGTCGCGCCCTTGCGGAGTAGTGCCAAAGCGGGCGACG
>CAMAYN010000028.1 GCA_945862285.1 Akkermansia muciniphila | reverse complement strand
GAACGGCAGCATCATCGAAAAACCAGAGCCTACTATCGTACGCCAAGTCATCACCGAAAGAGCGGCGAAAGAAACACGCCTTGGATTACAAACCGTCCTCACAAAAGGTGGTACAGCCGTTGATGCGAACGTGCCGGGACACACCGCGTGTGGTAAAACAGGTACCGTGAAAAAATACAAACCAGCCGTAATCCATCCCGTTACTAAAAAAGTCATCACCCCAGGGCACTATGAAAGCAACCGATACATCTGCTCTTTTGCTGGCATGCTTCCCGCCGAACAACCCAAGTTCGTCTGTGTCGTTGTCATCGATGACCCTAAGAGCGAGGTCGTATCAGGCGGCGCAATCGCTGGTCCCGTCTTCTCCCGTACGTGCTCGCGCGTAGCAGAACAACTTCATATCAAGCCTACCGTGGTCGTTGCACCACATGTTGCCAATCAATGAAACTATCTTCTTTAATCGACCTACTTACTCGCCCACTTGTTTCTGGTTCACTCGAATCAGAAATCACGGCGATTACCGCAGACTCACGCCGTGCCGCTGCGGGAGTTATTTTTGCCGCATTGAAAGGCTCCACACGTGATGGCAATGATTATGCTCTTTCTGCTCTATCGGCAGGAGCTGCCACTGTTCTATCAGAAAATGCCCCGCCTGAAAACCTAGCTAGAGAGCACACGTGGATTCATGTGTCTGATGCCCGTCACGCGCTCGCACTCATCGCCGCCGCTCTCGCGGGCAATCCAGCATTTACTATGAAACTTTGCGGCGTCACTGGCACGAACGGAAAAACTACCACCACCTTTCTCGTCCACTATCTCATGAAAGCAGCATGGCACCGCGCCGGCATGCTGGGCACAGTGCAGATCGACGATGGTGAGTCCATCGAAGTCGCGAACAGCACCACGCCAGATGCCATAGAACTGCAAGCCATCCTCCGCCGTATGAAGGATCACGATTGCCGAGGTGTCGCCATGGAAGTTTCATCTCACGGCATTCATCAACACCGCGTCACGGGCATTCCTTATGATGCCTGCATCTTCACCAATCTCACCCAAGATCACCTTGATTATCATGGCTCCATGGAGGCCTATTTCGCTGCGAAAAAATCCTGGTTTGATGCACTCGCCGCTGACCCCATGGGCAAAAAGCCCGCTGCCATTATCAATACGGATGATCCTTACGGTGCCACACTCGCGGAGTCTCTCGCAGGAAAAATGTTTGTCTTCACCTTCGGCTTCAATGTTCACGCCGACTACCGCATCAATAGCATGCGGCAAACGGCGAAGGGCATGGAATTTGAGCTGAAATACAAAGACAAACAATACCTGATACGCACCCCATTCATCGGTCGCTTCAATGCCTACAATGTCACCGCCGCCCTCATCGGTGCTGTCGCCTGCGGCATTCCCTTGCGCGATTCCATTCCGCTCATGCAAGAAGCACCACAAGTCAATGGACGCATGCACAACGTTGGCAGCGCGGGTGGCGCTACGGTTTTTGTCGATTACGCGCATACGCCCGATGCCTTAGAAAATGCTTGCCGCACCCTCCGCGAGCTAGACCCCACGCGCCTCATTACCATCTTCGGTTGTGGCGGTGATCGCGATAAAACTAAACGTCCCCTCATGGCAGAAGTTGCTTCTCGCCTAAGCGACTTTTGTGTCGTCACGTCGGATAATCCCCGCAGCGAAGACCCCGATGCCATCATTCGTGACATGCTCTCTGGTATTCACGGCACCAGTCACGTTGCCATTCCCGATCGCGCCGCCGCAATCGCGCAGACCATCGCCGCTTCCAAGGCGGGCGACATCATCCTCATTGCTGGTAAAGGACACGAAACCTATCAACAATTCGCCGACCATTCGATTGAGTTCGATGACAAAAAAGTCGCCGCCGTCGCGCTCCGTGAACGCGTGGTCGAGGCCACGAAATTCCGCGAAGAACTAGCGAAGAAGAAAGCCAATCATCGCCGTCCCTACTAATCTCCCATGATCCTCAATGCCCAACAACTCGCCTCCATCCTCGGCACACGCGTCGCCGCAGGAGAATCGAGTGTTGTCGCTTCCGCAGGTGTCTCCACTGATACTCGCAACTTGCCATCGGGCTGCATTTTCATCGCTTTGAAAGGCGAAAATTACGATGCCAATGACTTCGCTCAGCAAGCCTTAGAAAAAGGTGCGTCCATCGTCATCGTCAGCCGCTGGGAATATCCTGCGCCTGCCCATGCAGCTGTTATTGTCGTTCCCGATCCATTACTCGCTCTACAAGCACTCGCTACATGGTGGCGCGCACAGCTTCATGAAATTTTGATTATTGCGCTAACTGGCTCTAACGGAAAAACCAGTACGAAAGATATTGCGCGTTCGATTATAGCCGAAGCATTTCCCGTTCATGCCACACGCGGAAATCTTAATAACCACATTGGTTTGCCGCTGACCATTCTTGAAACCACCACCGCGCACCGCGCTGCGGTTTATGAAATGGGTATGAATCATGCGGGAGAAATTGCACCGCTGGCCGCCATCGCGAAGCCTCACTGTGCCATCATTACCAATGTCGGCACTGCCCATATTGAATTTCTTGGCAGTCGTGAAAACATCGCCCGCGAGAAAGCGGCAGTTGCTTCCACGCTCCGTGCCGATCAACCGCTGTTCGTGCCACACGACTGTGATTTCCTCGACATCATCCGCGCGGAAGTCGCCGCAACTATTGTCACTATTGGTGGCCCGAATGATCCGATCCGCGCCACAGAAATTTCCGCCACCGACGATGGCATGCATTTTACCCTTCACATCCACGGCGAAACATTTCCTGTCATGCTTCCCGTTGCTGGTCACCACATGGTTGCGAATGCCTTGCTCGCCACCGCTACCGCTCACCATGCGGGTCTATCTAACGAAATTATCGCCCGTGGACTCTCACGCGTCACCCTGACCAGTGGCCGACTTCGCCGCTTTGTGAGTAACGATGTCATCGTCATTGATGACACCTACAATGCAAACCCCGAATCCATGATCGCCGGTCTTCATGCCCTAGCCAGTAGGCCGATCGCTGAAGGCGCGCGCCGCATTGCAGTTCTCGGGCAAATGGGCGAACAAGGTGATTTTCTCGCCGATGGTTGCCGTCGTGTGGGAGAAGCAGCTTGCCAACTCGGTATCCACGTCATCGCCATCGGTGCCGATGCCTACGCTGTCCATCAAGCCGCTCCCGACTCGGAATATTTCCCTGATCAAGAAAGTGCCGCCGCTGCTCTCACTGATCGATTTCAACCTCATGATGCCGTTCTCTTCAAAGGTAGTCGCACCGCGCGGATGGAGCGACTTATGAAAAATCTCTTTCCTGAAACAACATGCTCTACTGGATCTATATAACTTGGAAAAACGCGCACGCTGCGGAAATACTCGCCGGCAAACCCGGCTGGGCGCACACCTTTGATGTACTCAATCTTTTTCAATACATCACTTTCCGCGCCGCTCTCGCCTGCATGATCGCCTTCATCTTTAGCATCGTCATAGGTCCACGCGTCATTCGCAAACTCATCTCGCTGAAAGTCGGGCAGCCTTTACGCACTGCGGAAGAAGTCCACAAACTCGCCGAACTCCATGGCGGAAAAATCGGCACCCCTACCATGGGCGGAGTGATGATCATCAGCTCGGTCATCATCGCCGTTCTGCTCTGCGCCAATCCCATTAATCCATTCGTCGCCGTCTGCGCCTGCACCATGGGGGCATGTGGTTTGTTAGGTTTTTGTGATGACTATAAAAAAGTAAAAGAAAAAAAATCCGACGGTGTTTCCAGTCGCACCAAACTGTTTTGGCAGCTCGTTATCGCTCTGATTGCTGCTTCCTTCATCTACTTCAAAAAAGAAATTTCTGGCATTGGTGATGCAGCCCACGGATTCCGCTTGGCTGACTTAAAAATCGGTATCGATGCGATCTGCTTCCCGCTATTTAAAGAGCCCATCCTCACTCTCGGTGTTTTCATCATTCCCTTTTTCGCGCTAATCATCATTGGTTGTTCTAATGCCGTGAATCTCACAGATGGACTCGATGGCCTTGCCACGGGTTGCACCATTACCACAGCACTCGCCTACGCCGTCATAGCGTACCTCGCAGGGCATTTTTACTTAGCGACGGATTATCTTAAAATCCCCCACAACGAGCATCTCGGAGAACTCGCTGTATTCCTAATGGCACTCGTCGGCGCTGGTTTTGGATTTCTATGGTTCAACTGCCACCCCGCCAAAGTTTTCATGGGCGATACTGGTTCACTCGCCATCGGTGGTTCGCTCGGCTCCGTAGCCATCTGCACCAAGCAAGAACTCATGTTAGTGATCATCGGTGGTGTTTTTGTCATGGAAGCAGTTTCCGTGATTCTTCAAGTCGGTAGTTATAAATCGCGCAAAAAACGCATTTTCCGCATGGCTCCCATCCACCACCACTTTGAACTCGGGGGCTGGCATGAAAGCCAAGTCATCATCCGCTTCTGGCTCATTTCCATCATGCTCGCTCTCTTCGGGCTCGCGCTTTTTAAGATCAGATAATTTCACCTTCTCCATGTCGCTCTCTAACAAAATCGTCGCAATTCTCGGTGCAGGCCGTAGTGGTCGTGCTGCGGCAGCACTTGCCTTGCGTGAGGGAGCCACCGTTCATGTCTATGATCAAGCAGCAGAAATTTCTGGCTTTGCTTCCCGCGTCATTCTCCACCCCGCAACTTCCGAGGCAGAAGGAGCAAGCGTGACATCAGACATCCTCATCATCAGCCCCGGCATCGATACCTACGGCCCACTGGTGAAGGCGTTTGCGAAGCATACTGGACTGCTCACAGGCGAGACAGAATTTGCTTGGAACTACTTCCACGGATGCACGATTGCTATCACTGGCACCAATGGGAAAACCACTACTACGGAAATCATATCTCATTTACTTAATACCAACGGTATCAGTTGTGTCCCTTGCGGCAATTACGGCATGCCACTCGCCGAGGTCGTCATGATGGAAAAACCACCAAAAGTGATTTCGTTAGAAGTCAGTTCGTTTCAACTGGAGACCATCCATCGCTTTAAACCAGAGGTTGCCGTTTGGCTTAACTTTGCACCGGATCACATGGATCGCTACCCGGATGTAGAAAGTTATTTCCGCGCGAAATTCCGTATCTTTGAAAATTTAGATGCCGACAGCACCATCGTCATTCGCCATGGCGAAAAACTCCCAACATGCCCCGCAACAGTGATTCATTTCTCCACCGAGACCCCATCAGCATCATGGTTCTCCGAGGGACACACCATTTTTCATGGGGAAGAAAAAGTCCTCGCCATCGAGAAAGATACCTGTCTGCGGGGATTGCATAATGCGGAAAACATCATGGCCTCCATTGCCGCTGTGCGCACCCTATACAAGGAGCTTGACATTGTCACGCCATTCAAAGATTACGTGCCGCCACCTCATCGCTGTGAACTCATTCGCACGCTCGATGGCGTAGAATATCTGAACGACTCGAAGGCGACGAATTTACACGCATTAGAAAGCGCTTTGCGCTCGCAAGTACGTCCCGTCATCCTCATCGCCGGCGGAAAAGATAAAGGTCTCGACTACACGAGCGTGCTGCCGCTTTTACAACAAAAAGCCCTCGCTACCGTCACTTTTGGGCAAATTGCTCATCCACTCGGTGCGCTATTTTCCCAAGTCATCCCGACGCAGATTGTGACGACCCTGGAAGAAGCGGCAGACTATGCCCACAAGACAGCCCCCCGTGGTTCCTGTGTTTTACTCTCACCTGGCACATCTTCCTTCGATCAATTTTCTGGCTACGAACACCGTGGCAACACCTTCCGCAACATCATCAATCAACTCAAATAAGCACCCCTACGTATGAAAAACCAAACGCCTACACCAGAATTGCCGCTCAAGCGTCAACCCGTTAAAAAAGACCGCATCTTCCGCAGGATCTTTGGAAAAACAGGAAACAACATCACTCGGTCTCGGGTCGATGTGGGATTTGCCGACCCCAGCGTCCTTGAGGGAGATGTGCCGAACATGAATGTCGGGCGCGCCATGGTTGTCATTGTTGTCATCCATATCATTTGTCTCGTGGGATATTTCTTGCGTGAAAAAATTGCACGCGATCGTCAGTTGACTACTACGGATGCCGCAGCGGAAACCAATGTTACCCCATCTTTTGCTTCGGCAACGATTTCGGGCGTTGATTCTCTACCGCTCATTCGTCAAGGAGATCGCACCCACTTGGTGAAAAGTGAAACGGAAACGTACGCTTCGATCGCCGACTTTTTCGGCATTTCTGAACCAGTTCTGCGTGAAGCCAACGGTGATGTGAAACTGGTGAAAGGTCTCAATTTGAGAGTCCCTCCCCGCACAGCTGCGGCAGTCATTCCAGAAGAGCTTGATCGATTAAAAAATCCACAACGCACAGATGCTGTCGCATCGAATTCACAAACACAGAATTCGTCAATGATAGATGATGCACCTCCAAAAGCACACCCCGTAATTTCCCATGAGAAAACGCATCAAGTGAAAAAGGGTGAGACCCTTTACTCCATTGCGAAAATTTACGGAGTAACCATCAATGATCTCGTCAAAGCCAATCAAATCAAGAATGCTGCATCATTACGGATTGGCACAGCACTGAAAGTTCCCAGCCGCTAGATCCCGCTTTATTCTCCCATCATGAATCGTTCTGTCATCCCTTTGCTGTTTCTTTTCACTGCCGCATTAGTAAGCATGGGGTGCATTATGATTACGAGTACGGGTATATGGAGTGCTGCACAAAATCGAGATGAGTTCCAACAGACGCAATTGCAGTGTGTCAACATTGGCATTGTCTTGTCGTTCATTGCATTTTTCTTTAAGTCGGATTGGACGAAAAAATTAGCACCCATTCTATTTGTGATAGGATGTATTCTGCTCATTCTTTGCTATGACATTGTCTCGCCCTTTGCAGTGACCGTCAATAAGTCATCCCGCTGGGTGAAATTCCCAGGTTTGCCGCAATTTCAGGCATCCGAAATTGCCAAAATTACCACTCTCATTGGCGTTGCAGCGTGGTATGCGCGATATTCAACAGAGGAAAAATCATTTCTCAAAGGATTCTTCTATCCAGGTGCTCTTCTCTGCATTCCCATCTTTTTGATCTTCTTTGAGCAGGACATGGATACCGCAGCTGCACTGGCGCTCGTCTGTGGTGTTGCTATGTTTCTCAACGGGGTACGATTGCGCTTTATTCTCCCTGTTGCTGCCGTGGCGATTGCCTGCGGCATTTTTCTGGTGCAACAAAGTGAGAACCGAATGAAGCGCATAAGAGCCTTCGAGCAACTAGAAAATTTCCCAAATTCCGCACGCGAATTTCAAGACATCAATCGCCAGCAGTGGCACTCACTTTTAGCTTTTGGTAATGGCGGCTATGACGGAGTAGGTCTCGGCGAAGGGCAAGAAAAACATGGTTACATGCCAGAGGCTCACACCGACTTTGTACTTGCCGTTATGGGCGAAGAGCTTGGCCTAAAAATGACTCTGTGTGTCATTGTCTGTTATATCATGATTGGCGTGTGCGGGTATTATATTGCCTCACAAGCACGACAAAAGTTTTCCTGCCTTTTAGCGGCATCGCTGACATTGATGATTCTCCTCCCGGCCATGATTAACATTGCAGTCGTTACGGCAAAAATTCCCGTTGCTGGTCTGCCCTTACCGTTCGTTAGCTATGGCGGAACAAATTTGATTTTCTCGATGATTTCGATCGCGATTATTATGTCGATCCATCGTGAGAGTCTCCAACTCGCCAGTGAAACATTCCCTGAAGCTCATCCGCAATTTCGCCCGAGTCGGCTTTAATTTTTTAAAATCGAATGATTGCGATGTTTTGCGAGTCGATCGATTGATCATTAATTTTTTTTAAAATTTTGCAACTTCATCAAGTGGCATGTGTTTCTTTCAATGTGGATGGCGACGCCTGAAGCAGGGAAAGAAAACAACTGATGAAAAAATCCTATCTCATTCTAGCGTTAGCACTCACATCCACGGCAGTGGTTTTGGTGATTCATCAGAATCGATTTTTCAGTCGTGATACCGCTCCTTCACAACTGACACGAGATGACTGGAGCCAAGAATCCTCCACGCTTTCCGATCGTGAAAACTCGATGGCCGTGGCGCAGACGCACCGTAAAATCTCATCGAATCTTTCTTCCTTCACGATAGAATCCGTCGATCCTAGCCAAGCCGAAGAGGTGAAAGAATTACTGCCATTTGCAAAAAAGCGTCTGGAATTATTAGATGGAGAACTCGCTCTCAATGCCACACAGCAGAAACGCATCTTTGAATTACTCGTAGCCTACGCTGCTTCAGATGATCTCGCATTGCAGATTGGTGGGCGGGCGATTCAGGCTCCTGCGATGTCGATGGAAGATGCCATTCTTCAGGAACTCGATCCAGATCGTGCACGTATCTATCAACAATCACTCATCGACCATGCTTCTTGGTGGAATCATGCCATTGAAGAAATGGAGCAATCGATAGCAGAAGAATCCGATTCTCAGAACATTGATCCCATCGAGATTCCGTAAATATTTTTCCGCGCGGGAAAAACCAAAAACAAAACCCAAATAAACGAAACAACATGAAAAACACAGTTACAACACTAGCAGTCGCAACAGTCGTATTGCTCACTGGTGGCATTGCCACAAGTTGGGCAAAACCAAAGCTGCCACCTGCTCGCCTTACATCGCTCCTGAAACTCTTCGATGCTGACGGAAACGGCAAGCTCGATGAAGAGGAGCGCCAAGCTGCAAAAGACTACCTCGCCAAGAAGTATGAGGAAATCGTTGCAGAGTGGGATAAAGATGGTGACGGCAAACTCTCTGGAAAAGAGATTGCTGCATTGCGTGCACACATTCGTGAAAAAATCAGAGAAAATCGTCTCGCGAAATTCAAAGAAGTCGCTGGCGAAGATGAACTGATTTCTGCCGAGGAATTTGCCGCTATGCCCGTCTTTGCAGAAGCGGATCCCGTGCGAGTTACCAGACTCTTCACTGGGCTGGATCGCAATAAAGATGGCCAACTCAATTTCCTTGAGTTTGCCAGAAGCTTCCGCAGCCATCGCTAATCATTGAAATCGCCATGACCTGCCTCTTTGTGGGCAGGTCATGGTTTTTTGCACGTAGGCGGTGATTATCTCTTTTCTATAGCACAGACTTTGCTAGACTCCGCACATGGAATTACAGCACGCGACAATTCATACTTTCACGACGCGCCCATGGTCGATTGATCAATGCATTGAAGGTTACGCTCGTCATGGATTTGGCGGTATTTCAGTGTGGAGAGAACATATCGTAGGCGAAGATCTCTCTCACGTGAAAAAGAAAATGCACGATGCTGGACTTCAGGCAACATCCCTCGTCCGTGGTGGATTTTTTACGGGCGATACAGCAGAAAAACGCAAGGCTGCGATTGAAGAAAACAAGCGCGCCATCGCAGAAGCAGAAGCGTTAGGCATACCCATGATCGTATTGGTTTGCGGTGCTACTCCTGGCCAAATTCCCAGTGATAATTTTTTGCAAATTGAAAACGGTATCGAAGAAATCCTCCCCTTCGCCGAAGCAGCCGGCATACGCCTTGCCGTAGAACCACTGCATCCGATGTATGCGGGAGATCGATCTGCGGTTTGCAGTATGAAAGATGCCAACGATCTCGTAGAGCGTATGGGGCATCCCTTGCTCGGTGTCGCCCTGGATGTCTTTCACGTTTGGTGGGAACTGAATTTATATGAAGAAATCGAGCGCTGCTTTGATGAATCACGCTTGTTTGCGTTTCACGTATGCGACTTTAAACCGGAAATGAGCCATGTTTTGTTAGATCGCGGATTGCCTGGTGAAGGCGTAGCGAATGTTACCGTGATCGATGAATGGGTGCGCAGTGCCGGATTCGCTGGGCATACCGAAGTGGAAATTTTTTCCGAGAAATATTGGGCGATGGATCAAGATGAATTCTTAAAAAAAATCGCCACCAGCCTCAGACCACTACGGAATCCGGCGGTGGATTGATGTGATGAATATGAGAATAGGATGCTCATTAATGCATGCCATAGGCGCATGGCAATTTAAACTTTAAGCGAATCGAAGAAAATTTCCTTTGTTTTTCCATGGTTTTTGCAGAATTTTAAAAATCGATGCAGAGTTGGCACGGTTGATGCTATTCATATTTTTGAGGCTAAACTCTGACAATTTAAATCATGAATGAAAAACATGGAATTGTAAGAATCCTCGTGATTTTTCTCGGTTGGTAGCGCATATATAGAAGGCGGGTCGCTGTAAGGCGATCCGTCTTTTATGCTTTTCAAGCGGGTGATAAAAGGACATGCCTTGTTTGTGCGTAAAGGATTTCTTTGGTTGCTGGCTGTGCTGTTTTTGGTTTCGCTGTGGAGTGCGTGGGTGTATTTTCGCCCGTACGATGCGAATGCTCCTGGGGATGCGTCATGGAAGGTGCTGAGCGTCTCAGTCAAACGCGATAAGAGTTATTATTGGGTGCGCAGTCATTTTCGGGTAATCGCGGATGTGCCGCTGCCGCAGAGTATTTTACTGGTATCGAAAAATCGGAAAATTCGTAGCGCGGATTGTATTCGTGAAAATCAAGTGGATCACATCAGTTTCTGGGTGGAGACGGTGGATTTGCAAGGGGAGTGTCGCGTGGAATTAAATGGTGTGAGTTTTTTGCTAAAAAAAGAGGGCGAATTTTCGTTGGAAGATCAGCAGGAAAAGATATTTCGCAGCACGGTGTGGAAATAAGAAATATTGTGATGAAGAGATTTTTATTGATCGATAACTCCAACACGCGGACGAAGCTACGAATTGCAGATCGCGATGGTTTGTTAGATTGGAAGGCGTGGATTGCGACGGAGGAATTGTGTGCTGAAAAATTATCGGAAGCTTTAGTGGGCAAGGAATTTGAAGCGGTGCTGCTGTGCTCGGTGGTGCCACGGTGTGCGGAGATGATGCGTGAATATTTTTCCGGATATGCATTTCATCAAACGAGTTGGATGAGTCGTATGCCATTGACGATCGACTACCCGCAGCCGCAGCAGATTGGCGCGGATCGTTTGGCGAATGCGGTGGGGGTGGTGGCGTGTTATCGGACTCCAGCGATCGTGATGGATTTTGGCACGGCAGTGACTTTTGATGTGATTTCCTCCAAGCCAGCGTATTGCGGAGGGGTGATTGCGCCGGGCTTGGGGGCGATGAATGATTACTTGCACCGCAAGACGGCGTTGTTGCCGATGATACGATTGCAAGAACCTGTGAGAGCGATTGGGAAATCGACGGAAGAGGCGATGCGTGTAGGTGCGGTTTATGGGTATCGCGGATTAGTGAAAGAGATTTTAAAAAACCTGATTGTGGAGATGAAGGAGGAACCGTTGGTGATTGCTACGGGTGGGGACGCGGCGTTGATCGCGGCAGGAGTGCCAGAAATTCAGGTCGTGGATCCGCAGGTGACGCTCAAGGGGCTGCATTGGATGGCGGTGAATCATTTCTCGTTAGAGAGTTGCTAGCAGTTCGAGGAGTTCGGTGAGTTTGGTGCCGGGGGAAGTGGATTTTAGGCGCGGTAGGCGGTTATCAATGGTGATGGCGGTACCGTTGCGCGTGAGGGTGATTTTTTGACCGATGACTTCGATGTGAGTGATTTTTTTTGCGGCGGCTTTGAGTTTGATTTTAGTGATGTCGATCAGACGTTCTACTTCAGTGGGTAGTTTACCGAAGCGATCGGCCCATGCCGATTGGAGTTTGGCGAGTTCTTTTTCCGTGAGGCATTCGGCGAGTTCACGCCAGGCATTGACGCGGAGTTTGATGTCGGGCAGGAAATCGTTAGGTATGAGAGCTTGGATGTTGGTTTCGTTAGAGTCGTTGGCGCTCGTGGCGATGAAGTCGAGGCGAAGGGTGCAGTCACTGCGCGTGGTGGCGGGGCTGCCGCGGAGGCGGTCGATGGATTGACGGAGCAATTTGCAGTAGAGATCGAAGCCGACGGCGGCTATGTGGCCGCTTTGTTTGGTGCCAAGGAGGTTGCCCGCGCCGCGGATTTCTAAGTCGCGCATGGCGATTTTGAAGCCGGAACCGAGGGCGGTGTATTGGCGTATGGCTTGGATGCGTTTGCGGGCATCGCCTTGTGCCATCATGTCGCGGGGGAGGAGAAGAATGGCGTAGGCTTGCTCGCCCGCACGGCCTACACGTCCGCGGAGTTGATAAAGGTCAGCAAGGCCAAAGCGGTCGGCGCGGTCGATCAAGATAGTGTTAGCATTGGGGATGTCGATGCCGGTTTCGATGATGGTGGTGGCAAGGAGGATGTCGGCTTCGGCGTTGACGAATTTTTTCATCACGCCTTCGAGTTCGTCTTGTTCCATTTGTCCATGGCCAACGAGGATGCGTGCCTCGGGGATGAGAGTTTGGATTTTTCCTCGCATGGATTCGATGGTTTTGACGCGGTTGTGGAGGAAGAACACTTGTCCGCCACGGCGCATCTCGCGGCGAATGGCATCGCGAATGATACGTTCGTCATACCCGGCGATGGTGGTGTGAACGGGGATTCTGTTAGGGGGGGGCGTGTCGATGGTGGACATGTCGCGTGTGCCCATGAGTGCCATGTAGAGTGTGCGTGGAATGGGCGTGGCGGAGAGGGTGAGCACATCGATGTGGCGGAAAATTTCTTTGAATTTTTCCTTATGTATGACCCCGAAGCGTTGCTCTTCATCGACGACGACGAGTCCGAGATCGCGGTAGGAAATATCGTTAGAAAGCAATCGATGTGTGCCGATGACGATATCGACAGCGCCGCTGGCGAGTCCTGCTACGGTATGACGAACTTCGGCGGGAGTGCGGAAGCGGTTCAAGAGGTCGATGCGGATGGGGTAATCGCTCATGCGCTCGCGGAAGGTGCGCCAATGTTGTTCGGCCAGTACGGTGGTGGGGCAGAGTAGGGCGACTTGTTTTCCTCCGGTGGCGCATTTGAAAGCGGCGCGGATGGCGACTTCGGTTTTTCCAAACCCGACATCGCCGCAGATGAGCCGATCCATAGGCTCGGGGCGTTCCATATCGCGCTTGGTTTCTTCGATGGCGCGTTTTTGGTCGGCGGTCTCGGTATAGTGGAAGGAGTTTTCAAATTCCCACATCCATTTTGTATCGGGCGGGTGGGCGTAGCCGGTTTTGGATTGGCGCTCGGCTTGCACGCTGAGGATTTGCGCGGCGTAGTCGAGAATGGATTTTTCCGCAGTCTTACGGGTATTTTTCCACGAGGTGCCGCCGAGTTTGGTGAGATCCGGCGTATTTCCTCCCATGCCAACGTATTTTGCGACGAGGTGTGCTTGCTCAATGGGGACGGAGAGCAATGCGCCGTCGAGATATTCGATGAGGATTTCTTCGCTGTGTCCGTTTTCCGATGGCTCGATACCGCGGAAACGTCCGATGCCGTATTCGGCGTGGACGACGAGGTCAGCGAGCTGGATTTCCTCTAAGCTTTGGTGGGCGGCATTGTGACGATCTAACAAACTCCGGCGGGAATTTGTTACAGTGCGGTAGCGTCCGAAAAGTTCAGCAGAAGACAGTACAGCGATACGGATGGCGGGCATGGTGAAGCCAGCATGGAGTTCGCCGCGTAGAGGGAGAATGTCGGCAGAATCATCGACGAGTTCGCGAAAGCGCGTTTCCTCACCATTGTTGGCGAAGACCATGGCGATGGTCCAGCCGGCGTTTCTCCATTCGGCAAGCTGGGAGAAAAAACGTTGGCGTTTATTTTCTTGAAGGATGAAATCACCCGCCTCGAAGCCCCCAAGCGGCTGGGTATGGGCGATGAGGGAGAGTTGGTTCGGGGCATTAACATCGGCTACATCAGGAGAAATGTGCACGTGGGTTCTCGGGTGGGGAGGAGGATTTTCTCCGACATAAATGATGAGGTGCTCAGGTTTGATCCAGTCGGCTACAAGGCCCGATTTATCTGGCTCGTGGAGGAGCAGATGGACCTGATCACGCTTGCGGATCGATAGTTGGGAATCGGCATCGAACTCGCGGATGGATTCGATTTCGCGATCAAAAAATTCGATGCGCAGTGGCTGCGGCGCGTGCCAAGGAAATAGATCGATGATACCGCCTCGCTGACAATATTGCCCACGAGAATGGACGATGGGTTGGCTTTCATATCCTGCATCGACAAGTTGTCGGGTCAAATCTTGTGGGTCAAGAGTGGTGCCAATTTGCAAAACGATGCGACTTTTTCCCAATTCATCGCGTGAAGGAGCTTTGGAGAGCAAGGTCGCTTCATGACAGAGAATCACGCGGGATGTAGTCTGCGTGAGCGAATGGAAGACCTGCATTCGCACCGCCTCAGCCTCCGGTTCTGCGGCAGTAACATCGTCCGCGTCTGACGCATCTGGCAATGACACGGCATCGCATTTCCATGTGAGTAACTCCACGCCTAATCGTTCACGCGCACGTGCTTGATCGTGCAAAATCCAAATGGTTTTCTTAGGAAATGATGAGCGCAGGCCAGCAATGAGATACGAATGTGCCGCCGCGTTTGTATGGCGCACGACAAAATGTTCCTTGCCCCCGGATGCGAAATGCGGGGATATATACTTACACAAAACGTCAAGTAAATCTTCGGCTAATGTCCCATGAGCGGGCACGGAGGCAGACTATTGCCATTGTTATAGCAGGACGAGCTAAATCTGTTCCTTGAGAAAATTCTTCAAATGATGAATAAAAATTCATCAGATGATTGACATTTTTCGTAGAAAAGTTAAAATACGGACATGAGATACTTTGACAAACCCGTTGTAAAAGGCTTTTTACCCAAAGTTGAAAACGAAATTGAAAATAATGTGGTGGCAGAAGCCATTGCCGAAACTCCCCTAGTCACGAGAATTCGGGAAGGCTTGCCATTTTACGAGTTTAAAGGCCTGCAAGAACTTCTCAAAATTCCCGAAGAAGAGCTTGGAAATTTGTTAGGCATATCATCAGCTACATTGAGTCGGCGTAAAGTGGCGCGTCACCTAGGCACTCCAGAAAGTGAACGTATCGTCCGTTTCGCTCGGTTGTTTGGGCTATCAATGGAAACGTTCGGCACAGAAGAAGCTGCGAGAAGCTGGCTAAAAACAGTGAACCCAGGAACTTATGGTGAGTCGCCGTTATCGTATGCAGATACCGAGTATGGCGCACGTGAAGTAGAAAACCTCCTTGGACGCATTGAGCATGGCGTATTTTGATCATGACTTTGTGGCAGCCTACCGCATCGTTGCACCGCAGTGGGCATCCACCGCATTTTCTGGCGAAGGTGCCAAAAAATTCGGCGGACGCTGGAATTCGCCTGGCAATTCCGTGGTATATCTTGGCGGTAGCCGCGCGCTTGCGGCTCTCGAAATGCTCGTTCATCTCACCACGCCCGATAGCCGAAAAATCGAATTTCAAATTTTTGAGGTCATTATTCCGACTTCCTTGATCCAAGATCATATTACAATCCACAGTGGTCATGAGCGTGCTGCTGGCGACGCTTGGCTGCGAGAGAGGAAATTTCTTTCTCTTCAAGTTCCATCCATCTTGATTCCCGAAGAGCCGAATTTTCTTCTCAACCCCAGTCATCCTGCTTTTTCGAAGATTACAATCGGCCCAGCAAAGTCCTTCCATTTTGATCCAAGGCTGTAAAAAATTCGTTGTTCACCCTCAAACTACTGAAATAGCACAAGCCTACTGGTCAGCGGTGATCGATTTTCACCAATTTCCTAGATGATCGCCGTGATTTTAGCTGAGATTTTATTTTTGATTTTACGTCATATTCAAAAAATTCAGACAAAATAATCATTTGTAAGCTCTAATGATTTGAGCTACAATTAATCAGCTCTGAGCTAACTAAAACTAAAATATTATGAAAAAACTATTGATTACATCCCTGACTTCATTGGTATTCGCAGGCTTTGCTTTCTCAGCAGAGTGTGAGAAAGATTGCAAAAAAGACAGCGCCGCCAAAAAAGAGGAGACTCTAGCAGGCAAGTGCAAAAAAGATTGCGATAAAGAAGAAGCCAAAGAAGAAGGCACCGTTGCCAAGTACAAAAAGTGCGATAAAGACAAAGAAGAGGCTAAAGAAGAAGGCACTTTAGCTGGCAAGTGCAAGAAAGATTGCGATAAAGAAGAAGCCAAAGAAGAAGGCACCGTTGCCAAGTGCAAGAAGTGCGATAAAGACAAAGAAGAGGCCAAAGAAGAAGGCACAATCGCTAAATGCAAAAAGTGCGATAAAGACAAAGAAGAAGCTAAAGAAGAGGGCACAATCGCCTAATTTTTTCTCATTCTCATAGCAATCAACCGTTGGCCTAGGCCAGCGGTTTTTTTATTGGGGTAGCCCATGTGCCGGGGGAAATCATTCACTTCCAAAGCATTTTCACCCCAACGATGATCATTACGGCAGCAAAAATGCGTGTTAACGCTGGATTGGATAGCTGTTTCATTAGATCTGTGCCCCACCATGCTGCGATCGTGGATCCTGCTGCTACCAAGCCGACTACTTTCCAATCGATTGCACCCGGGTTCCGCGCATGGTTTGCAGTGGCTACGATCGCAGTGATGACGATCACCGCCATGGATGTGGCAATCGCTTTTTTCTGATCCATTCCAAATCCCCATGTGAAGGCTGGCACCATAATGATGCCTCCTCCCACGCCACATAAAGCACCAATTAAACCACTCATTACTCCGATGCTGATGAGAAAAATAATACTCTTCATCGCTGATTTCTGGTGTTATGCTTATTTGATGGATTTGCTGAAATAGCAATTTCGGTGACTAAACGATGAAGCAATAGCTTCTCATCTAACCCCGTGCTGACGAGCATTTTATCGGTCTTAGCAGTAAGATGAAAAATTTTCTCCAACGATTCTAAAGAAAATGACATCGCTCCGCGCGCGCAAAGAAATAAAGGATACACATTGACGCCATCGCCAGATTTTTTTTGTGGAAGCCATGCTTTTTCTGAAGCTGGTAAGCGATTCACCGCATTTTCAAAATCCCTATAGTTATTAGGTGAGGCTTTACTGCGCTCGATCAAAATCCTCGCCATGAACATGTTTCGAACAGTGGGTATAATTGACGCTCTCATGATTCCTACGCCAGATTCTCCTTGTTCGAGTTGCTCATCAATCAACGCGATCGCTCGATCGGCATCTCCACTTTGCAGTGCTTTTCCGGTTTCAAAAACCACGCCAATTCGACTCAATGGAACCATGACCTGTACGTCATTTTCGGTTACAAGATTTCTTTCCCCCAAATAGAGACGTAATTTTTCTAGTTCATTTACAATTTGGTTCGTAGCTTCACCGGCCTGCATAACAAATAATTGCAAGGCATCCTCATCAAAGCTCAAGCCGAGTTCATGCGCTTTTTCTTTGGCGAGTGCAGCGACTTCTTCTTCCCATCCCTCGCGACTCGTATCGATTTTATCAAAAATCGCGATTTTTGCATGGCTTTCTAAAAATTTCCAAAAGAGCCGTCGTTTGTCGATTTTTGGCGCACTTAAGAGGAATGTCACACCTTCACCGAGACCTGATCGAAGCGTGTCGCCGAGTTGCTCTACCTTACTCACTACAGATTCCGCCTCAGAAGTCCGGTCATTGCCCAGAAAGTTAGCGTTCCGCAGCCACACGACCTTATCCGTGCCAAACATGGAATACGTTTGTAATGCTTGGATGGTTTTTCCTACGATCATATCTACCTGATCTGAATTGCTGGCGTTTCCTTCGATTGTTTCGTTAGTAAAATCATCATTTACTCCCTTTGTCAGTTCTCGATGCAACAGCAATGCGGCCTCCCTGACTTGGCCATCGTCAGAACCTACGACAACATAAATTTGATGATTTGCGTTCGTTTTTTTCATATTTCCTCTAGGAGATCAGAAATTTTTGCCATCCGCGCGTCGTCGCATGTGGAGCAGAATCTTTAGCGTTTGATTCATGAGCCGGAATTGGTGCTATTCGGGGTATAAAATGCGGCCACAGTTCTCGCATTGCGCGATTTCTTTGCTCGCGATGACTTTCACGAGAGTGCTAGGAACAAGCTTCATATGACATCCTCCACACAAGCCGTTTTCCGCTTGCACTACGGCTTGGCCGCCTTTGGATTTCATTAATTTTTCGTATAACGGTAAAACATCGGCATCGACTTCGACGCAGATGACAGCTCTTTCGGCCTCCAATTCCGCTTTCATCGCCTTGAGGTTTTTCTCTTTCGCAATAAAATCTTTCATCACTTCCGCGTAGATCTGCTTGAGCTTCCCGTGTTTTTCTTCAATGAATCGCAACTTCTCGCGTGCATCATCCACTTGCTCCATGAGTTCGAGTTCTTGTGTCTCTAAGGCATCGATTTCTTTTTCATACCTCTTCACCTCGTTTCCTAAAGCGGTAAATTCTTCGTTTTTTCGGGTTTCGAATTGTTGCTGTTTTAAGCGCGAAATGGTGTTCCGTCGCGTAGTGACATCGAGTTCCACTTTTTTTACGCTTAGTTCACTCTGTTTCAAAAAATCATGGGCTTTGACCAGAGAAGCGGCATCATCGTCTAATTTCCGCTTTTCATCAGCTTGTTCGCGTGGAACTTTTTCTAGGTTTTTTGTGGCGGAAAGAATTTTTTGATCACGTTCTTGGAGAATCAATAGCTGGCGGAGAGCAGGATGCATGGCGTCATCATGGTGCGCTTTTGCCTAAGATCAAGCACAGATCAATACTTCATAAAAGACAGTGATTCACATTGCCAAATTTGTTACAATTACCTATTTTTTCGCCATATGCACTCCACCCCTGATGAGCAAATTCAAATTCGTTGCACGAATTGTGGGCAACGTTTCAAAGTAGGCAATGAACTTTATGGGCGCATTGTCGAATGCGGAGCCTGTGAAAATCGTTTTCGTGTTACCGAAGATACAGTGATTCGGAATAAAAAATATTATCCCAAAGAAAAGAATCAAACTACGCCTATAACCTACGCACGGCTTAGCGGCGACGCCTTTGGTAACGTGCCACAACAGGAATTTCCCTCTTATGAGGAAATGACTGCAAACAGTAATTTTGATCCCACACCGTTCTCTCGCACATTGCCAGGTATTATCGGTGGCTTCATCATGGCGCTCGTGCTTCTTTTGTTTGTCACTTCTGGCAAATATGCTGGCATACTTAGTGGAATGTCCCCAGACAAACGCATCACCTTGGCTCTTTTCACCGCTGTGATTTGCAGTGGGATGATTATTTACGCAAATCCCCGTTCTAAAATCAAAGCAGGCATCTTTGCTCTCATGGGCTCCATTCTACTTCTCTTAGCACCGATTTATATCAAAAGTGATTCAGGGAAAGTGCCAAAGTTACGTGATCCAATTCTCGTGGACGATACTCCGTCGCTGGATACTGACGAAACAAACAATGAATCCATCGAAAAAATACGTGAAGATGTCGGCTACACCCCTATGGAGAAAGCCTTAGCGAAGACGATCAATAAAAAAGGTGTTATCGGTATTTGGTTGCGCGATACAAACGATAGTAATTCTCTTTCGGTATTTGACTATCTTAAGCTTATCACAAAGTCAGATAACACATCGCAGAAATACGAGCGAGTGAAAAATAAAAGCTTTCTTGTCGTTTTGATCGGCAGCAGCTTGCAACTCAATCAAGTGGCATTGGAATGCCAGCGAGTCGGTGAAGTTCTTCGCACGATCCCCGAACTCAACCTGATCGAGGTAAAAGTAGCGAATTCAAAATTCAATGAACGACCCGATGAAGTCCTCAATAATCCGAAACATTCTGCTTTTTATGAAATGAATCTTATGGAGCTTGAAGGCATCAATCAACGCCGGATCAATAGTGCTCTTAAACGCCTCATTTTAGCACCCCCCACCCAATCTCGTACTGATATTGTGCGTCGTATGAATCAACTA
This sequence comes from Akkermansia muciniphila, assembly GCA_945862285.1. GTDB lineage: Bacteria > Verrucomicrobiota > Verrucomicrobiia > Verrucomicrobiales > Akkermansiaceae > UBA956. The sequence continues at coordinate 6,964 of CAMAYN010000028.1, read as the reverse complement.
CTCACCTCTACGGATCACGATGAACTCTTCTCCAATCTTGCACATGCCATACCTCATTGGAGCAGTGGGGACGATGGCTCCGCAGAGGCCATGATGCAAGTTGTTTCCGCACGCTTCGCCAATAACAAAACGATTGAACCGATCGCCATACGTTTTCTCGTTAGTCAAAAACAGCCGCTGATCTTACCAATATTAGAACAATTATGGTTAAAAGATCCGCAGAAATGGGAGGAAATCTTTATACTTGCGGGAGAGAATGCAGAACCTCTCATTTTGCCTCATCTCGCCGATGGTTCGCTCATGCACAAGCTATCAGCATGCCGGATTGCCTCGCGCATAGGCACAGATCAAGCCGTAAAAAAATTAAATAATCTGCTCTCATTGCCGCTCGATAATGAAACAAAAACGGCTTTCGAACTGACGAGCCGCACCATTGAAGAGCGTCTTAGCAAATAAGTCCCGAAGTGCAAGGTGGGCAAACACGACTTTGAAGATCAGCGGTACAAGTCCATCTCTTCCTTTTCAGCGCGGATCACATCATTTCTTCCGCGAAGACCATAAACGAAAAGTATAGTTCCATAGACAAACAATGTCATGTAACTTAAAAATAAAGTTACTTCTTCATTTTTTTCCAAGTTGTAAAAATTAACTTGTGGAATCCAGAAGAATAATAACGCGGCTTGATCGTTGTTCATGCTTTCACAAATCGCAGCAATTGCCCCAAAAATAATCAGACCCGACGTTACAATCCCGATGTAAACGCCGAGTAAATTTTCAATCCGCTTCATCAACAGTTGCAAAAGAATCGCCGAAAAAAGCATGCTAGCACAGACGCTATTCACAAAAGCGTGCATTTCAATACGGCTCGAAGAACTACTTCCTCCATAGGCGATCTGCGCGACGATTACCAAAATAGCTATCATCCCTAGACCATAAAAAATCCCAGCACTGGAACAGGGATACATCACACTACCAAACAGCCTGCCCAAAAGACCACGCTTCACAAAGGGACGTGTCACAATTGCTAGTAAGTATTTTGGCTCACAAAATGCAAATAATACGATAGGCATTATTACGCTCCCGAGAGCAAAGGGATAGGCTCTTTTATCCGCCTCAACGAAATACATCGTCACTGCCACTAAGATGGCTACGGCTACCGCAACAATGCGATTAAATGTACTATGATTTTCCGCCAGCGGAGCAATCGCACTGATCGACAATCCAAACATCATCCATGAAATATAAAGAGCACCCACCATCAGAGCCGCATAAACGCCCCACGCGTGCTCCATGTTCATACTCATAAATTCGATTACTTCACGAAATTCACGATTAAAACAAACGCCACACGTTCCAAAAAAGAGAAACGCACCCGCGGCTAACGGCACTAACGAGCGCAGTAAAATGGCACCATTTGCAGACACGCCTACATTAATCGCTGTCACACATCCTGAAGCGATCAAGATCGTTGTTAGAGTCAGCAACTCGGCAAACAAATTCATTCCGCCGAAAAAGTAACGCAGGATCAAATACGGCGCGATCGATACAAAGATCAATAAGCTTTGCGCCATAATCGCGGCCCATTTACCTATGGCAATCCTCCTCGCGCTCAACTTCGTCAAAACCATCAAATCAATTGCCCCGCTCTTGATTTCTCCATGCAAGGCATTCACGGCGCGCAAGGGCTGAATACACAGCACCGCTACCGTAAAAAAGAAAAAGATAATTCGGCTCACCGTCTCACCTGCATCACTTGTTCCACCTGATGAAATTGCGAATAGCATTACCAATGCAAGAAATCCCTGCAAAGTAAGAAATACACCCACAAAGGCTCGTGCGCGCATGCCCTGTCGCAATTCTTTTACTACCATTGGTGGAAGTCGATCATGAAAATCGCACAATTTCTCGGTAATCTTCTCAACCGTGCTGAGGAGCGGCGGCACCTGTTTCGCCGGATTTGCTGTTCGATCGCTCTGACTCATAACTGACTTTCTTGCGGGTTAAAGCGGCTTTTTTCCTTACTACTCTTCGCTATGGGTTGATTTGCCCCCAGCATTTCTCCGCGCTCTAAGCGGCCTAACATATCGATGAACGCATCTTCTAGATTACGCTCCTCGCGATGGAATTCCGTCACACGTAATCCGTCCTTCACCATTTTCCGCAATAATTCCGCAGCTGATTCCACAGTTTCCCCCTCGATCATTAATCGCCCTCCGTATTTCCGTGATTCCGTAAATTCTACTCCCGGTTGTAACAAGCACCATGCTGATAACTCCTCCGGATCACCGGCAACCTGCACATCATATAAATACCCACCACCTTGATCCGTGCCTCGCTTTAAACTCTCTGCATCACCATGATGAACAATGCGCCCACCATTGATAAATAGCAGGGAATCACACATTTCACCAAGCTCGGATAAAATATGCGAAGAAATAAAAATCGTTTTGCCTTCGCTCGCTAACACACGGATTAAACTCTTTAACTCGACTCTAGCCTTGGGGTCTAGCCCCGCCGCTGGCTCATCCATGATCAAGATTTGTGGATCTTGTAACAGTGCTCGCCCAAGTCCAAGCCGCTGGGTATTCCCTTTCGATAACTTATTAGAATACCTTTCGGCAAGCGGCACCAAATCGGTAAACTCCATCACTTCCTGAACCCTCAGCCTGCGTTCTTTTCCCTTAAATCCTAGGGCGCGTGCGTAAAAGTCTAAGTATTCGGCTACTGTCATGTAATCATAATTTCCAAAATGATCCGGCATCCATCCGATCAATCGCCTCACTTCATGCGGCTGTGCCACTACGCTGTAACCACAAATTTCCGCACTACCCATTGTAGGATAATCTAACGATGCTAAAATTCTCATCGTTGTGGTCTTGCCCGCTCCGTTCGCCCCCACAAATCCGCAAACTGAGCCATGTGGTATATCGAATGATAAGCCATTTACTGCCTTCAATGGGCCAAAATATCGATAAAGATTTCTAACAGATATAGCATTCTCACTCATACGGAAACACGTTGTTTTTCTTAATATTTATGGATTCATCTCACGCACCATCCCCGTGATAATGCTCACATCTTCAATCCATTTTACATTGTCGAAGGTTTCCACCATCGGCGCCTGATTGGTAATGGCAATAAAGCTTCCCTTGCGGTTCAGAGTCGCCATCACTTTCTGCCTAGCCCCGTCACCTAACAATTTCACTGAATCTGCCGCTAAAGCTCGATGTTCTGTTTGTGTTGATTCCTCGCAGCGGAAATTTTTTCCTGGCATCACTCCTCGTGCCCTCCAGTATTTACCCTCGCTATCAAGAAAGGAAAATTCGGCTAATTCGTGATCGAAGTACGACTGCATCAAGTAACCTGTACCATCGCGCTTCGCCTCAATTCTAGCCCTGCTCGGCACCACGGCGCGCAGCACTTGTGCCTGTTCTGACCTAGATTGCAACCAATCTCCTCCCGAAGTAAATCCCTTTTCTGTCATCTCGGTTGAATAACGCTGACTATTTCGCATGTTGGGAAATACTCGTGTCCAAGAAGATTCTGCCATGGGCACTACTGTCATCGTTGCAGCCTCAGTTACCTCAAAACGCTTGCCAAACAACACCCCTGTCCGCGAAATCTGTTCTTGGTGAATGTAAGAATTATAATCCGCTCCATCGGCATCCAAATGCACGTGCTGCACACGATATCCGTTCCCTCCTAAGCCATCCTGTAAGAAAATTAGCCCAATCATCAATAAACTCGCCCCCAAGGAAATGATTGGCGTGGTAATAAATAATTTGTGCCGCTTACCCGCCTTTGCAAATACAAACAAATTCACTGGCCCCACCAATACCCCAAAAAGAATAAGCACCACAATAAACATTCCATAATTAAATGTTTTATCTTTCATCTTACCCTGCAATCCCCAAATCGAAGTGCTGTAATCCGAAGTGAGGTGGGAGGCAATATGTGCACCACCAGACTTGGATTTGAACACCCAATCTACCAAGTCATCAGGCTGTAATTTTTCTCCATCCACAAAATAACTCCCCAAACCGCTGCGGACTTCAGAATGGGGCGCGCCGTCCAGATCGAAACTCGAAAGAACGGACTGAGGCTGTGCCGCAAAAATTCGCATTTTTCCACCCATCTTTACCCACTTGCGTAAGGCACTGCGCGCTCCAGGTGACATCTGCGTTACATCAATATCCTGTAATAAGATAAAATCGTATCCAGAATAGCCTCGCCAATCTTCCGGCATTTTACTTGGACTGAATTTTCCGGCAAAATTTTCTGAACCACTACGATACGGAGAAGATCTGCCAATCAAAGACATAAATTCAGAATCCAAACTCGACGCATGAGTGACGAACAAGGAATCTGACAACAAAACCTGCGGTGCATGACTTCCTCCACCAGAATTCATTGAACTACCCTGATTAACCACACCAGTCGCTTTAATTTCTAAGCTAGCTCCAGTATCATAATAGCTATCCAATATCATCGACGATACAGGAACAAGCAGATCCACCGTTTTGTTCTCCCGTGCATTCGCCTTCACTCGAAAGGTTGACTGCGTCTTTAAGCTGTGATCTATACCGCTATAGTAACGAGACTGATCACCAGCAACCGATTCACATGAGAGGGAAATTTCTGCCGATTCATCCTTGCGATTGGCAATAGTCACTCGCACCGGCGCAAATCCGGTGGCTGGTAATTTGGAAAACATTGACTCAACTTCTACAAAAGAACCCGACTTTTCATCGTAGATTTGGCGGAAAAATGTTTCCTGAGCAAATGCTGGCAAAAATAGCGCACAGAGCCACAAAAACGACAGAACAAGAAACGGTAAACGTTGATTCATCGGCATTGATTTACCAAAATCTTGGTCATTCTAACGAATAAAGCAAGCCTTCATCTCATGTTGGCAAAATAATTTAACGAACGTAACATGGTAGGGTGGTCGCGGCATAAATTTGCAACTTTTCAGCCAATGTCATCATATTTGCTAGGCTTTACCGCGGCAAACGACTGAAACGTTTGTGAAAGCTGAACGAAATGTGCTGACAGAGTGCTCCACCAGTGGGGTAGGGGAGTAAACACCGACTATGCCCAACCAGGCGAATATAGACGAACCAACTTCAGAGCTGTCTTCTATCTTTTTGTTCCTAAAAAGTAGTTTTTATTATTATGCTGATAAAAATAACAGTTTTTTACGTAACTGAAAATTACTCAAATCGATTTCGCTTTTTTTGTAAAAAATGAACTTATTATTTTCTATCTCTAAATACAAAAGCGCATTGGCTTTGCTTGTTGCATGGTTAGTCATGCACACAAGTGCCTTTACGCAGAACCAAGCTGGACAAGAAATCGGGCTGCCCGCCGAAAAATTCTCCAAGCTCGACACCTTCGAATCCGTCAACCTAGAGGATGCGGATAAACTCTTCAAAAAACCAGATTATCAAGGAGCCTACGCGTCCTACAAAGCCTTCTCTTTCGAGTTCCCTAAAAGCAAGGCCCTGCCCTATGTGCAACTTCGATTAGGCCGCTGCCTTCATAAACTCGACAAACGCAACGCCGCGATCAAGGCTTACCAAGATGTCGTTGATTACTTCCCCGATGATGTCGCCTACGCCGCTGCTGCCCTGTACTACATAGGCGAGTGTCATGGGCAGAACGGCGAGGCCGATAAGCAAACCGCCACTTGGGCGCGTATGGTCAAAGACGATGGCTACGTATCCCAGCCAAACTCTGGCTCCGCCCTCATTCATCTCGGCACGGAAATGCAAAAACTAGGTAAGCATGGGGAGGCAGCCGAATACCAATGGAGGACGGCCGTCGCCTTTCTCAAAACCAACCCTACCGCCGCCGATGCCGCCCGCAAAGCTGTCATTCGTCACTATGTCGTCCGCAGCCCCGATCACGAAAAACTCAAAGAATTCTACATCGCCGCCAGCGGGTTCGACGGGCAAGGCCGTAACACTGGTAAGCCCGAGGAGGATGCCCGCTATTGGACAGCCGTCTTTTATAACGCCATCGACAAATACGATGATGTCGCCGCGCGCGAAAAAGCCTGCGCTTACTGGTCAGCAAAACTCGGCGACCGTTTCACTGACGACGATCTACTACGCCGCCTTTGGTGTGATGCCACCTTCGTTCACGAAAAAGACCCCACTGGCTGGCAAGCCCGCATGGAGAAACAATTCGCCACTAAACCCGCCACCATCGACCGCGTCATCCAGTTTTGTGGATTCCTCCAACCCGATCCCAAGTTCCGCTCCGCCTTCTTTGCCAAGCAAACCCAGCCCATGCTTGCATCCCTAAAACCCGCCGAGCTTGCCGAACTCATCGCCAAACTCCAGCACCCCCACCAAATGCACGACGAGGCCCAACTCGTTATGCGTTCGATCCGCACCGACAGCATGTCCGACGAGGAAATCAAACGCTTCGCCCTCCTCACCGCCAACTACCAGACCGAGGAAGAAGTCTTACGCCATCTCGCCCGCGTCAAAGACAAGCTCTTCGCCACCAAAGCGCGCTTTGACTACTATAACTCCCGCAGCCACCGCAACCCGCCTTTTATGGAAAAAGCTCTCGCCGAAATCCCCGAACTCGCAAAATCACCCCAGTACGCCGATGGCCTTACATGGACAAAAGCCGTTCTCCTCCAAGGTCTAGGCCGCCATGAAGAGGCTATCGAAGCCTTCCGCGCCGCCAACAAACAGCCTGATTCCACATGGGAAATCTCCAACTGCCTTGTAGCCCTCAAACAATACGAGCAAGCCATCAAGACCGTCTCTGACCTCGAATCCATAGGCGGAGCCGTCGCGTCCAAGGCCAGCCTCCAAGTCGCCAATATTCACAAAATCTCTGGAGATAAAGCCAAGGAAGTCGCTCAGCTCCGCACCGTCCTTCGCCGCTACCCCAAAACTCAGGAATCTGCCACCTCTCACGATCGCCTCGAAGCCTACGGCGTAGC
>CAMAYN010000027.1 GCA_945862285.1 Akkermansia muciniphila | reverse complement strand
AAAACCCACTGCCTTTTTCGGTCTGACGGTCTGTGAGGCGCAAAAAACCGCCGCCTTTTTGCTCCTGACGGTGTGTGAGCCAGGAAAAGGCGGCGGGATTGGGTGATTCGAGAAACTTCTTACGGCTGAGGGGGCGTGGGCGCTGGGGGTGGCGTGGACTCGGACTTGGTGCGGCGCGCCAGCGCGGGGGTGGCGATCTGGACGATCACTTCATCGATCTGACCGATGGCAGATGCCGCTACGGCCGCGGAACCGATGGTTTGCGCTTCATCGATGGTGGCGAGCAGGAGATTGAGCTGGCGTTCCAGATGGGGGCGGTGCTGGGCAAGAGTGGGCAGGGGGTCGCTGCCTTCGGTCGCATTTTTTTCTGCAACGATGGCTTCAAACGTGTTTTGTGAGGTGCGCACAAGTTGGAACAGGGGTAACAAATTTACGGCAGTCAAATCCGCCGTAGCCTCAGGGGTGGACAGATCCGTAAGCAACGCGGTCATTTTTCCGCTTTGGCGATTGTAGCCGAGTCGGTGAAGGGTGTTGCCATGAGCGGCAATGATTTTCACGACGCGGGCGGCGGCGGCCATTTGCTCGGGAGTGGCCGTGGGGGTCTTGCTCCAAATTGCGGCAAAGTCGCGCAGTGCCACGAAGGCCGCATCGCGGGCGGCATCACTGGCTTCGAGCCGAGCGGTGTATTCGCTGGTATCTTGCCGTGAGAGCGCCAAAATGATGGCGGTTTGATGTTTCTGCGCCTCGGCAGCGATTTCCTCAAGCAGGGGATTCCCCGCAATCAGTGGACTGATGAGTGGCAATAGGCGGGAACTCGCAGTGCTAAGCTCCTCGATGGTAAGTAAGCTGGTGTATAATGTTTGCATAGGATGACTCTGTTATGAGCGTCGGTACGATGACATGGATTCACCGCGTGGCAAGGAGAAAACGGGGTGGAATTTATGAAACGTAGGGAAGTCGATGATCGGAGGATTTGGCGTTGGCGCCGATCATTGGTAGAATCAGATGGCGTAGGGTCACTAAAAAGAACGATCCGTTTGCACCCGATTTTTCCTACGCAGCCTGCCGCGCAATCGTGCGATCTTGCGCGAACTAAGCGCTCCCACCACCATGCCGAAGGCTAGCCCATGCAGCACATCGGTGGGGAAATGATAATTATGCACCACCCGCGAGGCCCCAGCCGATAGGGCGATCAATAAGGCCAGTGGAATGATCTGCGGAAACGCAAAAGCTAGCACCGTCATCGCCGTCGCCACGCAGGTCGAGTGCCCACTCGGATACGAGCGATGCTTCGCACTCAATGTCGGTCCGGCAAAGTCCCATGCCCCCGCTTTGCCCTTTTGCACCAATGGCGGACGCGGGCGACCCGTCGTGAACTTGATCACCTGCACACTCACTCCTGCGATCACTCCGGACAACAATAAGGTCGCGGCAATGCGTAGCACATATCGATTCGCACACGCCTTGCCCAGCGCCACCAACACCCCGCCGATGACTAAGTTAAAAAAAACAAAATCGCCGAATTGATGGATGAACTTCGCTACCAGATGCAGCCGATCTTTCGTAAAAATCCCCCAATGATAGTCCCGCGCCACCAGCACCGCCTGCTCATCGTGCGGCCCCACCAATAAGGCCGACACCACCGCAAAGAGCAACCACAGTAAAAAATACCGCCCGCCTCGTGCCTTGAAGCCTTTTTTCGTATCACGCCACGAGAGACGGAATGCATTTTTTAGAGAAAGAGCCACGATTCGTGCGCGATGTGAGACAGACAACTGCCGCCATCTCCCGCAAACGACAAGCTCGCTTATGTTACAATATTGTCATTTTAGCTTCGTTGACAAATGAACCTGCCACCACAGACCATGCTCCCGTGCGCGACAGAAGAAGTGATACGATACGAACCATTTGGCTCCCGGCTTTTTTCGTTTTACTCATGACCTTGGTCATCCGGATCTACGATCTTGATATGCGGGTGCAACGCTGGTTCTGGGATTCTGGCGAGGGTATTTGGAAATACACGAACGACCCCATCGTCACCGCCATCTACAACATCGGCGTCGTTCCCGCGTTGTTGATGAGTCTGCTTTCACTCGGTGTCTTGCTCCTCGGCATTGGCAGGCAAGACATCGCCCGCTATCGGAAAATCGCCGCCTATTTGACTCTCACCACCATCATCGGCGCTGGCATCATCACCAACGCCATCCTCAAAGCATTCTGGGGTCGTCCGCGCCCGTCACAACTCATCGAATTCGGCGGTTCACAAAACTTCGAGCCGGTGCTCGTTTACATGAGCGAAAGCTACGGCAAGAGCTTCCCCTGCGGTCACGCGACGATGGGATTTTTCTTTTGGTCTCTCGCCCTCGCCATGCCCCGCCGCCGCCACCGTATGCGCATCGGCATCGCCGTCTTTGGCCTCGTCCTCGGCATCGCGCTCGGCTGGGTACGCGCCGCCCAAGGCGGGCATTTTTTATCCGATACCCTTTGGGCCGCCGCAATCATGTGGTTCACCTCCATCGTGTTATTTCATCGTTTCCGCCTTGGCGAGTGCCGACCCTTCATCCCCGTCCAACCCTTCCGCCGCCAAGTCCCCACCTGGGCCATGCTCTGCTACGCGCCTGTCATCGGCCTCGCCTTTCTGCTCTGTCTGCTTGCTACACCCTACAAAGAAACCACAGTCGTCGTGCAAGAGGCACAAAACTGGAAACGCATCACCATCGACACCAAAGGCGAACTCTTCATCAAAGAAGGCGATGTCTTTCAAATCACTTCCACCGCCGAAGGCTTCGGCGTCCCGAACAGCTCGCATCGATGTAAAAAAGCCATCAACGCCGCCGGTGACCTAGAAATCACCGGCAGCCAGAAAGGCTATTTCACCGAGCTACGCGTCGCGGTGACCGTCACCCGCCCGAAAAACTGCCCCATCAAAATCGAACCGATCGGCCAAACGAAATGCATCGACACAGTCCCCTAGCGGGAAGGGGAAGATCGTAGAAGCACTTGTGCAAGTGCCTTGTCGTTTTTTAATTTGATCAGGCAAGGCGGATGCAATCCGCCGCCACGGATACGTGCCACCAGAATGATTAACCGACGATTTCGGGGCGTTGGGCGGCTTCGTTTTGCTCCATTTCTACGTAGTTTTTCTTGGTGACTTTTGCCCACCAGAGGACGAGGGATGAGGCGACGAAGATCGAGGAGTAGGTGCCGACGACGATACCAATCAGAATCATCAAGGAGAACTTACGCATTTCGTCATTGCCATAAACATACAGCGCGGTAACGGTAAACATCGTCGCTCCCGATGTCAGAATCGTGCGCGAAAGCGTAGCGTTGATGGCCTCGTTCATGATTTCTTGCAGTGTGCCAACGCCCGTGCGTAGGTTATCGCGAATCCGGTCAAAGATGATCACGGTGTCGTTGATCGAGTAGCCAGCGATGGTCAAAATGGCGGCGACGTGAATGATGGAGAGTTGTTGACCAAAGAGGATGACAAATCCGGCGCAAATCAAGCAGTCGTGGAACAGCGCGATCAAGGCTCCTACAGCGAAGGCCATGCGGTAGCGGATGGCGACATAGAGGAAGATCAACAAGAGGCCAAGGCCAAGCGCTTGCGCGGATTCGGCTAGAAATTCTGCGCCCATACGCGCAGAGACTCCATCGGTGCTGGGAAGTTCCACTTTGGGATAGGCCGCAGCGATAGCCTCTTCTACGACTTTTTCATCTTCGCTGGCGCACTGGATGGTGAGTTGTGTGAGTTGCCCCGGTGCCTTGGATTCTTGGGTGATGGCTTCTTTTGAGAGCTTCAGACCAGCGATGAGCGTATCGACGCTGGCTTTGCTCATTTGGCTATCGGCTGGGATTTGATAGGCGATTTGCGTGCCGCCCGTGAAGTCGATTCCAAGGGATTTTTCTTTTTTCACCACAACGATGCCGACCGAGAGGAGCACCATTAATCCGGAGAACATCGCCGCAGCACGGCTTTTTCCGAGGAAATCAAATTTTGTGGCCTTGATGAGATCGAGGAAAGAAAATTTGGTCATTACCTTGAACTTATCAGCCCAGCGGAACAAGACGCGGGTCACGAGAATGGCGGAGAACATCGAGCTTACGAGGCCGATTGTCAGCGTGATGGCAAAGCCTTTGATCGATCCACTAGCAAGGGCGAACAGCACGATGGCGGTGATCAATGAGGTGAAGTTGGAGTCGAAGATCGCGGTGAAGGCTTTTTCGTAGGCGAGGGCGAGCGCTGTTTTTACCGATTTGCCAGCGGCGAGTTCTTCGCGAAGTCGTTCGTATATGAGCACGTTCGCATCAACAGCCATACCGACGGTGAGGACGATACCGGCGATGCCTGAGAGCGAAAAGCGGAAGCCAAACATCGCCATGAGGCCGAAGAGCATGAGCGTGTTTACGAGAAGTCCTACGAGGGCGACTAAGCCCGCGATGCGGTAGTAGATCAGAATGAAAAGAAATGTAGCGATGAGGCCAATGACCCCCGCCATGATACCGCGCTGGACAACGGCATTACCCATGGAAGGAGAGACTGTCTGTTGGAAATCGATTTTAAGCCCGTTTTTCAAGGGGTTCATGAGGTCTTTGGCGAGTTCTACTGCTTCGTTAGGGCCGTTGAGACCTGTGATTTGAAAGCGATCTGTGAGCGGCACTTCTTTGAAACCAGGGGCATTGATTGCTACACCGTCGAGAACGATGGCCATACGATCAAGGCCTACACTTAGATCTTTCGTAAAAGCATACATTTTGTCTCCTCCATCAGAGTCAAGTTCAAGCGAAACAATGCCGCCGGGTTGTGCTTGAGCAAATTTGATATTCGAACCTTGAACAGCGGGAACTCGTTTGAGGAGAATATCGCTCATTACCTCTTTTTCCTCGGGAGTGCCTTCGTTGATTTTACGTTTGAGAGGAAAAACTTTGAAGCCGACTTCGGTTGTCTCACGGGCTTTGATCTTAGACACTAGATCTTCACTTTGGCGATGCACGTAGTGGAAATCAAGTTTTGCCGCGCGTGTCAGGATGGACTCGACGCGTTTGGATTCTTCCGCAGAGGCTCCGGGCATTTGCACGACGAAACGATCCACACCGAGGCGGTAAAGAGTTGGCTCGGCAACGCCAAATTTATCGAGTCGCTCACGGATCACTGTCATGGCGTTTTCGGTATCGCGTTCCGTGACGGACATCTCTGAGCCATCAATGTCTTGGCTGGGCAGGACGACCATGGTAAAGGATGAACCGCCGACGATGTCGATGGAGCCTTTGATTTTCGAGATCGGAGTAATGGCTAGGCCGCAAAGAAGGCAAATGAGCACCAGCAAAACAGTGCCGACATCGCGTTTGCGCTTTTCTAGCTCGGTCGCGAAATACCAGCCGAAGAGGACAAGGAGCAGAATGCCATAGAATACGATGAAGAGATTGTTGCCGACAATGCCGTCGATCCACGCAAAGGGATCCGCGGCGGGATTCGATAGCGCATCTGTGGTCTTTGTGACGACTTCTGACGTCGCTTTGGTGGCATCGGCTACGGAAACAGCATCTGTAACAGCCTCGACGGACGGAGTTGAAGCCCCAACAGTTGGCGTTGAAGCATCGACGACTGGGGTTACAGCCTCGACGGCTGGAGTTGCGGCATCGGCGGCAGGTGTAACAACTGCGGGCGTTTCAGGCGTTGCAGCGGCTGGTGCTTCGACAGGTGCGGCGGCGGAGGTGATTTGGGCAAGCATAGTGCGATAGATGAAAAAAGGAATTAGGCATCTTTTTTGATGACCTGGGCAACGGCAGATTTATCAAACTCTACCATTGTGCCGTCGGCAATTTTGAGCACAACGGTTTTTTCTTTGATATTGTGAACGAGGGCGTGAATTCCAGCAGTGGTAATGACTTTATCGCCCGATTGTAGAGAATCGACTCGTTTGGCGAGTTCCTTGCGCTGGCGTTGTTGTGGGCGTATCATCAGGAAATAAAAAATCACGATGATCAACAGCATCGGGAGGATTTGTTGCAGGATATTAGGGGCTGGTTGATTCGCAAGAATGTGAAGATCGGTGGTCTGTATCATTTTGTTTTTGTGTAGCGTTCGATGAAAGATTTTTTGAATTCGGCAAATGTTCCCGCAGCAATGTGCTGGCGCGCGTTGCTGACGAGACGCAGATAGAAATGCAGATTATGGAAAGAAAGCAACCGTAAAGAGAGAATTTCTCCTGCGCGGAACAAATGGCGGATGTAAGCGCGGGAAAATCGGGCGACGTGAGGGTGGCTGGTTTCGCATAAAGGCCGTGGGTCGCGAGCGAATGCGAGGTTTTTGATTTGGATGGGGCCATCTAAGGTAAATGCAGTGCCATGTCGGGCTACCCGCGTGGGCATCACGCAGTCAAACATATCGACTCCGCGAGCAATCATTTCTAATATTTGCGGCGGCGTCCCCAAACCCATGGCGTAGCGAGGTTTATTTTCTGGCAGAAATGGCACGGCGTTGTCGATAGCACGGAACATTTCTTCTTCCGGTTCCCCCACACTGACACCGCCTACGGCATAGCCATCGAAGTCCATGGCGGCGAGTTCGGTAGCGGATTGCGCGCGTAATTCCGCATAAACCGAGCCTTGTACGATGCCAAAATGGTGTTGCCGCCCCGTGCCGCTGCGTGGTTCATTTTGAACAATCCATTCCTTGCAACGATGCGCCCAGCGCGTGGTGAGGGCGAGAGATTTCTCCGCGTAGGCTTGATCACAAGGGTAAGGCGGGCATTCGTCGAAAAGCATGGCAATGTCCGAACCGAGCGCCGCTTGAATTTGCATACTGAGTTCGGGGGTGAGAAGCATTTTCGAGCCATCGAGATGGTTTTGAAAGCGCACGCCTTCTTCAGTGATTTTGCGTAATTTCGCGAGTGACCAAACTTGAAAGCCGCCAGAATCGGTAAGGATCGGCTTATCCCATGAGGCGAAAGGATGAAGTCCGCCGAATTCCTGAATCAATTCGTGACCGGGACGCAGCCACAGGTGATAGGTATTTCCTAAAATGATTTGTGCTCCAAGAAGATCCAGTTCATCAGGATGGAGAGTTTTGACAGAGCCTTGTGTGCCGACCGGCATAAAAATGGGAGTTTCGACCTGTCCGTGGGGAAGATCGAGTCGCCCAAGCCGAGCTTTCGTCGCGGTATCTTTCTGTAGCAGTGTGAATGGCACGGCGGATTCAATGTCAGTACGGCGCATTTGAAAAGATACAAATTTACGACTTTTGGCATGAATTAGTTGCTATTTGCTGCGCGGAAATATAGTTTCGTTCCTCATTTATGAAAACCATACTCCCCACTGCATTGATCTGTCTAACGCTCGGGTTTGCTACCGCATGGTTCATGCGCTCCGGTCATTCTCCTGCTAGCTCTGTCGATGTTGCTAAGGCGGAAGGTGATGCAGAGCAGCAGAATCGTCTGGGTCAGCAATCCGCAACAAAACAAGCAGCGAATCAAAATCCTTTGCCGAACACCTCACGCAATCGGGATTCGGCGCCACAAAAAACGACCAAAGACGATGCCATTTCCCTACAGGATGTCAGTGACAAGATGGCCGAGCAAAGTCAAAAAATGATGCAACAGATGCTCAAAAACGGCGATGATCTTCTGCTGAAAAAGCTCGCGCAACGACTGAATCTTACCCCAGAACAGCTCAAGAAATTTGAAGGAGAACTTGCAAAGCGTCGCGAATTTTTGTCGGGAGAAGATATGAAGCAAATGAGTTTTAGTAATGATATCAATCGGCAATTTTCCCAATCGACTTTGGATGAAATTTTTATGAAAGATTTATCTGGCGAGCAAAGAGATTCGTTGATGATTATGCGACAAGAAGAGCGCAAGGCGAAAGTCGATTCCTCAACGCTGAAAAATCTCGGCAGGATTACGCAATCGGTCACCCTGACTGATGGTCAAAGAAGCGCGATCTATGAAACCTTGGCCGCCGAAGAAAGCCGCAAACTCGAAACCGATGCGGGAAATGTCCACACCTATCTCATGGAAAGCATGGGCATGAATACCGACGACATGGGCATGCAATCTGCTATGTTAGAGCCGCAAATCACCGAGAAAATCGCTAATATTGATCACAAGGACCCGAAAGCGTTGGTCGCGATTATGCGCGAGGCAATGACGCAAAAGGTGCAAAGTCAAGTGAACTTGATAGCGCCCCATTTAGATCCCAATCAAGTTGAGCAATATCGCAACAGCCTCACGGAGCAAATGAATGCTACGCTTGGCATGATGGAAACGGCCCATGAAATGCAGGATGTTGGCGAGTAACAACGGGAAAGAACGCCATATGTTTGTGCGTATTGAAATGGGTATGTGATTTTTTCGCGTTGAAAAAATGAATTGACATGATTGAAATGATAGATAACTTTTTCGCCGCCAAAGATCTAACTCCAAATACGTATGATACAAAAACACTCTTCACAAAAGTCGTATAATACTTCTTTATCTGCTCTGATGGCAGGAGTAATTTGTGTGAACGCCGGCTTTGCTCAATCGGTTCCACCCACCGTTTATCTGAACGTAGATGCTTCGGAATTAAGCAACATGAACGTTGCGTTCGTGGCGAGAGATCGGATTTCTCGTGCGGGATCTGTGGATCAAATGTTTTTTTTAGGCACCAATCCCGCAGGCTATCCGGCAAATGATATCATCGGATACAGTGGCGGATTTGTTGGCTCATCGACCTATAATTTTACTTTGTCATACACGGCAAACGATAGCACCTACCGCTTCGGATTGACCGATGGAGTAGTAAGCGGAAACGCATTTTTTCGAGGTAATGGAGCAAACAGCACAATTACTTATGATGCATCTGCCAAAAATCTTGCCTACAATATTTTTCATATCTACGGTGTCGCCAATTCATCTGGATCATCGTTGAGCTTCGACAATCTCGTATTTGTGCCCGGCGCAGGTCTGATTTCTTCGGGCATCGTAGAAGCTTCTGGTATGGCTAGCGCCTCCGGAACGCCAATTTACGACCAATGGTTCGCTGCGCCCACGGGCGTGAATTTGGCCGATTTCGACTGGTCGATCAGTGCGAATGTGCAACTCAATACGACGACAAATCCGAGTAGTGGCGAGGGAATTAAGTTTGAAATATCGACCAAAAATGGTGTGTTTACTCCCCAATCGTCGATCAACTCCGTCCCAGAACCTGTATCATCTCTTTTGGTGACATTCGGGGTGCTATTGGTTTCACTGACGCGCAGACGCGGGCTATAATGCCACCAACTTAACTTGCGCGACGTGGCGATGAATTGTTTTTTAATGAAACGATCGTAGTCTCGATTGGAAAAAAATCGCTACAGACAAGTTCATTTGCCTGTAGCGAGAATCGTGAATTTTTCTAGCCGAGAATTATTTTCCGCGTGGTGCTGCACCTTTTTCCACACGACGGCGCTCGTTGGCATCGAGGATGCGTTTGCGCAGGCGGATGTTTTGTGGGGTGGCTTCTACGAGTTCATCACTGTCGATGTATTCGATGGCGCGCTCTAACGAAAAGCGCAGGGGGGGGGAGAGCTTGGAGGTTTTATCCTTGCCAGAGGAGCGCATGTTATCGAGGTGTTTCTCTTTCACTGGATTGACGGGCATATCGCCAAGACGGGGGTTTTCGCCAACGAGCATACCTGCATAAATGGCATCGCCGGCGCCGACGAACAGAGTGCCACGGTCTTCCAATGCGGTGAGAGAATACGTAGTGGCAACTCCATTGTCCATGGAGACAAGTGTTCCGGTGCTGCGGTTCTGGATTTCTCCGGCGTGTGGGCCGTATTCTTTAAAGAGGTGGGACATGATGCCGTGACCCGAAGTAAGGTTGACGATTTCTGTCTCCATGCCGATGATGCCACGTGTGGGAATGACGGCTTGGATGAGAGTGCGACCGCTGGCTTCCGTGTCCATGTTTTCCATGATGCCTTTGCGGTTGACGAGAGATTTCAGAATACCCTGCGCGTATTCGCTGGGGGACTCGATGTAGATCGTCTCAAAAGGCTCTAGCAAAGTGCCGGCCTCATCGCGGCGGAAAATCACCATGGGGCGGGAGACGAGGACTTCAAATCCTTCGCGTCGCATGGTTTCGACGATGACGGCAATTTGCATGGCACCACGCGCGGAAACAGTGAAGACGCCAGAGGTATCAGTATCTTCCACAGTGATGGAAATGTTGGTTTTCAACTCGCGCATCAGACGATCGCGGATGGCGCGGGAAGTTACGTGCTTGCCCTCGCGGCCAGCAAGTGGGCCATCGTTGATGGAAAATTGCATCTGCACGGTGGGTGGGTCAATTTCCACGAAAGGTAAGCCGGGGAGGTCGGGTGAGCCGTTGAGGGTTTCGCCGATATCGACGTTTTCAATACCTGCGGCAACGCCTACGATACCACCAGCAGTCCCGCCCTCGGAGTCGTGAGTGGAGAGGCCGGAGTAGGAGAATGTTTTCATGACTTTGGATGCCACTTTGGTGCCATCTTTGCGCACGAGCCAGCAGTTGTCGCCTTTTTTGACTGATCCACCAAGAACTTTGCCGACGGCGACACGACCTACGTAGTCGTCCCACTCAATGTTAGAAACTAGCATGGAGAATGGAGCATTCGGGTCGGCGGTAGGCTCGGGGATGTATTCGATGATCTTGTCGAGCAGTGGTGCGCAATCGACGCGTTCATCATCGGGATTGGTCATGAAATAGCCATCGCGGGCTGAGCCGTAAAGGAATGGGGCGTTGAATTGGTCTTCGCTAGCATCCAGATCGAGGAAGAGTTCTAGAACTTGGTCACGGACTTTTAGTGGAGTGGCGAGCGGGCGATCCACTTTATTGACGACGACGATTGGTTTGAGTCCTTCTTGCAGTGCTTTGCGGAGAACGAAGCGGGTTTGCGCCTGCGGACCACCAGCAGCATCGACTACGAGGATGACGCCATCGACCATTTTCATGACGCGTTCTACCTCGGCGCCAAAGTCGGCGTGGCCCGGGGTATCGACGATGTTGACGGTAAAGTCTTTCCAGTGAACACTGGTGTTTTTTGCTTTGATCGTAATACCTTTTTCCTTCTCCAAATCCATAGAGTCCATGGCGCGTTCGGTCACGGCTTGGTTCTCGCGGTAGGTGCCGCCAGCTTGAAGGAGTTGGTCCACTAGAGTGGTTTTGCCGTGGTCAACGTGAGCAATGATGGCGAGGTTGCGAATCTTAATGGACATAGCTGAAGGAGTGTAGTTGATGAAAAAGGGAGATATTTTGTATTGGCGGGCGGCGGCTATGCATCGAATTCGAGTAGATGGCAAGGAAAATGCCACCTCGCGAGTGGATTTATGAAAAATCTTTTTGAAGTGCATGAAATCTTACTGTTGCTATGTGGCTATGATTATTAGATTTTCACTGGCATGGAGCCATTTAAAAATGTTTTTCATCGACAAGGAATCGTGCTGATGGCGGAGGCGCTATTTCGTAGTGATTCCACGTTTGATCGAAAGGGATTTACGGAACGGGCAACGCGAGAGATCGAATCATTGGAATTAAAGCAACGCTCGCATCAAATTTACATCGCACTTTGTGAATTCCTACCCAGTGATTTTCTTGTAGCTTGTAAAGTGATCAAGCAAGCCCTGCACCCCTGCGTGGATGGTGCGCCCATGCGTGCGGAGACGGACGAGCAAGGAATCCAAGGTTGGTTGATCATGCCATTGGCGGAATTTGTGGGTTTAGATGGTGCCGAGCATCTTCCCGAGGCGATGGCATTGATGCGTGAATTGACCATGCGCTTTACGGCGGAATTTGGGATTCGGCATTTGCTAAAAGTCGATCCCACAACATGTCTTTCTCTGATCGAAACATGGATCAGTGATGAAAATGAGCATGTGCGGCGTTTGGCGAGTGAGGGAACGAGGCCGCGTTTACCTTGGGGCTTGCGTTTGCAGGCCTTTGTGAAAGAGCCGCAACTGACCTTGCCGTTGTTAGAAAAATTGCGCGATGATCCATCGGAATACGTTCGCCGTAGTGTGGCGAATCATTTGAATGATATTGCGAAGGATCATCCCCAGTTGATTTTGAATCTTGCGCATGATTGGCACATGGACGCGCCCGAGATTCGTCAAAAAATGCTCCGTCATGCGCTGCGGAATTTGCTCAAAGAAGGCCGCCAGCAAGCACTTTCTTTGTATGATATGTCTTCTCCACAAGTTCGCAATGTGTTCATGGAGTTGCCGCAGACGATAATCGCAGTGGGAGAGAGTCTAACAATTCGTTTCCAAGTCGAGTCGGCATCGGCGCGCGAGCAACGTTTACGATTCGATATTGTCATTCATTATCGCAAGGGAAATGGCACTCTATCGCCGAAGGTTTTTCGTTGGAAAGATATCAATCTTCCAGCCCATCAAGTTCACGTTGCGGAGAAAAAAATCTCATTCCGGCCAATCACAACGCGCCGCTATTATGGAGGATTGCATAAGGTGGAAATCAAAATTAACGGGGCGAAGCATGCCGAGTTAGATTTTGATTTATCCGCGTAAAATTTCTGAAAAATTTGTGGTTTTTTTGCTAGACCTACCGATTTTTTTTTTTTACTTCTTACTTGCAAACCCAATAGCATATGAGCCAATTCGAATCCAAAAAAAACCTAACTCGATTCACGTATGACAACTCGGCGTTCCAAGGATGGCGCCTGTATGTAACCCGCAAAGGGCAATCATTTTTAAAGTATTTTTCCGATAAGCAATACGGAGGACCAAAACAGTCTCTTGCGGCTGCTGAGTCTGCTCTGAACGAATTGAAAGAAGTTCTCGCAAAGGCAAAATTGGTTGACGGCAAGCATACGGAATCGACAGTCAAAAAGGCATCGAAGATCCTCAAGTGATTTTCATTTGCTTTTTCGCCAATCGCGCCGTCAATTCTCGTAGTGGAAAAAAAGCATAAAACGGGAATTGTTTGGTATCGCCGTGATTTACGTGTCCGTGACCATTTTGGTCTTCTGGCAGTAGAAGAGAATTGTGCCGAACAGTTGCCCGTATATTTCCTCTCATCATGGAAAGCCGCTCACAACTGGACAGGCGCGAATCGGCAGCAATTTCTTTGCGATTCTTTAGCATCACTCGATGGGAATTTGCGCGTCTTTGGCGGGCGATTGTTGATTCGTGCCGAACCCGTGCTGGAAGGCATCAAGCGCTTGATCGAGCAATCTGGTGCTACTTATTTTTGTTATCAAAAAGACCCTGACCCCTTTGGTCATGGCATCGAGGCGGATGTGGACCAACTTTGCCGATCCTTGGGAGTGGAGGTGTATGCCTATCATGATGTCAGCTTGCATGCGCCAGAAGAGGTGCTAACGGGGGGAGGATTGCCTTATCGTGTTTATACTCCGTATTCAAAGCAATGGCTCATGAAGGAAAAGCCGCAGCGGTTGAAAAATGTGACGGCGCTGCACACGCCAGCCGATCTTTCGACGGAGGAAATCCCGTGCATTGGCCATTGGAATCTAAGTCATCCCGCACCACAAAGGTTGCTGGGGGGAGAAAAAGCAGCGCGGGAGCGCATGAAAAAGGCTGTGGCTGAAATCGTTACGAATTACAAAGATCGCCGCGATTTGCCAGCAGAGCAGGGGACATCCCGCCTGAGCCAGGACTTGCGCTGGGGGTTGATTTCCATTCGCGAACTTTACGCGCGTGTGTTGCAGGCGGAGCTTGCATTGCCTCCATCGCAGCGCGAGGGATGTTTGACGTATCGAAAAGAATTGGCTTGGCGGGAATTTTATTTTGCGATTCTACGTTTTTTTCCCGAGGTGTTAGAGTGGGAGTTTTCGGCACAATGGCGTGGCTTGCCATGGGAACATAACGAAGCTCATTGGCAAGCGTGGTGCAGCGGTAATACTGGATTTCCCATCGTCGATGCAGGAATGAGAGAATTGTTAGCAACCGGACACATGCATAATCGGGTAAGGATGATCGTGGCGATGTTTCTCACGAAAGATCTGCACATCGATTGGCGCCACGGCGAGTCATGGTTCATGCGGCATTTAATCGATGGAGAAATCGCCTCAAACAATGGCGGATGGCAATGGTCGGCGGGAACAGGTGCTGATGCCGCGCCGTATTTTCGTATCCAAAATCCCTGGTCGCAAACGCAACGATTCGATCCCAAGGGGATTTACATCAAGCGTTGGCTACCCGAGTTAGCGCATTTACCTGCGGAGAAATTTTACGAAGCACCGACGAATGGTTTACCTCTGGCGAAAGGCTACCCTTTTCCCATCGTCGATCATCGCACGGAGCGCGACCGCACCTTGGCGATCTTCAAAGTGCACAAAGCGTCAACCAGCTAAGAAACGATACGGATTTCATCAGCTTGTAGATAACATTCTCGCCTACCCGCATGGTCAATCATAAGCTCGCCATTTTTACCGATTCCTTGAACTGTGCCTTGCATTTCTTGATTCG
This sequence comes from Akkermansia muciniphila, assembly GCA_945862285.1. Lineage (GTDB taxonomy): Bacteria > Verrucomicrobiota > Verrucomicrobiia > Verrucomicrobiales > Akkermansiaceae > UBA956. The sequence goes on along the minus strand of CAMAYN010000027.1, from coordinate 13,507 downwards.
CTACGAGCATGCGTACGGACTTTCCTGTGAGATAACATCGTTCGCGTAATTCTTGAATGATGGAGGTGAAGTCGTTGTCCACACGCAGGAGATGGCGTATCAACGATTGCTGGATTTCGCTCAATATTTCCTGGCGGTCAAAATTTTTGCCACATTCGATCAGCATTGAGGTGGCAATGGATTTCAGTTCATTGGGAAAATCGCTCACATTGACGTTGATGCCAATACCTGCAATCACGGCGGATTCACTGGCTTCAATTAAAATGCCACATACTTTCTTTTGCTGTACCATGACGTCGTTTGGCCATTTTACTTCTGCGATAAGTCCGTGTTTTTCCAAGACCTTGCAGACAGCTAGGCCGCAGATCAACGAAATTCGCGGCCACAAGGCACGTGAAAATTTTGGTCGTAAAATAACCGAAAAGGCTAACGATTCGTGACTCTGGCTCATCCATGCTGCCCCACGTCGCCCTCGCCCTTTGGTTTGCACTTCCGCCCAGACCACTGTGCCATGTTCGGCTCCTTGCTGAGCCCATGCCCGAGCATCGTCATTAGTCGATTCGGTGGAGGCTTTGTAGAGAAGAGGAAAGCGGCGTTCTTCTTGCGGCGTCATGATTTCGCGGTGAAGTCTAGCGCAATGTCGAGCGCTCTAACAGAATGAGTCAAAGCCCCAACGCTAATAAAATCCACACCAGTCAAGGCGATGGTGTGGATCGTTTCCTTTGTGACACCGCCACTCGCTTCTAGCCATGGCCGCGTCTTGTCGCCACGCATTGCTACGGCCTCGAGCAATTCGGGAATGCTCATGTTGTCTAATAAAATATGATCAACGCCATCCATTTGCAGAAATGCATCCACTTGTTCGAGCCGATCTGCCTCTAGTTCGACTTCAAGTTGGGGGGTTTCCGCTTTGAGTTTCTGAATCGCTTGCTGCAAACCAGCCCAGCCATTCGAAGCCATCAGGTGATTGTCTTTTACCATGGCTCGATCATATAAACCCATGCGATGGTTCATTCCACCGCCTGCTACCACCGCAGCTTTTTCCAAATAGCGCCAACCGGGAGTCGTCTTGCGAGTGTCAAGAATGCGCGCACCAGTGCCTTCGACGATTTTTACGTATTCTTGCGTTTGCGTTGCGATGCCGCTGAGTCGTTGTAGAAAATTTAAAACTGTCCGTTCCGCTGTGAGAATCGAGCCCGCATTGCCAGAAACCGTCATGATGACAGCACCTGCCGCAACGCGGCTTCCTTCATCGATCAGCAAGGTGACTTCTAAGGAAGAATCGACTTTTTCAAAGACGCGTAGGGCGATTGCTGTGCCAGCGATCACTCCCTCTTGTCGCGCTACGACTAGTGCCGTTGCCGTCGCCGAAGGAGAGACAAAATATTTCACCGTGACATCACCAGTGCCTATGTCTTGCTGTAATGCTTGATTGATCAACCAATCGTGGTCGTTTTCCATGTGTGAGATGCAACTCATAAAGCGCACTTCATGCAAGCATAAATCCCAGATTTTCTTTGCTCAAAGACGCCCGGATCCTTTGATGTCCAAATACCGATTCGCTACGGCTACGGCTAAATTTTTCGCGGTCACGTCGATTGATCCGATACCTTCGGCTTGCAAACGTGAGATCGTTTGCCGACGTTCCTCCATCATTTGGTGAGCGGCCATGTGTTTGAGTACCGCTGAAAAATTTTCCACGGGGTGATCTAACGCATCGCGTATGACACCTTCTTGAATACTCGTTACCAGCACCAGATGCTTCGATTGCAGAATTCGTAAAGCAGGTAAAATTTCCTTATCATCCTCACTGCGTAAATTCGTCATCACTACCACGAGAGCACGGCGTTTCACCCGCATCATGATGCGTTCGGCGGCTTCTTTGAAGTCAGATGGATCGCCCGTAGCTTCCGCGTCGTATAGGTGATCCAGCACAGTGTTTACCGAATGCAATCCCTTGACCGGAGCAAGCCATCGATCAATGCCGCCAAACGATTGTACCGCTACATGATCACCTTGGCGCAAGGCTACGTAGGCTACGAATAATAAGGCATTCAGGCAGTGATCAAAGTGCGGCACGTTCTCGTCCATCGCTCGCATGCGCCGACCGCAGTCTAACAAGAAAACCACATGCTGGTTCATTTGTTCTTGGAAATCACGGCTGATCAGCATGTTTTTTCGCGAACTCGCCTTCCAATCGACTTGCGATAAACTATCGCCCTGGCGGTAATCGCGCAGTTGATGAAAGTCTCGACTACTGCCTTGCCGGTTTTTTCTCACCAGTCCCATTTGATCTTGCCGGTGTTGCATCGCAAGCAGGGAAAGGCGCAATACGGGTGCATAATTCGGATAAACTTTTACTTCATCATGCGCAGAAATTCGGCATTTTCTGCTAAAAAAACCAAGAATGCTACAATACCGTAGATGAATGTCCGTAAACTGAGCAAGTCCGCGTTGTGAAAGGACGATTGGGTATTTCACCGTAGCATTCATGTTGCATGGGACTTCTCCCTTCCATGGCAGCGACTCGGTAGTCGCTGTGTCGGGGATGCCGTCATACACTTCAATCGTCCGTATCCATTTCGATTGATGCGAGATTTTTAGTTGAATTTGTCCTTGCTCGCCTTGGGCAAATCGATATCCCGTCGACCGGATAATTTGCGGTTTTTTCGCCGAATAGAGAAGTATCGCATCGATCAAAAATAAAAGTGCCAACACCCCATTAAGCGCGCCCCATACGCCAATGAGGGGCTTGTAGAATGCCGCAGCGATGGCGACGAGCATCCATGCTGCCAAAACACGCATCCATCTTTCGCGAGGAACTAGCATCACATTCGAGGTGCGGGAACTCCTTCGATGATCACAGCAAGAATGTCATCGACTTGCTGTCCTGTGATGGCTACCTCAGGCGCGATCTGCACCCGATGTCGCAATACAGGTAAAGCTGCCGATTTAACATCATCAGGCGTGACGAAGTTTCGCCCATTCATCACTGCGAGTGCCTTGCCAATACGTAGCAAGCTAATCGCGCCACGCGTCCCTGCGCCTAACGAAATCGTCCGCGCTTCCCGCGTCGCTCGCGTCAGCGCTACCGCGTAGGCGACCACTTCGGGCATGGCTACAACTGCCGCCGTCTGTTTTTGCGCGGCGATGACATCGTCAGGCGTGCACAGCACTTGTAGTGTCGCAAGGGAGTCTTGCTGTTGCGTCATGGCTGCCATCGCTACGATGGCGGCCTCGTCAGATTCGTTCGGGTAATCGATCACAATTTTCATGATAAATCGATCCAACTGCGCTTCTGGCAGCGGGTAAGTCCCCTCATGCTCCACCGGGTTTTGTGTAGCTAATGTCATGAATGGCGCACCGATCTGCAGCGATTCGCCATCGATGGTGACTTGGCGTTCTTGCATGACTTCCAGCAGCGATGCTTGCGTCTTTGCAGGCGCGCGATTGATCTCATCGGCGAGCAAAAGATTCGTAAAAACAGGGCCAGTTCGGAGTTGGAAAGTTTGACTCTTCATGTCAAACAGCTTGAATCCCGTAACGTCGGATGGCATCAAGTCCGGTGTGAATTGTATCCTCGAAAAGGCGCCGCCAAATGTTTTTGCCAGCGCAAGCACCAAATGCGTTTTACCTAATCCGGGCTTACCCTCTAACAAAACATGCCCACCCGCTAGTAGCGCGGCCAACACTTGCCCAGCGACTTCATCTTGACCCAGAAATACTTTGCGCAGTTCTTTGCGCATCGCACTGAATAACTTCATGGCAGGCAATTCTTGCGGCATAGACATTTCATTTTCTGCTACTTGCGGCGGCGGTGGTGGACTGGTTTCGTGGCTGAATTCGTTCATAGGTATTTGTTAGGTAAATGTTTTTTTAATGGTCTGCAAATCCGTGACTGTGCGGGTAAAAATTAAGGAATCAAAAGGCTTTGGCTCACTCATGGCACGTTGCACTCGATCAAACGGAATGCCTGTACGCCGTGAAATGACCTCAAAAATTCCTTCGTCGATCAAGCCTTGGCTTTGTTGCCAATGCCGACACTGTTCTATCACGTCATTTCGCATCGGTTCTAACAAATTCATACACCGACTCGTGCGCCAGTGAAATTCGCCAATCATCTCTAAATAATGATCATAATTCCGCAGCGTCGGTTCGTCCGCGGATGCCTGAAGTGGCCCAAATCTTGGCATATGCCTCAGCAACCAAAACGCAACTAGGACCGCCAGAGCGATCAAAGCCATCCACCCTTCGCGCCATAACATACCCCAAAACGATAACTCTATCCCCTGTAAAAAGATCACCTTCCCATCACGTGACCAATCGAGCCAAAGCTGAACAATTTCCGCATGATCGCGCTGATCGATTTTCCGATTTTTGAGAAAATTCGCATCACTTACAAAGGTCATAGTCCCTTCGCCATAGCTCATCGAAAGAATCGGATGATTGGAAATTTTCGAATCATATTTCATCCCGTAAAAACTATTCATTTCCACATCATACACCCGATCTCCTATCGCAAAAACCGAAAGTCTTTCGCTGGAATTTTTTTCCTCGAATTCAATCCTTGCGTCTTCTATCAGTTCCTTCATCGCCACTGAAGCCTCGTCCGGTGGAAAAAAATCATCCTTCACATCACCGTAAACGTTGTTCAGTAAAAATACCGCATGCCCGCCATCGCTCACCCACTCACGGATCCGGTCTGCCGTCGTGCGCGATGCCACTTGCTCTTTCGGTAGCACCAGCATGGCGTGACTTCGATCTAACGAAAACCAGGTTTTGCGATTCTCCGCCGTTTCACCACGCACTTCCGCAATGTATCTCTCCAGTGCTAAATAATGATTTTTTTTTGCCTCACCTTTGTAGCCAATCTCACGTTCTTTTTCCTCGTATTGACAAGAAATAAACGCCAAAGCGCAGATGATAACGAATAAGAAACGCATCATCTCACCACTCTCCTTTCACGAAATGGCCACTTTTCGCACAGTTCATTCCATGACTCATTTGCCGGCATTTGATCTGCATAAGCACCACGAATCCACTGCTGGGTTAGCATTGTAAAATATCCCACCGCAGGATTTTGCATCACCTGCACACGGCGAAGGCAATCTCCTTCTGTATCTGATTCGCGAATCTCCACCCCACCTTGATGAATCCACCACGACAATGATGCCCGATACAGTAAACCCAATGCTGCTGCGTATTTCCCATCGTCCCACAATTTTCTCGCCACTGCCACCGGGTCGTCAGGTAACGATTCCTCATCCACCTGCATACCCATCACCACACTGGCCTTTGGAATGTCTCGTACTTTCAAGTGACCAGCGCTACGCAAGATGCGCGCTCGATAAATCAACCACCCAATGAGAGCCAATAACGCTGTGAGAAATAATACCAACAACGCCTGCCCAAAAAAACCGAGAATATCTAAAAATCCAGTGCTCAATCCACCATTATAACTCGCGCTCGGCGTATCTTTCGGCACCTTGTATTTTTCTTTGTGAATTGTAAATGTCGGGTCTGCCTTGATCCGCTCAATCCTCTCCTTCGCCGATACCTCTACCTGCGCCGCCGATTTCTCCGCCGCACCATGCACCATAGTCGCGGAAAAAATCAATGCCCCGAACAATAGCACCTGAATCACCCCATTGATCCGATTCGCCAGACGCTTAAAAGCCAACTCGATATCCCAACCTTCCACCCACGTGCGGCTATTGATGTAAAGCCCAAATCCCGCTCCAGCAAAAAACACATCGATCAGCGCCGCCGCCAAGGTCCATGCACCTGCCACCGCCCATTGCATGCCCAAGGTCATTGGTTCCGTATCCTCGACGGAAAAATATTGGAAATAGTCGCGCTCCTCAGAATATTCCTGCGGCATGAAATTCCCACCCACTTGCATCAATCCCGCAGCAAGTGCCACAGTGCCGATCATCGACAGGAAATACAGTAACATAAACGATCCCTCGCCACGCCGTAAAACCATCCTCACACGATCCGCATACGCCTTGCCACTCAAACCCTCCAAGTCCTCCACGATCATGGATGCCCCCTTCCACGGCGATAGCCGCGCCCAGCACATCCGATAGAAAAACCGCCGAAACCAACACCTCGGCAATTCCCGCCATAACTGTCGCCACGTCGGTTGCTCGCCAAACAAACGCCGACTCAACTGAAACAAAATCAAGCGAGATCCCGTCAATTTCCACCACAAGGCCAAAAATATCCACCATCCCGGCGATGATCGTAACAACGGCACCATGAACAACATCGGCAAAAATGCCATCCACCACAACGCCAAACAACGCCAAAAATCTCGCCTCGCTAGCCCGAATCCACTGTCGATCGCCTCCAAATCACTGCGCGGACGAATTTCCATCGTCACTTCCTCTAACTTCACTCGGCCACCTCCTTGCCTTTTCCTACCAGCAGAAAATAGCCCACATGCAGCAACCAAAAAAAGCCGCCGACTCCATATTTCCACTCACTCGGCACATCATTCGCTGACCAAAACCCTTCCACCACAGCCGCCAAAGCCGTCATCACTGCCCCGCCGAACAAAAGCGGCAGCGCACGCAATGTCGCCTCCTTCAGGGCTCTCGCCCGCGTCACCAAACCTGGTCTCCAAATCCCCATTCCCATTTTTAATCCCGCCATACCCACCACAATCATCCCCAACAACTCAAACGAAGAATGCCCTACCACAAAGGTCCAAAAACTCTCTGGATTGCACTCGGCCTGAACATACCCCGCCGATGCCCCGATCATCAATCCATTATAAAATAAATAAAACACCGTTCCTAAACCCGCTAATACCCCACCCGCAAATAGCTGGAAATCAATCCCCACATTATTAAAAATATAAAAACAAAACATCATGAAGTTCGATCCATGAGTTTCCCGCAAATGGCTGATCTGATCACTCTGCGATCCACCATACATCTGCTCCATACCCTGCATCCCTGCGCTGCCCAACACACTTTCCACCCACTGAATATTCCACAGTGCCGATAAAAAGAGCGTAAAAAACGGCACCCAAAACAACGCGCTGCTCAACCAAAATAAGCGCCACTCCCGCCGCACTGCATCAGGAAAAGTGAACATCACCCCACGCACCACCGCCTCCCAGCCCGAACTCCGCCGCCGATACAATAACTTATACCCACGGATCACCCGTTCATTGAGGGCATCAATTACCCCTTGCCCCTGCATCCGATAACGCGCCAAAGCCAATGCAGCGCACATCTCGCGAAACTTCCGCGGAAACGAAACATAATCCGCCTCAACATTTTTCTTCTCAATCGCCGCCATCAAAGCATCCGCCTCTTCCCAAGGGGCAGGCTGGCGATAAAGAAATCTTCCCGGAGGAGGCTGCGGTTTCATGCGACAGACAAACTCCAACAAATTCCTTCTCACTCGTCGATGAAAACTAATCACATTTTTTAACTTAGGACGAGGTCTCTTCTATTTTGACTGGAGGATCGACTTCTCGTCTCTTTAGACACACGGACATTATGAAGGTTTTAAAATACAATCAAATGATTATCCTGTTGACTAAATGTAATAAATACACTAACTAGTGCTCGTGCCCTTCACCTACGACTATCCCCGTCCCGCTCTCACCGTCGATTGTGTCGTCTTCGGCTTCGATGGTGATGGCTTACAAGTGCTGCTGATCCGGCGCGGCATCGAACCTCATTTGGGAGCGTGGGCGCTCCCCGGCGGTTTCGTCCACATGGAGGAAACTCTCGACCAGGCCGCCCGCCGCGAACTCGAAGAAGAAACCCACATCAAAGACGTCTTTCTAGAACAACTCTTCACCTTCGGAAATCCCGGCCGCGATCCGCGCGGGCGCGTCGTCAGTGTCGCCTACTACGCCCTTGTCCGCCCCGACCAACATACAGCCACCGGAGATACCGATGCCTCGGAAGCCGCGTGGCATCCGGTGGAAAAACTCCCCGCGCTCGCCTTCGATCACGCCGAAATCCTCTGCACCGCGCTCGACCGCCTGCGCGGGAAAATCCGCTACCAACCCATCGGATTCGAGCTATTGCCGAAACATTTCACCCTTACCCAGTTCCAGGAACTCTATGAAGCCATCCTCGGTCGCCGCATCGACAAACGAAACTTCCGAAAAAAGCTCCTCGCCTTCGATTTCCTCGTCCCTACCGATGATTTCACCGCCGGTGCTCATCGCCCCGCCCGCCTCTACCGCTTCGACCGCCGCCGCTACGACTCACTCGCCCATAAAGGCTTCCTATTCGAACTCTAACGAAAACATGAACTCGCCGCTCCAGACCGATCTCTACCAACTCACAATGACCGCCGCCTATTTCCAGGCGGGCAAAGCCGGGCAGGAAAGCGTCTTCCATCTCTTCTTCCGCCGACTGCCTTTCAAGGGCGGCTATGCCATCGCCGCCGGACTCGGCCCAGCCCTCGAATGGTTGGGGGATTTCCACTTCAGCGCCGGGGAAATCGACTACCTCGCCACCCTGCGCACCAAAAACGGCCACCCGATGTTTCAGGAAAATTTCCTCAACCATCTCTCCGCTCTCCGCCTGTCCCTCGACATCGATGCCATCCCCGAAGGCTCCGCCGTTTTCGCCCACGAACCCATCCTCCGCGTCCAAGGCCCCATCCTCCACGCCCAGTTGGTCGAAACCGCCCTGCTGAACATCATCAATTTCCAAACCCTCATCGCCACCAAAGCCGCCCGCGTCTGCCATGCCGCCGCCGGCTCGCCTGTCTTCGAGTTCGGCTACCGCCGCGCCCAAGGCCCCGATGGCGGCCTTTCCGCCAGTCGCGCCGCATGGATCGGCGGCTGCTGCGGCACCTCGAATGTCCTCGCCGGAAAAATCCACGGCATCCCCGTCCGCGGCACCCACGCCCACTCATGGGTCATGTCCTTCGACGACGAGCAGGAAGCTTTCGACCGCTACGCCGATGCCATGCCGGACAATTCCACCCTGCTCGTCGACACCTACGATACCCTCACCGGCGTGGATCGCGCCATCGCCACCGCCCGCCGCCTCCGCGAGCGCGGCCACCAACTCAGCGGCATACGCCTTGATTCCGGCGACCTCGCCTGGCTCAGCCAACAAGCCCGCTCCCGCCTCGATGCCGCCGGCTTCCCCGATGTCGCCATCGTCGCCAGGAACGATCTCGACGAGCACCTCATCGAAAGCCTCCGCCACCAAGGGGCGAAAATCGACGTATGGGGCGTGGGCACCAACCTCGTCACCGCCGCCGATCAGCCCGCCCTGGGCGGCGTTTATAAACTCGCCGCACTCCGCCGCCCCGACGGCACCTGGCAACCCCGCATCAAGCTCAGCGAACAACGCGCCAAAAGCTCCATCCCCGGCCGTCTCCAAGTCCGCCGCTTCCACCGCGATGGCGCATTCATCGGCGATGCCATCCACGACATCGACCACCCGCTGCCGGAATCCATCACTCTCATCGATCCCGATGAACCCCTGCACCAAAAGCCCATCCCCGCCGCCGCCGCATCCATCGACCTCCTCCAGCCCGTCATGAAAAACGGCGCACTGCTAGGAGAAATCGAGCCCCCCGCCGCCGCCCGCGAGCGTTGCCAAAAAGCCATTTCCCAACTCGATCCCAGCATCCTCCGCCTCACCAATCCCCACCGCTACCCCGCCGGCCTGGAACAAACCCTCCACGACCGCCGCGAGCAAATGATTGCCACCCACTGAAACATCACCATGGATCACAAAAAAAACAGCAAATTCTTCAGGTTAAAAATCCCCGCTTGCCAATTCATCCAATTCATCTAATTTAGACCAATGAAGACATTCACAGCCAATGAAGCAAAACAGAAGCTTGGTCTTGTGCTCGATGCCGCGCGCACTGGACCAGTCACTATCACAAAACATGGCCGCCCAGAGTTCGTTCTAACTTCGAAGGAAGACTACGATGCTATGGCGGAATTGAGATACGAAAAGCTCAAGCGCGAAGTTTCCTTAGGTTTCGATGCTCTCGATCGTGGTGAATTTTCCACGCAGACCATCGCTGAGATTTTTGATGAAGTGAAAGAAGAATTTGGGCTATAATCCTATGATCCCATTCCGCACCACAAGGTACGCCAAGCAAGATTTACGTTCTATCGTTCGCTACACAATCGATAATTGGGGAAAGACCCAAGCTGCTGCTTACGTCGAACTTATCTCACTTGCCTATCAAAGTATTGCGGCAAACCCATTTCTTCTCGGCAGTAAATCGCGGGATGATCTCGCCGCGGGATGCCGAACTTTACGTTGCGGCAAACACGTTATTTTTTACCGCCTGCGGAACGACACCGTGGAAATCGCCCGCATTCTCAACGAGTCCATGGACTTTCCTAGGCATGTTGGAGAAACCTGCTTTGATTGATGGAAACTTTTTTTAACCCCACCTTCCGCAATGAACCCACCCATCACATCCTGCCTCATCGGCGGCGCGCTTGGCGATTCCATGCGACTACCCTTGGGCGATAGCGCGGTTAAGCTAGGAAATCTTGAGAAAATAGTTGTTTTTATACGAGAAAGTTGTAATGTGTGCAACTTTCTTGTTGAAAATATGCATAGAAAACTTCCCCATGAGGCGATTCTGGATACCACCCGGATGCGCGATGTCTTTTCCGATTTGGCAGATTGGAAGGGCAAAATCGCCCGGCTGCTCGGCACCGGAGCGTTGGTTTCGCTGCGTCGGGGGCTGTATGCTCAAGGTCGGGATCTCGATCCCCGCTGCCTTGCCGGGCCGATCTACGGGCCTTCCTATGTGAGTTTTGAAACCGCCTTAGCATGGCATGGGATGATCCCCGAGGGAGTCTCCGAAATCCTATCCGCCACCCCGAAGCGCCCCGCTGCGTTCGAGAACGACTTGGGACGCTTCCGCTATCGAACGATTCCTATGGCTGTCTATTCCGTGGGCATCTTCCGGGTCACGGAATCGGATCTGCCGTTCCTGATCGCCAGCCCGACCAAGGCGCTGGTGGATCGGATCGCCCGCGAACCAGGCTTCCGTTCGACGGCGGATGTCGCCCGCTGGTTGGATGGCATGCGCGTCGAAATCCACGGCGGGCTTGATCGGAGCGAGTTGATGCAGTGCGCGGAAGACTATGGCCGTCCAGCCGTCCGCTGGTTGCTGCGCTTTGCCGAGAAAAACAAACTAATACCATCATGAACCCTGCTCTCAAAGACATGCTGGAGATCTACCGGCCAAACACGCCCGCAGACTATCAAAATGCTGCTCGTGAGATCGTGCAGGAAATCACTTTATTAGGCCTGTGGCGCGGCGGTTTTTTTGAACATGCGTCATTTTATGGGGGCACGGCTCTGAGGATTTTTCACGGTCTACGCCGGTTTTCGGAAGATCTGGATTTCACCTTGGCGGAATCTGGGAATGAAACTAGGCTGGAGCGCTACTTGACGAGTGTGGCGACCGAATTGGAAGCCTGGGGCTTCTCATTTGAGGCGGAATCTAAGACGGGAGGCGGAGCGACTGGGATCGAGTCGGCATTTCTGAAGGGCAGCACACAACTCAATCTCCTCCACATCGGCGCTCCAGCGGAACTGGCTCGCAGACTGCCTTCTGGCCAGAAACTGCAGATCAAATTGGAGCTGGATATCGATCCACCGCCATGCGCGACGACCGAGGTACGGATCCAACTCCTGCCCACACCGTATCAGGTGAAACTCTACGACGCTCCGAGCTTGTTTGCAGGGAAGCTGCACGCGGTGCTTTGTCGTGGTTGGAAAAACCGGGTAAAAGGCCGGGATTTCTATGATTTCGTCTGGTATGTAAGCCGCAAAATCCAGCCAAATCTTGCACACTTAGAAGCGAGGATGCGCCAGTCTGGCCACTGGAGCGGCGGGGCAATCTCGCCGCAAGTTCTCATGGATCTGCTGCGCGAAAGTTTCGCCGCAATCGACTTCAAGCAGGCTGCCGATGAAGTCCGAGTATTTCTGCAAGATCCCCGGGAGCTCCAACTCTGGTCACGCGAGTTCTTCGAAGGACTGGCGGTGAAAATGGGAGATAATGTTACCTAAAATCAATCAATGGATATTTCATAAAGAATGAAACCCCACCTCACATCATGCCTCCTCGGCGGTGCTTTGGGCGACTCCGTGGGGCTACCCTCGGAAGGGCTGAGCGCCCGTCGCATAGCCCGTTTGCGTCCCGCCCCGCTACGGCAATCGCTCGCCTTCGGGCGTGGCATGGTCAGCGACGATACCGAACATGCGGTGATGACCTTGCTCAGCCTTCGAGATAGCAACGGCGACGCAAAGGTCTTTACCAAAGCGCTAGCCCTCCGCCTGCGCTGGTGGTTTGCCTCGCTTCCCGCAGGGATCGGCCTCGCCACCGCGCGTTCCATCATCAAGCTCTGGCTCGGATTTCCCCCTCATCCAGCGGCGTATTCTCCGCAGGAAACGGCCCGCTCATGCGCGCTCCGATCATCGGCCTCTGGTTCGCCGACAAGCCCGATTTTCGGGAAACTTTCATCCGCACCTCCACCGCAATCACCCATCGCGATCCCCGCGCCGTAGAAGCCGCACTCATCATCGCCGAGGCCGCCGCCTGCGCCGGCTCCACGATCCGGGATTCCGAAGAAATTCTCACGCGCTTGGAGAAAATCATCATCAGCGAGGAAATGAAAATCCGCTTCGCAAATCTCCGCGAACATCTCGCTTCACGCCAAAGCGTGGGAGTCTATGCGGATTCGTTCTCACGCAAAACCGGCTTCGTCTCGGGCTTCGCGCCCGATACGGCCGCCGTGGCGATCTACGCATGGTTGCTCCATCGCGGCGATTTCACGGCCACCATCGAAGCCGTAGTCCGCGCCGGCGGCGACACCGATACCGTAGCCTTCGTGGCGGGAGCGATCTCCGGAGCCGAAGCCGGAATCGATGGCCTCAATTCCTCATGGCTCGCCATCCTCACCGACTGGCCGCTCAGCGTCTGTTATATGAAAAACATCTCCGAAACCGGAACCGGAAATTTTCCCCGCTGGCCGCTCCTCCTCGTCCGCAACATCGTATTTCTCGCCATCGTCCTCACCCACGGATTCCGCAGGCTTTTTCCTCCTTACTGAATCATCACCATGTCCCGCATTAAAACCGCCGTTGTCGCCCTGAACCAAACACCCCTCGATTGGCGGGGAAATGCCACCCATATCCGCGCCGCCTTAAACGACGCCCGCGAGCAAGGTGCCGAACTCGTCTGCCTGCCCGAACTCTGTATCACCGGCTACGGCTGCGAGGACGCCTTTTTCTCCCCAGATACCTGCGCCAGGGCATGGGAATCGTTGGAGGAATTGCTCCCCGAAACCCGCGGCATGGTCGTCGCCTTCGGACTGCCGGTCGTTCATCAACACTCTCTCTACAACGTCGCCGCCCTGGCCGTGGACGGAACCCTAACAGGTCTCGCCGCCAAACAAAACCTTGCCGGCGATGGCATCCACTACGAACCCCGATGGTTCAAACCCTGGCCGTCCGGCATTTCCGATCTCTTC
>CAMAYN010000026.1 GCA_945862285.1 Akkermansia muciniphila | reverse complement strand
GTCAGATGGTGAAAAAGTCGTGTCAGGCGGTGAAAAAGTCATGTCAGGCGGTGAAAAAGTCGTGTCAGGCGGTGAAACGATCGTGTCAGGTGGTGAAACTATCGTGTCAGGTGGTGAAAAAGTCGTGTCAGGTGGTGAAACTGTCGTGTCAGGTGGTGAAAAAGTCATGTCGGACGAGACAAGGCAGAGTGATTTAGCTGAAATGGCGGGAAGCTGAATCGCGTATGTCAGATGATGAAAACCAAGGCGACAATTTTTTTCCTCCCGTTGTTATTGCTAGCAGTTGCGGCATTCGCGGCGGTGAATCCTAGGCAGATTTGGAAAAAGCAATGGATCACCAAAGATTTTATCACCGAAGGAGTTAGCTCGGCGGACATGAATGGCGATGGTCATGCTGATTTGGTTGCGGGCCATTTTTGGTTTGCTGGTCCTGCATTTACCCGTGCTGAAAAATTTCGACCAGGAAAAGTTTATCCAATCGCCGAGTACGTGAAGGAATCATTTTTAAGTTGGACGCGTGATATGAATGATGACCAGCGCCCCGATATTGTTATGGTGGGTTGGCCGGGTAAAGAAATCATGTTATACCTCAACCCAGGGGCGAAAAGTGGTGATTGGGAAGCACACCAAATCGTTGCCGAAGCTGCTACGGAAAGCCCTATTTTTGCTGATTTGAATCGAGATGGGCATGAAGAGATTGTTTGCATGGTGCGAGGATGTTTCGGCTATTACGAATGCGATCCTACGGATAAAACGAAGCCGTGGAAATTTACTGCCGTTTCCGAGAGTCGCTCAAAAAGTCCTTATGTTCATGGTCTTGGCGTAGGTGACATCAATGGGGATGGTCGGGCTGATATCGTTGAAAAAGATGGTTGGTTCGCACAGCCAGAGAAACTTCCAGGCGTGTGGCAATGGCATAAGCTGTCAGAGCCGTCAAATGGTGGTGCGCAAATGCTGATTCATGACTTTGATCAAGATGGCGATAACGACATTGTTACCAGTCTCGATGGACATGGGTATGGTCTGGGATGGTATGAAAACGCGGGGAAAGAGCGCGACAGTGCGATGGTATGGCATGAGATTTTGCCGACTGATGCTGCAAAAGTTGGAGTAGGTGGATTACAGTTTAGTCAATTGCATGCGCTAGCGATGGTTGATTTTGATCGCGACGGACGGATGGATTTTGTTACAGGAAAACGCTACTGGGCGCACGGGCCTAAGGATCCTGGGTCGCTTGATCCGGCGTTGACAGTATGTTTTTTCAATCGATCCGTGAATGGCGCTTTGCAATGGGTGCCACAGGTCATTGACGAAGACGGCGGAGTGGGATGTGATGTATTGGCAACAGATTTGAATCAAGATGGTAAGCCTGATGTTGCTGTGGGAAGCAAGAAAGGTGTTTTTATTTTAACGCAATAATGCGTCAAAGTTCTCCTTATTTTACCTCGAAGGGAGTGTTTGCCGTGGCTACGTGTCCTTTGCCGTCTTTGACCCACACATGGAGTCGATACACCCCTGGTTTGGCAGGCGCGGTGATTTCTACCGTTTGCTCGTGGGGTTTAGCAATCGTGGCGGCTACGGCATCAGGCATTTTGCGACCATTATGCTGGTGTCCTTGAAGTTCAGGTAAAATCGCCCAATGCCATTGGAGCGAATCGGCATCAGGATCTGTGGCGTGTGCACTAGCTTGCCATTGGTGGCGCGGTGCGATGGGGGAGGAAGGAATCGGCTTAATCGTCTCGATTCGTGGTGCTTGATTGGCCGGCTTTTGACCCGTCCACATTTCCTCCAGAGCATCCACAGAGCCAGTGGTGTCGCCGTCGTGCGTGTAGAGCCCGAACCATGTGGATGTGGCTTCAAATTTCCAACCCCAAACGAACGCATAGTTTCCAAGGCAACCGTTATCGGGCGTAATCACATCGCGGTAGGCCTTTGTCATCATATCGGCTTTTTCTGTGCTTGTTTGTTCCAGCGGTGCGCCGAAAGCGGTTTTTTTACTTTCCCAAAACCCGCGCGGTCCCCATTCGGTCAGTAACCATGGTCGATTCCATCCAACATTTTGTAAATGCTTGCGTAAGCTGAAAACGGCGCCGTAGGTATTGACTCCAACGTAGTCGAGATGTGGAGTGAATTTGAGTAAGCCGCTCGCTTTCGCGGGGCTAAGACCGGCCACGGCGGTGAAGGTCGGATGGTTAGGATCGACTTCCTTGACCATCACCGCGAGGCGATCAAGTTGTTGCCAATAGTCGGCATTGTTGCCATCACCTTCTGCTTCATTGCCAATACCCCAAGCGAGCAACGCGGGGAAATCACGATACATGCTTACTTCTTTGCGGACACGCTCCATTTGCTTTGAGCAGTGTTGCGGGTTCTTATAGGAAAACCAACTGCATTCATTTTCTAACCAAATTCCAGCGCTGACGGTTAATCCGAGCTTCTCGGCCTCTTCCAGTGTTTTGTCTAGTCCCTTGGTGGACCATGTGCGAATGGAATTGCCACCGCGCGCGACTAACTCTTGGAGATTTCTCTCTCCACCTACACCTTTTACGAAATACGGTTTTCCGCCGCGAGTCATGCCCTGCATTGATACCGTTACCGGAACCGCAGAACTTATAGGAACTGTAGTTTGTTTACCTGGAATCTGCTCTGAAATCACATCAGGCGATTTTTCATCTTTGTTTGATTTGCATCCAGAAAGCAGAAAAATGGCTACGAATGCGACTTTATTCCAAGGCATGGGGAAAGATTTCATCGATTTACGCGGCGCTCAAGATTATTTCGCGCCGAAGCGATATACCGTAGTGCTGGTCCATGTTTTGCCAGGGCGCAGAATGGTGCTAGGAAAGGACGGTTGATTCGGCGAGTCTGGATAATGTTGCGTTTCTAGGCAGAAGCCGTTGCGGAATTGATAGGCTTTGCCACTTTTCCCCATGAGTTTACCATCCAGAAAATTCCCGCAGTAAAATTGCAGGCCAGGCTCGGTGGTGAGAACTTCCATCGTTCGTCCACTGCTAGGCTCGGTGACGATGGCAGCCAAGGCTAGCGAACCGTCTTGGCTATCGAGCACCCAATTGTGATCATAGCCTCCGCCAAAACGGATCTGTTCATCATCACCTTTGACGCGTTCACCGATGCGATGTGCCGTCGTGAAATCAAAGGGCGTATTCGTAACAGCACGTAGCTCGCCAGTGGGGATGAGCCCGGCATTGACTGGCGTGAAACGTGATGCTTTGAAGACGAGTTCGTGTTCGAGAATGTCGCCATTACCCTCGCCCTTTAGGTTGAAATAACTATGCTGCGTGACGTTGAGCGGCGATGCTTTGTCAGTCTTCGCTTCATAGTCGATGCGCCATTGATTGTCATCGGTAAGTTGATAAATCACGCTCAGTTCTACCGTTCCGGGAAATCCTTCTTCGCCGTCTTTGCTTGTGTAGCTGAATTTTACCGACTGTACACCGTTTTTCACCAGACCCTCGCCGTGCCACACCACTTTGTCGAAGCCTTTGAGTCCACCGTGAAGTGAGCACTTCATGCCGCCCGGTTCGTTGTTCGTCGCAAGAGTGTAGGTTGTGCCATCGAGCGAAAATTTTCCCCCTGCGATACGATTGCCGTATCGTCCCACCACTGCGCCGAAGTAGGGTGTGTCCTTGATGTATTCTTCGAGGGTATTGTAGCCTAACACAATATCGGCCAGCTTGCCATTGCGATCGGGCGTTTCTAGGCTGAGCACAATGGCTCCGTAGGTAATGGCTCTGAGTTTGATGCCATTTTTGTTGGTGAGGGTAAATGCTTGGATTTCTGTACCATCGGGCATTTTACCAAAAGGTTCGGCTTTGGGGACATCGACAGCAAAGACGGAACAGGCACTGACGGCCACTGAGAATAGGGTTATTTTCATAGTTTTGTTAGAAAAAATCAGGGTGATATGGGATGGCCGTGGTAGAGGTAGAGCGCGCCGTAGGTCCAGTTTTGCTTGGGCATTCCGGGGACGTTCACACGATCCATCATCAGGGCGATGTAGGGTGCTGGGTAGCCATCGGGCATGGGAATGACATTTGGCCAAATGCGCGTACCCGTTTTTTCATTCCACGGTGGCATGTCCACGCGCAGTTCACCTGCGGGGCTGAGGTCGGGGTAATTGCGGATGTAAATTTTCCGATCCGCACTACCGAACAATGCGTAATGTTTGCCGCCGATCTTTTGAATCATAGTGCCGGTGCTATCCATGTCCACAGGTCCAGCGAGGCGTTTGAAATCGTGATCCCAGTGATCACTTTCCCACATTCCGGCACGATACATTTTTCCATGTTCGCAAAGTAGCATGCGCCACTTCTTTGCTTGTGGGTCATAAATGCCATGAGGATCTTCGTGTGCGCCAGCGATTCCGACGGGTCTGGCCTTCATCAGCGAAAATCCGCGCCTTGGATCCTTGGTGGAATGAATGGCCAAAATGGATTTGCTCTCTGCTCTGCCTGCGCCATCCAAAGCACTGAATCCCGTGGTCCAGCCACGCCATTCGCCACTTTTCGAGTCGCGGAAAATGTGGGACGCTAGTTCATTCCGATAGAGTCCATCGTTCATATCAAATACGATGATTCCCTCAAACTTCAGATCAAACACGGAGGGGTTCAGTGAAAAAACGCCTTGGAGAGGGTGGGGGAGTCCACGACCACGTACGGTGATCGTGAACCACAATCGACCCTCTTCCCATAATGGCGAACCCTCCTCATTGGTAATCGCGCGGATATCGGCCTGACCAGAGCCTGGTGAAAAAAACGCTGAGGCTCCCGCGATGGCGACCGTAGCACCGACATTCAATTCGGTATGAATTCGGAAATCCATATCCTGAATGCGCGCTCTTTCACGTAAATCAAAGTGCTGGGAAAAATCCGAGTAACCCACCAAATGGGAGCGGCCATCCTGCTCCAGAAAAAGATTAACGCCCACGGCGGACATTTGCGCGCGCAAGGTGAGAGGACCGGGATGGATCTCCGAAGGTATCTGCCATGTATCGCTTGCGACTTCCTTTCCACGAGCCATCACGTTCCATATCAGGCTCTGCACTTTGCCATCTTGAAACTGGAGCGCAGCACTGAGTTGATCCTGATTCTTCGCATGGGAAAATACGATTCCTACTGAGCCATTTCCTTTTGCTTCTGCTAGGGTTAAATCATAACAGGCGAAGGGATTAAAACCGCCCGCCCAACGCTGTGACGTGAACTTGCGCTCCCCCGCTTTTGCCTGAAGCAGACCATCTTTGATGAACCAGGTAAGGTCGGAATTATCTAACATTTCTGGATGCATCAAATTCAGATCGACAATCTTCGCCGGGCGCAATGAAGCGAGAGGAATATTTTGATCCGCGTCAAACATCAGGCGCGTTACAGCCTGACGTCGGAACTGGATATTACTGGGAAGCACATCCGGTTCCGCCCACAGGGGGACTGGTAAGGCACCGAACAAACTAAACAAACTCAGGAGTCCGATGCGCGTCATGGAATTCGTAATTTTGATTTGTTAGGGAACTTGCACGTTCAGTCGTCCGAAGTTGGTGCTGCTGCTGCGCGGCACATAGACACGCACGCGGTCGGTGTTCGGAGCAGCGGGAGTGAAGGTATAATTATCATCCACTTGAATTACGGCACCGGGCACGCTGGCAGCGGGTGTCCATGATCCCACAAGGTCACCATCGATTTCGCAGGCGGCAGTCACGCCGGCTGTTGCAGAGAGATCAGTGCGTCGGAAGGTGAAGAGAATGTAATTTCCTGCAGGGATGGCAGGACTGCCGATAGGGTCAGTCACAAGTTCTATGGTGGGTAGTAGTGCATTGTCCATGCTGGTCGCAGGATTGCCACCTAGCACCATTTCCACGGCGTTGGCTACTCCGTCTTTGTCGGGATCAGCAGTTGCTCCAATGATGGCGGGGTTTGTTTCTCCTGCGAAGAATCCATCAATCCAAGATGCGTAAGAGGCGGCGGCTCCTAGTGTGAGCGTGCCAGTGATTTCATCGAAGGTGTATTTCTTACTGCCTATGGTTTTCTCCCATTTATTATCACCCACATCAGTGAAACCTTCCACCGAGAAACTACTGGAGTATGTTTCTTCTAGGCTAGCGTTATTCACTAAGTTCCATGTTCCGGACGTGAGAGTTTCGGCGGCGGTGGTATCGATGTCAAAATCACCGCTCAACAAGAGGGTGCCTGTGCCACCGATGCTGTTGTTGGATCCTGCGCTTGCTCCAAGTGTGAACTTTAGTTTGGCATTGTCGGCGAGTTCTAATGTGCCTGCACTCACCGTTGTGTCACCAGAGTAGGTATTATTTCCATTTAAAGCCAGCTTGCCGGCACCTTGTTTGATGAGGCTTACTGCTCCAGTAATAACAATATTGTTGGTGCTAACATTGGTGCCTGTGGTGGTGAAGTCGGTATCATTGTTAATCGTTAGCACAGCAGGAGTTGCGCTGGTAATTGTACGAGTGCCGGTGGCGATTCCTTGGCCGTTATAAACAATTCCTCCAATGGTTTGGTTGAAACCGTTCAGATCCAATGTTGGATTCGTCGCCCCTGTGGAATTCCCAAACGTCACGATCGTCGTTGCGGGTAGAACGTTTGCTAAGCCCATTTTTAATCGGCCAACTGCGATGCCAGTATTTTCCCAGTTGTAGGTTTTCCCAGGTGCTCCAACAAGCCATGTACCTGCATCTGTTTTAAATAGTCCACCGACGAGGTTGACGTTACCAATGACTTGATTCAATTGATTCGTCGAAGTGCCGCGCAAATAAAAGCCCGCGCCGCTAGTTAGAGTTCCCGTAATATCGCCAGTGACGGTGATGGATCCCGCATCGCTCGAAAAAAACTGAGTTAACGTCGTATCGCTCGTCACATCAATGGGCCCGCTCAAGGTATGGTTTTGAGAGCTACTGTTCGTTAAGGTGGCGCGTCCGGCAGCGCTGCCAGCAAAGCGGAGCGGTTCTGCGATCGTTAGATCGGAAAGGGCATTGGAAAGGGCAAGAGTAACGCCTGTTGTACCGCTTCCGCCGTTGATGGTGGTAGAGCCATCTGTTGTCCCGAGGGCTTCATTGTTTGTGATGGATAGAGTGCCAAGGTTCACTGTAGTCTCACCTGTATAGCTATTTGCCGTGCCGAGTAATAGAGTGCCGCTGCCAGATTTGACGAGTGAACCACCACTGCCAGAGATGGCATTTGTATCGATTGTTTGTGTTGCGCCTCCGTCCGCATTGATTGTGAGTTGATTGCTGCCAAGGTCGATGCCGCCGCTTATTGTGCTTCCCGTGCTACCATCCGTCTGAATCCTAGCCGCGGAAGCCAAGGAGACGAGGCCTGTTAGGTTTATTCCGGTTACGCTACCGCCGAAGGCGATTGCTCCGTTGGTGGTCGTGGTCCCAGATCCAGAGATCGTTATTGGTTCTGCAACGACCAAGCCTGCTGTATTGATTGCCAACCGTCCGCCGGCAGTGACAATCGTATTGCCTTCGGTAGTACCTAAAGCGGAGGCATGAGCGATGGTGAGTTGCCCAAGATTGATTGTGGTCACACCGGTGTAAGTGTTTGCTCCGGCAAGTGAACTGATTCCCGTGCTGCCTTGCGTGAAGGTAGCGGCACCGCTAATGATTCCAGTGGAAGCTTGGCTAAAGACGCTACTGCCCTCCGTGGAAATTGCGCCGCCGCCTGTAAGTGAACCTGTGAGAGTGAGAGTTCCTTGATTGACAATGGTGGCACCATTGTACGAATTGACCTGCGAGAGAGTCAGCGTGTTGAGTCCGAGTTTCGTGAGTGAGCGAGGTGCCGTCAGGGCGATTGTCTGATCGAAAGATCCACCATTGGTATCAAGGGCGACGCCTGATGCCGCATCAATCACAAAGCCCGATAGCGTATTCGAATTAAACAGAGCATCCACATCTGCGGCAGCATAAAATGCTGGATCTGCGTCTTTCACACCGAGTCCGATCGTGCCAGTGGCAGCAGTAGTTGCCGTTCCGATCGACTTGGAAGCTTTTGTTCTAAAAACAAGAATTCCCTCGTTAATCTGGGTTTCCCCCGTATATGTGTTATTCCCCGATAGCGCTTGGATGCCGCTGCCGATTTTTGTTAGAGTAGTCCCCGCCACTCCATCGGAAATGATGCCGCTATAGCTCAGACCCAATCCTGGAGGCGAGGCTGGAGTATTGAGATTGATGGCAGTGATCGCACTATAATTTGTGATGATGGAGGAGAGATTGCCCGTTGCCCCGCTGAGTCCGCCGAGGTTTAATACCGTATTGCTACCAAGATTTACGGTGCCAGCACCCGTCGTTACCAGTGGGCTATTTTGGAGTGCGTTTTCGTGATTGAGAGTCAGCGTGCCTTCACTTACGGTAGTCGTTCCCGTGTAGCTATTCGCTTGGTTTAAGGTTAAATCGTTTGCGCCTAATTTTTGTAATCCCAGTGCGCCGAAGTTCGTTGTTGTGAACGGAGTCCATTGGGTGAGATTCCCGTTGTTTGTATCAATGGCTAAAAAGCCAGAAGTCTTCGTAGCATTTGCCAGTAGTGTATCCACTTCGCTGGTAGTCCAAGCACCGCCGCCAACTGGCACGCCAATCGTTCCTCCATTAAATACAATTTTACCAGCGACATTGTATCCTGGTAATGCACTAGTGCTTGATGCAAAGAGTAATCCTGCATTTACAGTAGTCGTTCCGCTATAGCTTTGTGCCGCATCAAGGATTTGAGTTCCAGCGCCCGTTTTTACGAGGTTTAGCCCTGAGGCACCATCGCCGATGTCTCCTGAGAATGTTCGAGTGACTCCAGCACTAGGATTCAAAGTAAGTTCCGTTAGATTACTGTAGCCACCGTTGGTTGTAGTGAAGCGACTCGCCAATCCATTATTGCCCCTAAGACCACCGAGAGTTAGGTTCGTTAATCCCGTTCCGCCAATGCCGGCGCGTAAGCCGCTGGAAGATCCCCCCTCAATGCTTGATCCCGTGTCAAACGTGCTATTTTGCAACGCAATATTTTCACCAAGCACCAGAATACCCCCCAACACTGTAGTGTCGCCCGTATAGGTATTTCCACCTGCTGTTGCGCCGCCTGCGAGAGTTCCTCCTAAAGTAAATGTGCCAGATCCATTTTTAACGAGAGCGAGATTTCCTTGGATTTGCGCTCTAGTAAGTGAGCCCGCTGTTCCAACCGTTGTTGCCGTTGTAGAGCCGCCGAAGGTAAAATCGTTGGTATTATTAATTGTCAGCGTAGCAGGTGTAGTCGTGCTAGTATTCGTTACCAGCATTCTTCTAACCTGTGGAACTACACCCCCGTTGCTTAAGCCAGCTAGGGTTTGATTGTTGCCATTGAGATCAAACTGGAAATTGCGTCCCGTGCCACCGCCATTGACTTGATCAAAGGTTAGCACTGTTGTGGCGGGTAAAGCGTTGGAAACTGTGCTTCTTAAAAATACGGGATTATTGGTGCCATTTCCGGTCGTAATAAGGGTATTACCAGTGTAAGTTCCAGCGGCGCCGATTACGAATAGCGACGTTCCATTGTTGAATGATCCGGTTGTGGTGGTAAAAACGAGGTTATTGGTTGCGCCGCTAATTGCGCCATTGAGATTGAAAGTATGAGTATTGCTCGCAGCGCCTTGGCCGATGCGAAGGGTTGTGTTTCCGTCCGATGAGAGTGTGATGGGCGCAGTGATAGTAGTGGATGGATTACCGCCTGTGCGCGCTGATGTCAAAGCTGTGCCGGAATTGAGCGTGATGCCGCTTGTTCCGTTAACGCCAGGTGAGGTGCCGAATGGTGTAGCCGAAGTGAAGGTGAGTGAGCTGCGGGAAATGTTTGTGGTGCCTGTGAAAGTGTTTGATCCACCCAAAGTAACAATTCCAGGGGTAGTTCCAGTTGGCGCAGTGCTAGCGATGGTAACAGAGGATGCACCAGTACTATGGTTCGCGATGGGTGCATTGATGGTCAGGCCGCCCGTATTGTCCATGTTGATGACAAGATTTCTTTCTGCGCCGATGATTAGATTACTCGCCCCCGTGCCAGCGTTAATCGTGGTTACTCCCGTCGCAACTTGGATGATGCCGTTGAGAGTTAATGTTCCATTATTAGGAGTTGTGAGCGTAGCAGTGCCAGAAGCGTTTGGCACTAGTCCATAGATGCTGGGTGTGGTGCCAGCCGTAAGTGCGATGTTCGCACTATTTGCCACAGAGAACGCAAGCCGTGCATCGTTCGTTGTTGCTGTAATTGCTGTAATTGCGGCGGGTAGTCCTGCGAGGTTTCCGAGGTTATCCACGTTGATCCATCTTGCGGTACCGGCGTTAGCACTTTGTCGGTAAAATAAGCCAGCGTTTACGTTGATCCAGTTGCTGGTTCCCGTAGCAGTAGGTAGCGTTTTGCCATTAATACTAGAGACACTCATGGATTCTGCGATCGGAAGGATACCTGTCGTCCATGATGTTCCTCCTGCAGTGCCGGTGATTACCGTAGTGATGGAGCCAGGGTTTACCGTCAATGCGCCAAGATTGAGCGCGGCTGATGTGGCTAAAGCCCCTTTGGAGATATTGATTGCATTAATGCCAGCACCAAGTGTGGTATTAGTAAATGCTTGGACTGTTGCGGCGGAGGCGAGATTTTTTCCATTGATAGTTAGTGCACCATTGTTGATTTGCAGTGCATTGGCGGAGTTAATGAGGTTTGTGGGTGTGGTGAGATTGTTGAAATCTAGAGAAAAGATTCCTCCGCTGATATTGATGCCGCCAGTGATTGTGCTTTCAAGAGCGCCGTTGATGTTCAGTGTGCCAAGACCAGCTTTTTGTAGGCCATCTGCACCTGCAAGGACCGAGTCGATCGTGAGCGAGCGCCCCGACTGGGTGACATTGATGACGGGGGTGCCTGAGGTGACATCCATCGTAAGAGTGTTAGCGCCAGTGATGAGCAAGTTATTCGAGGAAAAACCTTCGTCGGTGAAGCTGATATTGCCGATGGTGCGATTCGCTCCAAGGGTGACGGTTGCATCGGTAAAAATGTCAGCACCCGTGAAATTGGCAGAAAAGTCAGCCCCGTCGGCAATATTTCCCGAAGTCCATGATTCTGTCGCATCCCAATTTCCTGAGACTCCCAGCCAAGTACCATTTTGTGCTGAGGCGGATTGAACAGAAATGAGAGCCGCAATGGCTGTTGCGAGTGAAGTAGCAAAGCGAATGGATGATTGATAGCGTGGTTTCATAGCAGTAAAAAATGCAAAACCAATGATCACCTTATGGTAAATAAGGAAATTCGGGTTTGGCGTTTAGGGTTAAGTTGGGTTTTGTAATTTGTCATGTGGCAACAAATACATGTTTAAAAAATGCTAGTTCAGAGGCACGAGCAAGGAAAATTTCAGTCATGTAGGAAATTTGTGCGCGGTCGAACTCATATTTTCCTGAGTTTGATTGGATAGGCGGATTCTATCATATTGATGCTTGGCGCGCCGATTACGGGTATCAATTTTTCTTTCGGCACGAAACGTAGAATGATTTCTCGAATCGATACGTAAACAGAGGATCGTGAAATTTCCTTTTACACTTTCGATCATCGGTGCCCTATCGCTCTTGGTTGTCGCCGTTTTTTTTGCTCGACCCAATGAGAAAAGAATCAATTCCACGCAAGATGAGAGTCGAAGTTCCACGCCCTTGAATCCTGACCATACAGAGGAGATCGTTCTACCCATTCGTTTTCATATCACTTCGGGAGCCGTGATGACGGTGCAGTCCCAACAAATGACTGTTTGGGTTAGCGCAGAAGATTTGTCGGGGGTTGTGTTATCGGAAATCAACCGCATTTGGAAACCGGCGAAGATTCAATTTTTTCTGGAGAAAACAATGGTTGAACCGCTCATTCAGACAGATGATTTTACCGAATTGTGCGAAAGCATTGCCCAATTCAAGAGGGGAGATGAATTGCGCTTGGGAAATTTACGCGTGGAAAATATTTCCAAAATACTGGATCAGAAAAACCATCTTTCCCGTGCGTTGAATATCTACTTGTTACCCTTTATCGGTTCGACCTATCAGGGGTATGCCAAGATCGGAGGGAACCATGCCGTGGTTGGCGTGTGGTCAGATAAGTATTCAGGTGGAAAAAAAGCACCTGTGAAATGTTTGCTTGTCGAAGAAGAACCGATGAAGTTTGGCTCTTTGGCGCGAACCATCGCTCACGAAATTGGCCATAACTTGAGCTTGCTGCATCCCGATAAAAAGATCCCTCAAGAAGTAGGAAGATTGATGGGTGGGCGCAAGCAAGGCTACGCACTCACACAAGAAGAAATTACCCAAGCGAGAAAAGTGGCAAAAATGCGTCGCGATGAATGGCAACGCGTCGTTCCCGACTATGAGCATCGGCCCGCATCCCGCGACGGCATTGGCAAATGGTTCATGGGGCGGGAAATTGCCAAGGTGATGGGGCATCCGGCAATTGGTTGGTTGGAGCGCGATGAGCGAGAGCGGGAGGAGGCACCTTCCAAGGCGATACAAGCCCTGGATTTACAAGAGACAGATGTCATTGCCGATATTGGCGCAGGATCGGGCTATTATACATTTCGCATGGCAGAAAAAGTTCCGCGCGGGCAAGTATTGGCACTGGATATCCAGCAAGAAATGTTAGATTTTGTTCAAAAACAAGCGGTACAAAGAAATGTAACCAATGTTCGCACGCATCTTGGAAAAATTGATGATTTAGGATTGCCTGAAGGATCGCTTGATGCGGCATTGCTTGTGGATGCCTACCATGAATTTTCGCATCCGGTAGAAATGCTGAAAAGTTTGCATCGTGCCCTGAAAGACGATGGCAAAGTCTATGTGTTAGAGTTTAGAGGAGAAGATCCCCTTGTGCCGATTAAACCTCTGCACAAAATGACCCAAGAGCAAGCGTGCAAGGAATTCGCGGCACTGGGATTTTTTCTTGAGGAAAATCGTCGGCATTTACCATGGCAGCATCTGCTGGTTTTCAAAAAAGTCGTGAATCAGCCGTTGCAGAAGTAAATCTGTTTTCGTTATGATCCGGGAGTGATCAGCGACTTGAATTCGTCTGCCCAACTCTTCGCACGGGGATTTTTTATATGCGTGCCAATATGATGGAGCATGGTCACGGCTGTGCCTTTTTCATCGCCTGCTTTGAAGAGATCCATGTATTTCTCCCAAGTAAGTTGGGGCAATGCGTTTTCGCGGAAGTTCGCGATCATCGGGCTTACGGTGTCCGATCGCGAAAGTCCGCTGGGCTTGTCTTTCTTATCGCGAATGGCCACCTTCATTTGTTCTAAGGAAATTCTTTTGTCCCATAAAGAACTGAGTTCTTTGTAATCCTTCTTACTGCGAATTTGGGGCATCAAGATCGTATCAAAAATCTCTGCCACCTTCAAGGGCGAGTCAGGCCACTCGGCTGCATGCAAATCGCCGAGTTCGTAGGCCTTGTGAAACACTGTATTGCCGACCGCTTGCTGTAGCGTTTCAAATTGCCCCGTGAGTTTCTCTGCGTTATTGAGTAAATCTGCTAGAGATTTCAAAACCTCGGGGCGTAGTTCCTCTTTTTTTTCAGGACGGATATTGGCACGTAATGTTAGACACAGCCAATTGAGTTGGTGGCGTAGTGCCGTGCGAAAGTTGGGATCTTTTTGTTTCTCATCTTGCGCACGTTTCCAATCTCGAAATTCTTGTCCCGTCTTTTGTTTTTCGGAAAATTCTGCTTTCTCGATACACGATAAATAGAGTTCAATGGCGGCACTGTCACTTTGCATTCCCTTGGTGAAGGCATCGATGGCATTTTTGTATTTTTGATCGAGCTGGGTGCTCGCTGTTTCCGTGATTTTCTCCAGTCGCTGCAGTAGTTCCTCCAGATCTGCACGGGATAGCGATTCGGCATTTGCGGAAGCTAGGCAAAGCGAGATCATCAACATAATACGGTAAATACTGCGTTTCATATTTGGTAGAATGGGCTATCGTTTACCTAAAGCAAGACGAGAAACTGTCAGTCAATGAATGAAAATGGAAGAAGTAAGTTTCATCTTCGCTTGATTTAGATTTACTGCGCTGGAGTATGTCCTTCGGAAGCATCAATCTCGCGCACGCGCTTACGATCTCGCATGATTTCAACTTGGGTTCGTAAATTTTCACGTAGTTCCTCTGATTTACCGACAGAGGCGATGACGATTCGCTCTTGTCCCAAATCAGACGTTTCTAAAGTAATCGTTCCAAGTTTCATGATACGCTCGAAGGCATTGCGGGACAGGCTGACATCCTTAACGCGATACAGCTCCACTTCGTCAAAGGTCTGATTGATCACTCCACGTTTTAAGCGAATCCGCTCCGTGGTAAGTTCGAAGTTTTCTGCGGCAGTGGAAACCCAGACCCATGCGCCCCAAAGAATGGGAGCAACTGTGCCAAGCCATACGAGTGGTTCAAAACATCCTCCCACAACGAATCCGATCAGTAATAAGAGACAGATCGAAAAAGTACCGAGGTTGGTGATTTGTGAGCGGCTGCCCTGCCATAGTTGCGTTTCGTTCATGCGTGGAGGATGGTAAATTTGCCCTAAATCAACAAGGAGAAATTCTCGATAAAATTCCAATCGGTAGAGATCAAATCAGTGGCTGCTCGCCTTCTCTGCGCCCAAGCCTGTGTGTGACCGCACCGCGATTTCATCAAATTTCGCTTCGGAAGTGACTTCGCGCCCGCCCATCATCGTGCCGATCAGCGCGCACAAAAAACCGATGGGAATACTAGCAATACCGGGATTCTCTAGCGGGAAAATGGCATTTTGTCCCATAAATACAGGACTGATCAAAATCAAGCCAATGGAGGAAAATAAGCCACCAATCAGGCCAAAGATTGCACCTGTGGTATTGAAGCGTCGCCAAAAAACAGAAAACAGAATCGCTGGTAAATTGGCCGATGCGGCCACGGCAAAGGCGAGCCCAACTAGGAAAGCAACGTTCACTTTTGGCCCTAACAAAATCGCAATCAAAATCGATAATCCTGCCACAATAAATGCAGTAATACGTGCCACTTTGATTTCAGAACCTGTATCTTGTTCTTTACCGTGGTGAATGACGTTGCTGTAAAAATCATGAGAAAATGAGGTGCTTGCACTGATGGTAAGTCCTGCTACGACGGCAAGAATGGTAGCGAAAGCCACCGCACAGATAAAAGCAAAGAAAAACTCTCCGCCGAGAATACGAGATAGCTCAGGGGCACTCATGTTCGGATTTCCTTTCAGTGCATCTGGACCGATAATCGTTGCCGCACCAAAACCGAAGAATGTTGTCAGGATGTAGAAAATCCCGATGATCCACATTGCCCAAACCACACTGCCACGAGCTGTTTTTGCATCAGGAACGGTGTAAAATCGTATCAAAATATGGGGGAGGCCGGCTGTGCCAAAAAGCAGTGCGATTCCCAGAGAAAGCATTTCCCATGGATTCTTGTATTTCATTCCTGGGTCGAGGAAATTCTGAATCACCTCTTTCCCTTCGGCGGAAGTTGTTTTCACATGCGAAACAGCATGAAAAAATTCGGCAAATTGAAAATGGTAATGTTTCATGACCATTAGGCTCAAGAAAGCGCTTCCCGAAATGAGCAAGATGGCCTTGATGATCTGCACCCACGTTGTCGCTAACATGCCGCCAAAAACCACATACACCACCATCATGGCGCCCACTGCGCATACGGAGATGTTATAGCCAAGCGCGCTTTGCACGGCGGGAATATTGTAGAGTAATTTTTGAATCAACACCCCAGCACCCACCATTTGTGCAATCATGTAAAATAATGAAACTGTGAGCGTGCTCAGCGATGCGACCGCTCGCACAGGGCGAGCCTTGAGACGAAAAGCCAACACATCCGCCATGGTGTATTTTCCAGAATTCCGCAGTGGTTCGGCAACGACGAACAAAACCGTTAGATAGGCGACAAGAAAGCCTACGCTATAAAGAAAGCCGTCAAATCCGAAACATGCAATCATGCCAGCAATGCCCAGAAATGAAGCCGCAGACATATAATCGCCCGCCACAGCTAGGCCATTTTGCCATGCCGTGATCGAGCGCCCAGCCGCAAAATAAGCACTGGAGCCCGTATTTTTTTTGGCGCTAAAAAATGTGATGACCAAGGTGGCGATCACGAAAAGAAGGAAGAGAGATATTGCCATAAGAGGAAAAAATCAGAAAGTTGAAAATTAGTGGCCAGCTTTGGTAAGAATGGCAGCGGCTTGGGTATCAAACTTCGCCGCTTTTGCTGTATAGACATACGCCATAATCCACGTCATGAAAAATTGGGATAATGCGAACAGATAAGCACCATTGACCAAGCCAAGCACAGGTTTTTTTACTAGATCAGCAAACCATCCGACAAGAATCAGCAAAGAGAGGTAATAGCAGGTGAAAAAAATACAGCAGGGAATCACGAAGCGTCTTTTCGCTCGTAGGAGTTCTTGGAATTCAGGCATAGCAGCAATGGCTTTCCAGTTTGGTTCATGATTTGGGTTCATTGGCGAAGCCAACTAGGAGAAAACTCTACCTCATGTCAAGTTGGAATCGGTAGTTTCTACTTCTGATGAAGTTCCATGGTCGGTGCAAATCCAAAAAATTTCTTCGTTATTGCAAAAAATTCGGGAAAATAGATGATCGATTTTTCATAAAATGACGTATGTCTATTGACAAAATGAATCCAAGATCATACAACATGGACGCAAATGAAAATTGATGCAGAAAAAAAACTGCGTGTGGCGATCATTGAGGACAGCAAGACGATGCTAGTTACCCTCAAAGGGCTCATTGGCAAGACGGACGGCATGGAAGTATGTGGAACGTGGGAATCTGCTGAGGCAGCATTACCGAAGATTCATACTTGTGAACCGGATGTCGTGCTTGTCGACCTCGAATTGCCAGGCATGCACGGGCACGACTGCATTCGCATCTTGTCTGCTGTGCTTCCGTGTGCCGCTTTTGTTGTTCTAACGATTCATGATGATGCCGAGCGCGTATTTGGTGCCATTGAAGCAGGGGCGAATGGGTATTTGTTAAAAAATTCTCAACATCAGGAAATCATCGACGGTATTCACATGGCACAGAAAGGCGGATCGCCACTCAGTCCGGCGGTGGCTAGCATGGTTATTCGCGCCTTTCAAAAAAATCCGCCGAAAAAACCTACCGTTCCTCTGCCGTCACTGTCCCCACGTGAAAGACAGATCCTCGATCATCTCGCCAAGGGCAGTGTGCCGAAAGAAGCTGCGGCAGACCTTGGAATATCTTATGAAACGGTGCGCGATTACTTGAAGCAAATTTATCAAAAGCTCCACGTGCGCAGTCGCACAGAGGCAGTGTTACGCTACATCGATGCGAAAGAAGCGTGATCAAAAATTCTTGCATTCAGGGTTTTCCCATTTCCTGATCTGTGGTGCAAATTTTGTGGAATGCTTCGGCAAAGGCCTTCGATTTTTCCGCAAATTCATTTGGTGTCATACGATCCTTTGGCGTAATAAAAATAAAATGGACGCCGGGATGTGATCTCGGTGCGAAGGTGCTGGCAAGATAATCATGATACGTCATGAGAAGTTGATTGTTTTGAAAAAAACACTCGCGCATCCAGTGTTCGCCATCGGTAAAAACGATGGGGTTTTCATCGCTGGGCGTCAAGTCAGTGCCACGGTATTTGAGGCAAACTTTGAGTGTATGATGTCGATCATTTCCCTCCGGCCCGTAACAGACAAGCGCCATGTTATCGGGCTGATTGGGTAAACGGATTTCAAAACCTTTATTTTCGAGTATCCGAGACTCTACCGAAGCAGGTGGCTGCCAGCGTGGCTGATGCAAGGAAAGCAGCGTGCTCGCTAGAAAAGGAGCAATGAAACACGGGATACAGGCAATGATGATCGCCCGTCTGATCAGTTGCGATTGCGGGGCATTACGGGATTCCGTGGAGAAATTTTCATTGTGGGTATTCGTTTCGGAAGAATGATCAGTCAGTTTCCACACAGCAAAGGCAATGGCCGACCAGCCAATATAGGGAGCCCACGACTGCATAGCAAAGAGCGCATGAGTCGAGAGCAAGACGAGAGCGCCGGGAGGCTTTAATGCCCAGCGCAAGTCAATAAAACAGGGGCAGCACAATAACCACGGCAGCCAGAATGATTCCATATTCATGGTGGCGACTAGGCCTCCTACGACAAGCCATGCGACGGTTAGTGGTGCGCGCAGTGGCAAGTGATCGAGGCGGATGCGGCATTGTGCAAGGGCGATAATGGCAGCGATGGCAACCATCGACCCATTCGGCATGCCGAGAGCCGGTGTGAGTAGGGATACGGTGGCCGCGGCATGGAGTGTTTCGAGCCATGCATGAGCGCGCGGTTTATCCGAACGCGGCGTGATCATCGATATGAAAGGAACCATCCAAAAAAATCCAAGAAAATAGTGCATCTGCGGACTTTCCACGGCGGGGTATGCCAGCCAGCGATAGCCAATCAATGAAAAAACTCGCAGTACGTTCGCGGCAAGCGCCGCAGGAAAAGTGAGTGTGACGCGCAGCCAGAATTTTTTTTTGTTTTCTTCATCCCGATTTACCCAAACGGCTAGAGCGAGCATGATGATCAATAAATTCATCCCAGCGCAATCGCGTGTCCATGGCACATTGAGATTTCCAATCGACATCATTTCGCCCTGATCCTTTGCCGCAATACCGACGATGCGCAACAAAGCGAGCACGATGGGGCGCGTGACTTCCCGAAGAGCATCTTGGGATTGAGCAAAAAGAACCGCCGCCGCGAGAAACGCACAGGCCACGAGTGTGCGGATCATTTTCGGAGATAGCGCGGGGCGGTTCATCAATGAAATTTTGTTGAATTACTGTTTCGATTGCGTGCGTTTGCTTTGGCGTAAAACAGCTACGACTCCGAAGGCGCCAAGAAGTACCCATGGTGGAACGGGAGCACCAGGAGTTTTTGCCACGGTGGTTTCATCTAAGCTCCAGCGGGTACCTTCAAGATCTTTGGTGGTGAGAAGTTTCGTAGTCTTTCCAGAAACCTCTGCGACAACAACGCCGGGAATTGCCCCATCGACGGCAGGATCCCAAGCGGCTATGCGGGTGGTGAAGTTATCGGATTCGAACCCGGATTGTCCGTCGTTTGAGAAAATGATCTTATCCCAAACGGTTTTCTGGTCGCCGAAGAAATTAATGAAAGCATAAGGTTCACCAGAATTCAGTTTGCGATTCATCGGATTGCCATCGTATTCAGCTGGTAGTGGATTCATAAGCGAGGCAGTGGTAAATTGTGCCACAAGATCATTGCCGTTGAAGAAACTGAGAACGTTTCTTGCGTCACCAGCAGACCACCAGAGACCGAAGTAGGAGGATGGGCTGTCGAGCAAGAGTGTGGTTGATAGGACGCCGGATCCAGCTCCTTGAAGTGCGTAGTTTGATCCTTTATTGTTTTTTTCATTAGGCGCACCGCCAAACATATCGGTTTTGCTCACGTTGAGAACATCGAAGGTGCCAACCCCATCCCAGGCAACATTTTTTGCTGTACCCGCTTTCATGTCATTGAAATCGAGAACCGAGGTTCCGGAAAGGCTTGAGTTGTAGGCGTTAGGATCTTCAGCGAAGGTGATGACAAGGCTGGCAGCACAGGGAAGAGTCGCGGCGATGATTGTAGTAATAATGCTTTTCATAGTAGTTGTAATTTTTTAGTCTATCTCGTGTCGAGGCCATCAGATTACCCGAATTTCTGAATCCAACAATACCCACAAGTGAGTGAATATTCAACAAAAAAAGCCCCTCATTTGTGGGTGTTGATGAGGAACTTGCCAGCCCTATCATATAGACGTTCCGCAGCTTCCATCTATGATCAATCAGAAAAAAAAACCATCCATGCGAGAGGCAAGAGCCGATTCGGACAAGGATGCGACATATCCCATGTGGCATGGCCTAGCCGTTGGTGGGGGGATATTTGTGATCGGAATGGTATTAGTCGCGATCTTTTATTATTCGCTAAACAAGCAGGCGGAGCAAGGCATGCATACGGCATTACGTCGATCCTCTACGGCATGTGCTTACGCCATTGAGACTGATGTTCATACCCAGCTAGTCGATCCAGCGCAGGAGGGCAGCACAGAGTATTTACGTGCTTGCGAAAAATTACAAAAAGCGAAAGACGAGATGGAAGGCCCAGAGAAATTCCGTTTTGTTTACAGTACGATCCTGAAAAACGATGAGGTGTTTTTTATCCTTGATCCAACACCCGCAGGAGATCATGACGGCGATGGAGTTGACGATAAGTCTCATCTTTTACAGCCGTATCCAGACGCAAGTGAGGAATTGCTATATACGCTTCGCAACGGAGTGGTAACGGTGAACGCCCAGCCACACAAAGATCAATGGGGTAGATTTCGCAGTAGTCATGCTCCGGTAATTGATCGCGATGGGAAACTCATCGCCGCTGTTTCCGTGGATATGGATTTGCAATTTTACGAAAAACAACGAGTGACCTATTTATCGTGGCTCACGATCGCGGGTTTTGGTATTTTTGCGTTATCGGTTTTCACTGGCTTTGGCGTATGGCATTACCAAAGGAAAATGAAAGCATCCTTCAAGGAGCTGCGTACGGCCATGACCAAAGCGGAAGCGGCGAATCATGCGAAGGATCGCTTTCTCGCAAATATGAGCCATGAAATTCGCACTCCAATGAATGGCGTCATAGGCATGACCGAATTACTTCTCGGAACCGAGTTGACTGATTTGCAGGAAGATTACGCGAAAAATATCCATACTTCAGGCGAAAGATTGCTGGAGCTTTTGAATCAAGTATTGGATTTGACGCAGATTGACGCTGGAATTCTTGCATTACATTTCCAAGTCATCGACATTCGAACAACGCTAGAGAAGGTTGTAAGCAGGGTACGTGGTTTACAAAATCGATCGGTGATTGTGTGGAATATTGACATCGCTGCTGATACGCCCCGAGCCATTTATGTCGATCAAAAGCGTTTCATGCAAATTCTGCTAATCCTTGCCGATAATGCGGTGAAATTCACCGAGCAGGGCGGAATTACTTTGCGCGCCATTTCCTCTGATTGTGAAGGACGCAAGGGCATACGTTTCAGCGTGATTGACACAGGGATCGGCATGGATGAGGAGCAGGTTAAGAAGTTATTTCAGCCTTTTTCTCAGTTAGACGCATCCCGTGGAAGGCTACATGATGGGGCGGGCTTAGGGTTAGCCATTGCGGAACGCCTTTGCCGTGCGATGGGTGGGCAAATTTCTGTGGAATCATCACGAGGGAAGGGGAGTGCATTCCATATCTGGCTACCAGAAATCGAGATCGAAAATCCTACCGAGCTCAAGAGAGAGTTTTCCAAAAATGTCGTCCTATTGTGCGAAGATCGACTGGTGAAGATGTTGTTGACTTCGCTTTTGAAAAAACAAGATTGGCAGGTTGTGGCAGTAAACACGATTGGCGAGGCAGATGATCTCGCGGCAAAAGACAAGTTGCTTGTATTTGACCTATCGATGGCTGACGAAAAAGCAGCAATGTTTGCGAAAGAATTAATGAATCAACAGAATTTTGGACACTATGCTGTGATTGACTCTGGGCTATTAGAGGATGAAAAAAATGCTCTTATGAGCAGTGGTGCATCAGCATTGTTATCACGCCATCCAACAATTCAGCAAATTCAGCAGTTAGATCTCTCGATTTCAAAATAAAATGATCAGTTTCTTAAAGACAAGATTGACATCCCGCGAATTCGTAAGAAAGTAAATTTGTCTTTAATAACAGCGCATACAAAAAATTATGTACGGATTAGTAAATAAAGCGGTAGAAGAACTTGTCGTATCCAATTTTGGAGAAGAAAAGTGGGAATTAATCAAAGAAAAAGCAGGTGTCGATGTTGATGTTTTCATCAGCAACGAAGCCTACCCGGACGACATGACATATAAGCTTGTAGGAGCAGCCAGCGAAGTTCTCGGCTTACCTGCGGAGACCATTTTGGTCGTATTTGGTGAGCATTGGGTCTTACAAACGGCATCAAAAAGCTACGGTCCGATGATGAAGTCCAGCGGCACAAGTTTTAGAGATTTCCTCGTAAACTTACCCAACTTCCATACGCGGGTGGCCATGATTTACCCCAACCTAGAACCACCTCGCTTTCAATGCACGGACGTTACGGAAAACAGCTTGCATTTGCATTACCATAGCCATCGACCAGGTCTGACAGCTTTTGTAACAGGCTTAATTCAAGGCTTAGGAAAACTTTATGAAACACCCTGCTCGTCCAAAACGATTGCTCGCAAAGATGAAGGTGCTGATCACGATGTTTTCGAAGTCACTTGGGGATAAATCATTATTTCATGAATCAAAGTCTTCCATCGCAACCACAGTTACCGGATTTATCCCACGAAATCCTTCGCAGGGCATTTCCTTTCTATTTGCAATGGAATGATGAATTGATTCTAACCAGTTACGGGCCAAGCGTTGCGAAGGTATGTCCAAGTGCAGCACATGGTAAATCGATTGATAAAATACTCACTCTGAAACGTCCGGTGGGCAAGATCTCGACGGAATTTTTTCGTTCAAGTGGCGACTTATTGATTTTGTTTGGCATCATTGGCAATGATCTTCTACTTCGTGGTGAAGTCATTACCTTACCTGAAAAAAGTGGATTTTTGATGCTCGGGGCACCCTGGATTGATGATCCTGAACAGGTAGCACAGCATCAATTAACTGTATCTGATTTTGCGATTCATGATCAAACCATGGATTTATTGCAGATTGTGCAGACGCAGCGAATGGCCAATGATGATCTGCAACGTCTCACGCAGAAACTTACCGCTCAACGCACACAGCTTCGCGCGAAAGAGGCAGAAGCGAGGAAGCTCGCCATTGTTGCGGCGAAGACCGACAATGCCGTGATTGTTACCGATGCTTGTGGCCGCATCGAGTGGGTGAATGATGGATTTGTGAGGCTCACGGAATTTCGTTTGGAAGAATCTATCGGAAAGACACCGGGTCAACTGCTGCAAGGTCCTGAAACTGACCCAATTACCGTCGCTTTCATGCGCGAAAAGCTAGAAAAACAAGAAGGTTTTCGCGTTGAAATCCTCAATTATTCGAAGAGCGGAGGTAAGTATTGGATTTCGGTGGAGATTCAGCCCATTTTTGATGCCTCGGGTAAATTGACCAATTTCATGGGAATTGAAAGTGACATCACGCAAAAAATCATGGATGAGCGTCGCCGAAATACCCAACATGCGGTAACGAGGATTTTGGCCAGTGATCGAAGTCTTGCCGATGCTAACGCAAAGATTATCCGCACTTTGTGTGATTCCTTGGGATACGTTATGGGTTGTTTGTGGATGCCCGATGAGGATCTAGAAACATTACTGCTCACGGATTTATGGCACGATCCGCAGTTGGACTGCCGAACATTTATCGAAATATCAAGAGCTCTTTCCTATGCAAAAGGGGAAGGCTTACCTGGGAAAGTTTGGCAAAGCGAAACCAAAGTTTTTATTGATGATCTCTCGGTAGAGCCAGCATTCCGACGATCAACTGCGGCGAATGTTTGCGGATTTCGCTCTGCCTTTGCCATGCCGATTTTTCATAATGCTGTTTTTCTCGGCATGCTCGAATTTTTCAGTCAAAAGCGCGACAAACCAGACGATCTCTTTGTGGAAACACTTGATGGGATTAGTTACCAGATTGGTCAGTATATCGTCCGCAAAAAATCGCAGATGGAAATGATTCGTGCTAAAGAAGCCGCAGAAAATGCGAATCGAGCAAAAAGCGATTTCCTTGCCACGATGAGCCATGAAATCCGCACACCGATGAATGGAGTGATGGGCTTCGCACATTTACTAAAACAGAGCAAACTTACCTCGGAACAAACTGAATTTGTCACCGCCATTACAAGCAGTGCGGAGTCACTACTGCGCGTGATAAATGATGTGCTTGATTTCTCTAAAATTGAATCAGGCCACATGGAGCTAGAATCCAGTCCGTTTAGTCTGCAATTGTGTATTGAAGAAGCGTTAGATACCGTTGTTGCAAATGCTGCGGAAAAGCAACTAGAGCTCGTTTCCATCGTTCATGCCGATGTCCCACATTCGATCTTTGGCGATTCCCTTCGCCTGAAGCAAGTCCTCGTGAATCTGTTAGGTAATGCTGTGAAATTTACTCATGTGGGCGAAGTCGTTCTTGAGGTCGGCACCAAGGCCATGGCGGACGATGAACATGAGCTTGAATTTAAAATTCGCGATACTGGTATAGGAATCGCAGAGGATCGCGTTGATCAATTATTCAACGCCTTTCAACAGGAAGATAGCTCCACCTCACGCCGATTTGGGGGAAGTGGTCTTGGCTTGGCCATCTGCAAACGCCTCGTCGAACTCATGGGCGGTGAAATTGCTGTCAGCAGCGTCCAAGGAGAAGGCTCCGTTTTTTCTTTCAGAATCGCGGCGGCAAGATCGAGCGAACCAGCTCCTTTGATCGGTCCATTACCTGCCCCAGATTTAATGAATCGCAAAGCATTGATTATCGAAGGGCATAATTTATCGCGGCAGGTTATGTCAGAGTTACTGCTTCGTTGGGGCTTAGATGTTCGTAGTGCTGCCTCTCCTGCCGATAGCGCCAAGCACATCAAAGCGGAATGGCATCCAGACTTTTTACTCCTCGATAGTCGATTCGCGGACTTGTCCGATATTGCCTTTGCCAAAGATCTGGTCCATCAAGGAACGGCGCTATTCTTACAATGCCAACCTGCCGAAGGAATCGCTCCGCGTGAGCGCTATGGTATGGAAAACATTTTTGTCCAATTTAAGCCGATCAAGGTATCGCCATTATTTAACGCATTGATTTCACATGCGAATTCTAGAAGTTCAAAACAGATGTCACAACCAAAAGCATCCGAGAAAACAGCTCCAAAAAGCACATTGCGCTTGCTCTTGGCAGAAGATAACAAAATCAATCAAAAACTCGCTCTAGCGGTATTGAATCAGCTTGGCTACACGGCAGACCTCGTCGTCAATGGCGAAGAAGCTGTGCATGCGGTAAAAGCAAAAACCTACGATGCCATTTTAATGGATGTGCAAATGCCAGGTATGGACGGATTAGAGGCCACACGTAAAATCCGCGAATGGGAAAATGCCACCAGTGCGCCCCGCGTTCATATTATTGCGCTCACAGCAAATGCCTTAGTGGGTGATCGAGAAATTTGCCTAGATGCAGGCATGGATCAATACCTTTCCAAGCCCATTCGCGTCGATGCCTTGCGCAATGCACTCCGTGACGCGCAAAGTGAATCTGTTGATTCGGCAAAATTTCCCGCCAAAGAGGATTCTCCTGTTACAAGTGCGCTCAAATTGTTAGCAGAGCAACTCACCCGAGAAGATGCGTTGTCTCTGGCTTCGGATTTTCTCTGCGATATTGATCAACAATTGCAGGAAATCCACGACGCATTAGAAGCAGAAAATTACCAAGATGTCCGCAGGCTTGCTCATTCTTTAAAAGGCACATCATCCATATTTTCCCTTACTGAACTTAACCAAGTGGCCGAGCATCTCGAACACCTTTGCCGAGATTCACATAACCAAGAAGCACAACATTCATGGAGCAAATTACAAGATTCAGCAGCAAAAGCGGCGTCTCAATTGCGAGAGGCGATCACAGAAATTACCTCGGGAGAAATTTTCGATCCTATGTCCTAGCCATTTTCTAACTCCTCTGAATTGATTATTTCTCATAAAACATGACCTTCGAAAAAAACGATCAGGCTCTCATCATCAAATGTGTGAAAGAAATCACGGCGGCGAATGCGCGTGAATTTAAACAACTGGTTGCACAGGAATTTTCCTCAGGGATGCGCGATATCGAATTAGACGCATCCACCTTGCAATTTATCGATTCGAGTGGTCTTGGCGCCCTGCTTTCTTTGCATAAAATGGTGGTTCAAGCAGCGGGTCAGTTTCGGCTTAATCGCCCGTCACCAGCTACGATGCAGATTTTAACGTTAACTCGACTGGATCGAGTATTGCAGATCATTACCTAAAGCTTCTCTGCATGAACACCATTTCTCAAAGCGCACTTACCACCCAAAGCTTCCTTGCGAGATCATGGCACTGGACTGGGCCGGCGACCTTAGAGGCTGTGCGCGAGGCTTCGATTGGGGCACGACGCTTTCTCACAGAATCAAATCTCCCAGAATCAGAAATTTCCGCATGGGAACTCGTTGTCGCCGAAGCAGGGAATAATTGTTCGATTCATGGTGCTGCAGGGTCTGATGAAATGGATCTTGATCTGTTATTTACCATCACCCCCGCGAAGGTAATCATGCGCTTGAGTGATTCTACGCCAGGATTTGACTGGCCAGAACATACAAATTTACCCGACGATGATGCCGAAGGTGGGCGTGGACTTTATCTGATCGATTGTCTAACAGATTCGAGGATTTACGCACGTGGTCATCGACGAAATATCCTAGAACTAGAACGATCGTGTACCCAATCTCATGATGTTTCCGAAGACACGGATGCGACACTCATGTCGATGACGGAGGAATTATCCGCCTGTTACGAGAGTCTCGCTTCCATTTTTCACTTTATTGCCGAGGCGCGTAATGCGTCATCACTAGAAGATTTTGCTGACAGTGTTCTCGCGCATCTCATTCAGAGCACGGCGTCTCGGATTGGGATTTTACGTATTGTGAAAGATGGCAATCTTGAAACTCTTGCCTATCATGGTTGTGACTCATGCCCCACGCTAGCTATAGAAAATCAAGCCTTAGCCACGCGCCTTGACCAATGGGTCAACGATGTAATTCCGCATCTATCACCGCATGAACGATTTTCCGGCATCGTTCATCCTTTGTCCCATGAAGCCGAAACATTAGGCACTTTGCTTCTGCTCAAAAGCGATGGCATGCAACCATTCAACGCAGGCGAGGAAAACATGATTCGCACTTTCGGTGAATTCTTCACGCAGCATATTTTAAGTCGTAGGCATGAAGAACAGGCGATTCGTTCGTGTATTGCACGTCGAGAATTCGAGTTAGCCGCTGCCATCCAAAGCTCATTATTACCTCCAAAATATCAGCCGATCCTTGGGGTAGAAGCTACGGGGCACTGCGAAAGCGCGCTCTCGATTGGCGGTGATTTTTACGATGTCATACCAATCCCCGATCATGGTTTTTTCTTCGTCATTGCCGACGTGATGGGGAAAGGCGTTGCTGCAAGCATGATGGCGGCTGTCACTCGTTCCATCATTCGTTCATGCAGTGCCTACTATCAACATCCGGCAAAATTGTTAGAATTGGTAGCGCGGCAAATGTTTGATGATCTTGACCGCTTAGAAATTTTTGTAACAGTTGCCGTAGGTTGTATTGATGCGTCAGCAGGGGTAATCCGCATCGCCAACGCGGGTCATTGCCCCGTGATTGTGGCAAATCAACATCACTCCATGGAAGTAGGACCCGAAAATCCACCCGTGGGAATCGAGCCAAAACCTTGCTACCCGGAAAGAGAAATCCCAATTTATGCGGATACTTGCTTGCTCGCCTATACAGATGGTCTTGTCGATCCACGCAATCAGCGAAAATCGTATGAAAATGAGGAGGAAGTCGGTAAATGGTTTTCGCAACATGTTTCGCCAGAATCGCCTGTTGAAGCTCTCAAAGCAGAACTCCTAGATCGACTCGATTTCTCTAACAGTTCCGCCTTGCTTGCCGATGACCAAACTTTCGTGCTCTTATCTTGCAACTCCAATCACACTCAATCTCATGGCTAACATCGTAATCGCAGAAGATGCTCCGCACATGTTGCGCTTGCTGGAAATGACCTTGCGCAAAAAGAACCATCAATGGACTTCGGTGCGTTCGGGAGACGCGGCTCTTGAAACCATTCGGACAACGAAGCCGGATGCCGCCATTCTCGACATCATGATGCCGGGCATGGATGGCTTTGCAGTTCTCCAAGAACTGAAAAAAAATCCAGAAACCGCAAATACTCCGGTGATCATTCTCACTGCTTTAGGGCATACCATCACCCAGCAACAAGCCACCGAATGTGGGGCAAGTGCCTTCCTTACCAAACCATTTAGCCCTACGGAACTACTCGCGACTATAGATCGCATTACCTCAAAAACTCCATGAAACAACGCCTATCACTCTACATCATGGTCGATGCTTGCGGTTGGGAAATCGTCAAGAACCATTCCTTTCTCAAAGAGCTAGCTCCACACCGCCGCAAACTGGAAAGTGTCTTCGGC
>CAMAYN010000025.1 GCA_945862285.1 Akkermansia muciniphila | reverse complement strand
AAGCTGGAACAATCCATCAACGAAATACCATCATGAAAACATACGCTTTCACCACCGTTCTCTTCGCCGCCGCCCTTGTATTACCTTCCTGTAATGTTCATTACGATGTAGTGACATTCAATGCTGTAAGTAAGATCCCCACTTCCAAAACACCCGTTCCCAGCATCGGGATCGATACCAACATGCCCAAAAAAATGTTTGGTGGCTCTATGAAGAGTAAAAAGCCCTATGACATTGAGGTAACTTACTCAGATTCCTCCCTTACCATCGCCTCGGTGGAATTCACGAA
This sequence comes from Akkermansia muciniphila, assembly GCA_945862285.1. GTDB lineage: Bacteria > Verrucomicrobiota > Verrucomicrobiia > Verrucomicrobiales > Akkermansiaceae > UBA956. The sequence goes on along the minus strand of CAMAYN010000025.1, from coordinate 28,825 downwards.
AGTGACCGTAATCTATGACGACGCCACCGTGGATCCCGGAGTCTTCAAGCTCAAGCTACCCGTGACGTTCCAACTACAATATTATGAAGATTTTCGATTTAATTCAGATGGCACCCAGACCGACATCAAATCGCGTAATATGTACGCCGAGTTTCCGAAAACGATCTCCCGCGACGAAGCATTCAAACTTGAGATCGAAGGCAAATTTACCAAAGACGATGGCTCCATCATTCCTTTCAAGATAAAACAAAAGTATTCACCCACACGTGATGCAGGAAATGCAACTTGGGTGGAATTTGTGAGTGGTGTTTGAATGTTGCGTGGCAACAGCATCCTCGGCCCTGAGGGCCAACGGACATTAGCTGGTGGAGTCAGCCACCGGAGACGGGAAACAGAAACGAGAGCGGGATAAGTATCGCCATGCCATCGACGCACCTTTCGCTCCACGATCACGTCGTGTTCAGGACCACGAACCGAGCTAACAGTATGGCCACCGCATGGCGTGAGCGATTGCATGCTTATCTCGGCGGAGTTGTTCGCAGTGTCGAAGGTGTGCCAGAGGCCATTGGTGGCGTTGCGGATGTAGTGAAATATGTGCATGACGGCTACTGCGTCAAAATTGGAGTAATCATCGGCTTACTGGGTAAATAAAATTTTAAGATTGGTAATAGCAGATGTAATACGTATAGCTCAACTACAAGTATTAATGCTAAAAAATGTAAAAAATGTTATAAAATTGTACCCATGTTGATCACCTACATTGTCACTTTTGTTATCTATTTCGCAATTTCTGCCACCTAGATTGTAATTTTTGTTACCAAGGTTGTCATTTTAGTTATTTAGGTTGCCGTTTTTGCTTTCAAGTTTTTCATTTTATCTACCAATTTTTACTTTTTTGTCTTCCACAATGAAAATTATGGATTATGATGATCTTATGCCACTGGTTTCTGTTTCATCGTATCTCACCGTTTTCAATGAGTTTCTTAATCATTGGGATAATGTAAACAAATCATTGCCAGAACCGCTGGTGACGATGGAGGGTGGGTTGGCGGTGGGGCAGGAGCTGCAAGCGGAGTTAGAGAAACGGCTGGCCGATGTTCATCAGGCGCGGTGGAATTTCAATTGGGAGCGGCTGGGGGTGCTGTATGGACGGGCGGTGTTGCGGCGGGAGTTGGAGCAGTTTAATCTGATGGTACGGGGCTACTGGGAGGGGACTCCGTGGGAGGAATTGCTGACGCCGTTGCCGGAGGTTGATGTTTCTTTGGAGCGTTTTTTGAAGCCGTGTCGGCGGGCAGTGATGCTGTGGGAGGAACTGGAGGGGCAGCCGCTGCCAGCGGGCGCGCCATCGCCGCTCAAGGTGGGTGGCACGGTGACGCGGGCGGAGTTTGCGGCGAAGGTGGAGGCACTGCGGTTGGCGGGGCTGGCGGTGGAGGCGGCGGACTTTGCTTTGGCGTTGGCGCGGTCGCGGCGGAATGTGGTGATGAAGAAGGTGCGGGCGATGTTGATGTCCTATACCAAGGCGCTGCCTGGGCGGGTGAAGGCAGGAAGTTCTTTGTTGGATGCTATGCCGCGTCTGTGGCCGCTACCAGGGCATACGCCGGATGCGGTGGAGGCTAGCGGCGAGTGGTTGGCGGTGCCTGGGCTGGCGCGGTTGACGTGGACGGCGAGTGCCGAGGCGGAGCTGGATTTTTACCATGTCCGCTCCTGCGTGGGGGAGGACTATAAGAAGGAGGACGAGCATGTGGTGACGAAGATTCCGGCGGATGGCGAGCGGCAGTGGGAATCTTCTGAGGGCTTCACGCAACCCGGTGCGGCGATGTCCTATCGAATCTACGTGGTGCTGAAGACGGGCAATGAGAAGGGTAGTAAGACGGTGACGGTGACGCGTGGGTAGCTCCTCTCTGGGGTCGTTTTCGGGGTCACATCTCTGCGGTCTGCGCATGGATACTTTCACTTCAAAATCTAAATTCTTGATTCCGGTAGGATTTCGTAATATCTAATTTATGTGACTGTGTTGGAACAAATTATGGTTTTGCCGAAGTCAGAGAAGCTTCGGCTGATGGAGGCTCTTTGGTCTGATTTGAGTAGAGTCGATGAGGAGTTTCATTCCCCAACTTGGCATGAGGATGAACTCCTTGCGACTTCGGCTCGTCTGGCAAGTGGCGAAGAGAAGCTGGTGAGCTGGGATGAAGCGAAGTGCCTGCTGCGCCTACGTCGATGAAAATCAACATTCTTGAATCCGCCGTCGCGGATCTCGCTGCTGGTAGGGATTTTTATGAACGACAAGAAATCGGCGTAGGCGACTATTTTCAAGATTGCCTGTTTTCTGACATCGATTCACTCGTTCTTTACGCAGGGATTCATCGACAGGTGTTTGGTTTCTATCGGATGTTGTCCAAGCGATTTCCCTACGCGATCTATTACCAACTGGAGGACCGCACGATCTTGGTATTCCGTGTGCTTGATTGCCGGAGCAACCCTCAACGCCTCTTAAGAGCACTGGGAAATGAATAAGCCCTAGATGCAATTTCCCATGCAATTTCCCGCAGAAAGAGTCCTACCGAATCTACGTGGTGCTGAAGACGGGCAATGAGAAGGGGAGTAAGACGGTGACGGTGACGCGTGGGTAACTGCTGGAGCGCGATGTTTCCTTGATCCTCGCGTCCGGCGATGGGGCGTTGCTTTTGCCGATGCGGCTACGGCGATTGTTTCACTTTTGATAGTAGCATGAAGTGATGATGTGGGTGCGATAGTTGGTCATCGACCATTTCTCCAGAGGATAGTATCCTGTAGGCATCATGTATGGACTGCCGTCTTCGACAAAAACTACGCCTCCGGGGGATTCGCTGAAGAATTCGCCTTTCTCGTTCATGCCATCAATTAAGATCCAGCGCACTGGTTCAAAGTCTCCGGTTTGCGGTATCTTGGCGATAATCATCACGACGGGCCGACTTTGGCGAAGGTCGGCTTTGATGAGTTCGCTGAGCTCCTCGGGGTTATCGTCCTTTAACTCGGTCATTTCCATTTTGCTTTTGATGCCCGTGAGCTTGCTGAAATTTTCCATGAGTTGGTTTTCTGGATCGGCCTGGTTGAGCCTGAGTTTTGTGGCTCCTTGAAATACGTAGTTGAATAAGTTATGCGCCTGCCCCAAGCGGGCGGGTGGATCATCGTATGTGGGATTCCAATGCATCATATTAAAATCAACGACGGATTTTCTGATAGTGGCTGGACGATAATAGGCCATCAATCGGGCAATGGTGCAGATCATACTATAGTCCACATAGCGGTGTGGCGTTTGATCACTGTATCGCGTGGAGAGATAGGTGTTTCTGGCGAATTCATCCGTGAGGAGCGGGCCTACTTTGGCAGGTGGGGATTTTTCATCGGCCGTTTTGACGGTGATTTCTTCATCACTGTAGCGAATGCCGAGATCATTTTTTGCGAAGGCTCTGACGTAATAGGTAGTATCGGGCTTGAGATGGAGCGCATGGCCGCGGTAGCATTCGCGATGTGCCAAGGCGTAGTTGGCGTTGTGGATGGTGGGGTTTTTGGTGGTTTCCCAGCAGAAGCCATACATGGTTTTGAGTGGTTCGCCGCGGAACTTGATGGTGCAGTCCATGGTGAAACTGGTAGCTTGGATGTCAAAGACCTTGTCCATGCGGATTTGCGGCAGCATGGAGAGATCGTATTCTGCGCCGGTGATGGTTTTTTTTTCGATGGTGACATCAAAGGTGAGAGTGCCATTTTTTTCCTCAATGTTTTTGAAGACAACGCCGCCATCGAGAAGATTGGGTAGTCGCGATGATGGTTCAGTGGTCATGGAAAATTCCTGCCGCCCATGCATTTTGCCGAACAAGCAACGATTCGCCTGACCCAAGCCACGGAAAAAGGGATCATTCGGGCGATAGGTGTAAAAGAAATCGGGCGAGCCGAGGTAATTGTCTCGACCGAGGTTGATGACGGAAATCAGCATGCCTTCTCCTTTTGAGCCATAGCCCACAAAGTCGTTTTCCTGGTGCAGGTATTCCACGTGATACATGTAGTGCGGGTGATTGCTGGGGATGAGATAGCCTACGGCTTGGTCGCCGCTTGGTTTGATGTGCCGTGGATGCAAGGTGTAAGTGCCTGACTGTTTGATGGTAGGATGGTTTTCCTCTTTGATGTAGGCATGATGATAAAAGCGGCTGAAGGCATTGGCGGTGGGACCGTAGGAATATAGGCTGGCTTGCCCGCCAATTCCATCATCGTAACGACCTACTCGATACACGTCGGGAGCACCGAGGCAGTGACCGAGTTCATGAGCCAGTACGCCGCCCGCGAAATCATCGATGAGGATGCTCGAATTCGGCCATGCAGGTTCGCCCCATTGCCTTATGGGTTGGTAGATTGGCCAAATCTCTTTTTCACTACAGGACAATTGGCGACCCTTTTTGATGAGAGCTTGATTGGAGGAGCTCATGTCATCGCTATTTAAGATTTTGGGATACATCGAAAACAATGTTGCGGTGAGGCTCTTGCTGGGTGTTTGGGTGCGGTGAGTGATGTGATTGCAGCAGAGAAACCGAGGCTTGGGTCCGGTGTATTTGCTCGCCGCGAAAACGAGTGCTCGCTGCCGTAATTGCTTCACACGTTGTTCAGCTTCTGGAAGCGTTTTCCAGCCAAAGGGATTTCTGTCCACATCAAATCGGCAATAGTATCCGTAAAAATTTGTGTCCTGAAAGTAGGTTTTTTCATTCGGAATGAAGACTAGCTTGGGCCATGCGATGTCATTGCTATAGATTTTAAAATATTCATCTTGTTTGATGCCTTTCGGATTCGATCTTTTCTGATTTCCAATCGAGGGATCTTCCTCAAGACTTGTATCAGTTACATTTTCCAAATCACTGATGGCCGCCTGAATGTTTTGGGGAAAGACCGTATCCTTGAAGACGATGTTGATCACTCCGACGACAAATTCACCCGTGACGACGGGAACTCGCGCAGGCTGATACTTGGGAATGGGCGCGGCTTTGCCAGAACTGGGCTTGAGAAATGGATGCGCATCAGCGAGATGAATTGCGCTACTCCATGCAAGAATCCCATACGCGCAGAACTTGCTGGCGCGAAAATATCGGGAAAGATAAGTCATACATTTCGTAACCATAGATCGAGACTATTTCCCGCAAATGTTTTGGCAAGATGTTTCCTAGCAATCGTAGTGCCTTATATGTAGATCGTAGTTGATATATCAGATGCGGATGATTCGCCCTCGCCCATTTCATCGCCACCTTCATGAAACGAATGGGCAACGAAACCAACGTGTTTGCTAGGCTACAAGGTTGGCTTTGTGTGGGTATAAGCCGGCCACTTATTACGATAAACAATAAGGGGGATGATTTATGAAGAAGCGGCTACGTCGATGAGATGACGTAGTTCGTCGGCGACTTCCGCTGGATCGTTTACGGTGGCAGCGACTTCGGCACGGATGAGTTCGCGGAAGCGCGAGCGCAGTCGGTGAATGGCGACTTTCATTGCCGACTCGGACATGCCGAGGGACTGCGCGGCGTCGGCTTGCGATCTTGTCGAACCGCCATCGAGCCAGGGTTTGATGGCGGCGTATAACTGCGGCTTGACGTCATACTCCGCCTCAAGCGATTGCAAGGCGCGGGCGATCAGCGCCAGTGCCCATTCGCGATCGAAGCACAACTCGTCGTCTGGTTTTCCGGGCAGCGGCATGCCGGGTGCGGTGTCGTTTTCCGAAACGAGTGGGACATGCTCCGCGCCACCGCCGCGTTTGCCCGCGAGGGCGGCGGCTCGCTGTTTCGAGAGGAAATGCTTCAACGCACCTAACAGATAGCTGCGGAATCTACCGCGTGCGGGATCTGGTGAACCAAGCCCTCCGGTGAGGACGCTTTCGAAAAACGCGTGCGCCATATCCCGTGCTGGATCTTCGTTGCGGCCATCCCGACGGAGAAACGCGACTACTGGTTCGTAGTAGGCTGTGCAGAGATCCGAAAGCGCCGCCTTGGCCGCCTCGCCTTCGCCGTGCGAGCGCAACACCAGCGTCCAGCGGGTGGGGTGGAAAGTGGCGTTGAGCGGTTTCATGGGGTTTTTTGCAATTTATTTCCTGGGAATGAGAATGATAGCATAGTCATCCACGCGCATGTCTGTATTTGTCATCTCGCAGATCTGCTTGAGAGCGGCTCCGAGAGTCACATTCTTGAGGACAAGTCTCGATACCCTAGATTTTGCCGGATCCGATTCCGTGTCGCTAGGCATGATCACAAAGTTCACACCTTTTTCGTTCGGATCGTTTGCTGAATCATCGTGTTCCGCAGACATCGTCCGCAGAAAATCAACTGCCTCCTCAATGCTCGTATCCGTAAAATCCAAACGGGGAAGAATGATAGTATCGAGTTTTTTTCGCAGCGCCTTTTGGGCGGGTGTATCTACGATCATGGTTTTCTCGACGCTGTGAGGCCAGCTAGAGGGTGCGGAAAGATCCTGGTTCATTGAAGGAGGGGTTCCCATCTGTGTGACGAGCAAGAACAACCCATACACAAGCAAGACCAAACCGGAACCGATCGCCGCTACCTTGCCGAGTGTTTGCTTCCAACCGAGCACCCCAAGGACAAAGGCGATCACAAGCAGGAACATGCTCAGGATAAAGCCAAGTTCCGCGGCGCGTGCGGAGATTGCCGAAAGAATAAAGGGAAGCACGACCGCAGCGATCATCAGCCTGAAGCCGCTGGTTCCGATTCGGGAGCCTGATGATTGGGCGGCTATGGCTGCGGGTGCAGCCGATGTCATCATGCCGTGAACGTCCGTTTTCACCTCGTTGGCGCTTTGCTGTCTGAGTTCGCGCTCTTTTTCCAAGGTCTTGAAGACGATCTCATCAATCCGCGCATCCACTGCGGACTTTTGGCTTGGCGCGGGGAATCGACCCAAGGGAAGCTCTCCGGTGAGCATTTCATAGATCACCACGCCAAGGCTGTAGATGTCCGCGCGATGATCTACATCGTGAGGTTTCTCGTGCTGCTCGGGAGCCATGTAACTGAAGCTACCAAGCGCGTTGCCGGTGTGGGTCAGGGTGAAATCGCGTTGCGGATCGCCGACGATGCGGGCGATGCCGAAATCGACAATCTTCACCTTGCCCTCATTATCTAACAAAATATTCTCCGGCTTGATATCGCGATGCCAGATGCCCTGGGCATGAGCGGATTGCAGCGCGTCGCAGATGCCGGGCACAATGGCGAGAGCTTGTTCGGGGGAGAAGCGCCCCGCGCGCATTGCCTGACGAAGGTTTACACCGTCAACGTATTCCATTAATAGGTAGAAGAAGCCGTCTTTTTCTCCATGTTCGAATACAGTGACGATGTTGGGGTGATGCAGTTTTCCCAAAGTTCTTGCCTCACGGGCGAAGCGCTCGGCAAAGGCTGGATCGCGACCGAGTTCCGGAGAGAGAATTTTCAGCGCTACCGTGCGGTCAAGACTCGGCTGGCGGACTTTGTAAACAAAGCCCATGCCTCCCCGGCCAATCAGTTCCAGTATTTCCCACTGCGGAAAGGCGGCAGCGATTTTTTCGATAGGCGGCACAGCGGAATCGTGCGAATGCGGGGTTTCTGCATCGCGTAGTAGGCATAGTGGGCAGAAACCACCTGGGGCATTTTCAGGAATGAGAGTATGGCAGGTGGGGCAATGGATCGGATTCATAGAATTTTTTCGGGTTATGCAGCCGCAAGAGATTCGCTTGGGAAAATCGTGCGGTCGCGAGAATTAATTACAAGGGTGAAAGTTTGTTACTTCAGGAATTTCAGATCGGCATGTGGCAGTTATGGTGCTACGGGTGCTTGCATTGATGCCAATACGAAGAATAGTGTAGCGGCTTGTTGGGAAGGGGAATCTTTGGGGGAAATTTCGAGATGGCCTCGGGGGATCTTCAACTTACCGTCTTTCCAGGCATGTGCCTCGCCAGCACCTGTGAGCGTCCCATCTTTGGTGATTTTGATTGGTGCTCCCATTACGTCTGGCTCCAGTTCACCATTTGCTTTGACGCGCATGATCAATTTTCCTTTAGGTGTGTGGATTTCTCCTTTCTGATTCGCGGTGGCGACGTGTTGCTTTTGGATATACATTTTGCCTTCAGCATCCATTTTCATTTCAACAGTTCCGTCGGAACTTTTGAGGGTAAAGGCGGAGATGCTAAACGCAGGATTTTCCGCCTGTGCTATGTTTTGTTTTTCGTTGCTGGCAGCCGCACTCACAGCAGTGAGGGTTGGCAGAGTGGCGATAAGAATGAGTTTGCAGATTTGTTTCATCGATTTGTGTTTCTATTTGTATGATTTTGAAGCAAGATTACCGCTCGTTCATGGTTCTTTTGCGACTTGCGAAAGGGAACGAGTTGCATTCTCATCAGTTACTGACGATTTTTCAGGGTGAGGTTACAAAAAAATCGTATTTTCATAAAATAAATGTCAACTCGACTCATTTTTCGGCAGTGTATGGAAGAAGATGCATGACGGACTCATTTACAACCCTTGCTGCGCAGGCACCATACAACGTCCGAATCTGCAATCCCCCAAAGCATCCGGGAACCTATGAAATGAACGTCTGGAAAAAATTCTCGAAAAAATTTCCAAGGATTCTTTGCTTGCCGTGTCAGAACATTGCATCCTTTCTTTTTGGAAGTCATCAGGCGGCTCTCCGTCCTCCCGACACTTGAAGGATTGGGTGTTTTTTGCAAAAAAATAAGATACCACACAACAAACACATGAAAACCATTGCACACATCGCAGTTCCGCTCTTCCTCCTTATCTCCAGCCTCAGCCCTGCCGCCGAGGCACCGAAGAGTGAGGAGAAGCTTGAAACCACGGCCTCCCATATCGTCAGCGGCAAGGTCGTCGAAGTAACCAGCAAGGTCGAGAAATCCAAAATAAAGACTGAGCATGATACGAATAGGGATACCATTTACACCATCACGGTTCAGGTAGAAAAAGTTTCCAAAGGAGACGCGGCAAAGCAGGGCGAACAGATTGCCGTCCTCGCCTGGACACCTCATACCCGCGAACCGAGCGGCTATATCGTTGAGTCGATGAAACAAACACCAATCTTCCTGCCCGGCAGGCAAGGCCAGGATGTCATCCCGAAGAAAGGCGAAACCGCGACGTTTTATCTAACCGGTGGTGGCAAAGAACCTTTCGAACTGGTGACTCCCAATGGAGTCGCTGTTGATAAGGCCAAGTAAAAATTTTCCAAAAAATAAAAAAGCCGTAATGCGTGATAAGTTGCTGGTTCAAATATTTTTTTGAATCTACGGTGAAGATTTCTGCGAAAGATGTTTTAAAATCGATCAAATTTGCACTACTATCAATAAGTCATGAAGCTGCCACATATCGTTCCGCCATTTCTTGCTCTGATCATCAGCGCTGTATGGCTAACAAGCATACGTAGTTCCACTGAAGCGGTTATGCAGGAAAATACCGTCTTGCTGGAGAAGATTGCCAGCCCCGGAAAATCTTCTTTTATCCGAGAGAATCGCACCAATGTCAGATCCAAGAGCGATGGGACGAGGGTGTCGGCGAGCGTCAGACCGAAGCGCGAGAAAAAAACACCGGATAATGTGGACGATCCCTCAGACGACTGGGTGAGCACCTCTAAGGATTGGAAACGACTGGTGCTCTTTAACAATGATGAGGCGAGATTTCAATACACAGCCGCTTGGAAAAGGCTCAATGCACTGGCAGCCGAAATGAACGGAGACGAACTCACCAAAGCCTATCAAGAAATGGCCACACTTCCGATTCATGCCCCATTTCGCAATTATCTCGAATCAGTGATGCTGGCTGAACTCGAAAGGAAAAATCCCGAGTTTGCCTTTAGCCAATACATCGAAAGAAACAAAGATGGTGGAGTGGTCTTGGGCGGTTATGGAAACTTCGATCTATGGCTGGACCGTGATCCCGAAGCCGCCGCCCGATGGTATGAAAACCAGCTCGCTGCGGGCACTTTCGACAAGACCCTTGACGGAAACTCTCCCGCCAGAGTCCCCTTTGAATCCGCATACATCATGGCATTGGTCGACGCTGATCCCACTGCCGCCGAGCAGATCATGAAAAATTTCCCACCGGATTTGCGCCGACGCTTCGGGGATTACGTGGATGTCGTTCCCATCGAGAAGAGAAAATCATTAGTTGATTTGCTCCGCAAAACGATGCTCACGGAGGACTACATGGCCTTATTGAGACAAACGAGCGTGTTCGAATACAACTTCAGAGGTGATTACGATAGCGATCCGGAAACTGCCAAGAAAAGCCTCGATCGCTTTGCTGTCACTCCTGAAGAACGCACCGCCCTATTGGCGGATCAGTTCTCGGATTTTGCGGCCTATCGCGCGATGAGAGCCAGTGGTGGCGGGGATCCGCGTCGCAATGAATTCGATGCAAATCGCAAATGGGTGCAAGCGGTTGACCCTTCTTCCGCTGATCGAGCTACGGGAGCAGCACTGCAAACGTACCTCAAAAAAGTAAATAATCCTGAGTCTTATGATTTTGTCGAGAAGACCGCTCTTGATTACGTAAATTCAGGTGCCGGCGACCAACTCCTAGTTCCCATCATCGAGGGCAGCGCGAACGGCAGCAATACATTTCCGAAAGACAGAGCGCTTGGGCTGGCAGCGAAGATCATCGATCCCTTACTTCGCAATGAACTCGTGCAAAAGCTGAAATAAGCCATGATTCGTTCTCTGATTATTTCCGCGCTCATCCTCATCGCCGCCGCGCTTTTCGCCTGGAGGGAAAAGCAGCAACTCTCCGTCGAGAAAGAGACGAATGAAAAAATCCTACGACAGATCGCAAACGATCCCAGCATCGACCCCCAATCGCCCATCAACATCGAGCGGCGCAAAGCCGAAAGCGCGAAGCAGGAAAAAGTAAAAACCATCACGCGTGATTTTTTCGCGCTCTATGGCAGCGCTCCTGAAGATCCCTTCTCCGTATCCGGCGAAGAACGAATGAGGATCGAGGCGGAACTGAAAAGTCGCTTAGAAGCCCTCGACCCATCGGAGATCAAGCTCTTCATCGAAGAATGCAACAACAACCCCGACCTGAATGCGCAGATCAGGCAGTCGCTTGATGTGTTTGTCCAGCGAGTCTTCATTGCGAAATACCCGATAGAAATGGCCCGCATGATGACGCAATCGCCCAAGCAATTCGGCATCGGCGAAGGAAAGAATTACGATTCATTTGCCCACCTCGTTTACTACTACAGCGGAGAAAAACGTGACCTCCAAACCGTATTCGAATGCCTCTCCGAAGCGCCGCCGGAATTTCAGGTGAAATACATCGGTGGCGCGATCCAATTTGGCACAGACAGCCCATCACAGCGCGCCGAGTTGCTCGAAGAAATGAGATACTTCGCCGTCACCCCCGAACAACAGGAACTCGTCAATAGCAAGTTGAGCGAACTCGCCTTCAGTCGTTCCGATGCAAAGGGTTCATTCGTAGAACTGACCGATTGGATTGGTTCCGCAAATCTATCCAGCGAGGAACTCGTCGCCGCCACCAAAGGCATGGAACAGAAAGTGCGCGTCGGCGAAACCGGCCAATGGCTCGATTGGCTTACAAAAAATAACATCCCAGACGAGGTCGCGAAAGAACGAGCCTTCGAACTCGCCACCCGTTGGACAGATAAGGACTACCAAGCCGTAGCCCAATGGCTCAACCGCACCCCCGACAGCCCCGAGAAAGCCTCAGTCGCCAGCGCCTACGCCGCCAAAACCTACCCCTACGATCCCGCCGGAGCCGCCCAATGGCTCCAAACCATCCCCCCAGGCCCAGACCGCACGAAGGCATTAAAAGCTATTTATCAAGGCATGGCAAAAGACAGTGATGAAGCACAGACTTTCGCAAGCGAATATCAGTTGGCGAAATGATCGTCTTGATGGAGCGAAGTCATTATTGCGCACATTTAAGGGGTATATTCCCTAAGAATGTTGTATATGGATTCGCGTCTAGTTATCAAGGATTCGAGCCACATATTTGGTTCTTTATCGCATTTTCACGCATGTAATCACAATTTGTGAGATTTTGTGTCTGCAACAAAAAAATCTATGAAAACATTCATCCTAACTATCGTAGTTACCCTATCATTTAACGCATCACTCCCTGCATTCCCACCAGGTCCTCGGTCGCAGCACGGAGAAATAAAGTCACCCATCGCCCCAGGTGACCTCGCTCCGCTCGAAGCCCTTGCAGACAAATTCGCCGCTTTCCGGAAAGCCAATCTCTATGGCGAATCATTCTACTCAAAACCCGATGCGGAACTCCAGAAGCAGCACGGCGAAACATATACGCTCATCAGCGATTCAATGATATCAGATCGCATCAGTGAGACACAAGGTGCCATATTCATTTCGGAACTCATCCGCCTTGGAAGTATCCATAAATCCATGCAAAAGGATGCCGCCGCCCTCACTCCTGAGGAAAAGAATGCCGGAGCTAAATCCCTCACCGAACTACAAGCAAAAATCAAAGAGGCGATAGTCGAGGAAGTGGCTACTGAAATCCTCACACCGGAAATCAACAAAGTTCAGCTCAAGATGCACGAGCTGAGCCTTTTTGCCCAAAGCGATGAAAAGCTTGCCAGCAAAACCTCATCTCTCAACCGCCGTTTCAATGAGATATTGGATGATGAGAAAAAGATTAAGGAAGATCGCAAAGTATCCGACCGTGAACGCGAAAAAATGATGAGCAACCTTACAGTAATCTGGGCGCAATACATCGCAATCCTCAAACGTTAGGAAACGATATACTTCTGCACGCTCTCTAAAAAGAATTCACGCACTTCCATCATCATGAAAATGAAAACGAAACCCGCCATCACTGGATCGGCAATGCTCATCACCGGAATGGCATTGATCCTGCTCATGACCCGTCCCGAATCCCACGCAGCGGAACCCGATAACAAGCCCGATAACAAGAATCCTCTCGCCCACGTTTCTGGGATTTACCGTGCGCTCAGTGCATTCGATACCGACAAAAATAAAAAAATCGAGGGCGCGGAGAACACCAACCTCACAAATGCCATTTCGGAGGATACCTTGAAATTACCTGATCTGCCCAAAGCACCACTCGGCATGAAACCACCCGCCGGAATGCTAGCTGGCCGGCTCACCAAAGCCCATGCGACGCTCGCTCCCTACGACAAAAATAGCAATGGCGATTTGGATGACGCTGAACTGGAGCAACTACAATCGGATAGGGATGCTGGCAAAGTCACCCTGCCTCTTCCTCACTCTAAAAAATAACGCCTATCGCGTGATGTCGTTTCCCATTTTCATGATAGGCTCGGCTCACCATCGTATGCTCTTGTTTCATTCCATGAAGTTCCATGACCGTTCATCTCCCGCTTCTGTTCTGCCTCTGAAAATAGCTTTCACTATCGCCTTCATCGCACCGCTCATCCTCTTTCTCGGCGGCCTCATATTCACCGCACAGCTTGTGCTTTCAGGCATGCTTGCCCCCTCGCAGGCCTTCCTTTTCACCTTGCCCATCTGGCTGCCGTGGCTGGTGTTTTCGCCCATCGTCGTTGGCTTGGCATCCCGCTTGCCCATCGAACGCCTAGGGGCGAAGCGTTTCTCCGCGTTGCACATGGCTGTCTTGTTGCTGATTTGTGCGATCAATTGGAATGTGATGGGGCAGATGAGTGTGCAGGTAGTGCAGAACCTTCCCGCCGGCATCTCCTTGCCCCTCGGTGGCAAGCCTCCGCTGGGCGCCCGCGCTGTCATCGATGTGCTGACATATGGCATGCTGCTGAGCATTTGCTTGGCGATGAATTGGTCGGCACAGGCAAAGGAGCGGGAAAAGCGCGCGCTCACGGTGGAGACGTATCTGGCGGAGGCACGGCTTTCGGCATTGAGGATGCAGCTCCAACCGCATTTCCTCTTTAATGCCCTCAACGGCATCTCCACCCTCGTGCATACCAATCCCGCCGCCGCCGATGACATGATCGCCAACCTCAGCACCTTGCTGCGGCTCTCTCTGGAACGCATCGACGAACAGGAAATCCCCTTGCTGCAAGAGCTGGATTTTCTCCGCTGCTATCTCGATATCGAACAAGCCAGGTATGGCGACCGCCTCGTCTGCGGATGGAATATTCCCGATGAAACATTGACCGCTTATCTTCCAAGTCTTCTCCTCCAGCCCTTGGTGGAAAACGCCATCCGCCACGGCCTCTCGCCCCTGAGCCGCACCGTGCATATCAGCGTGCGATCATGGGTCAGTGGGAAATCTCTCCATCTCGACGTCAGTGATGATGGAGCTGGTTTCCAGGAAATTTCTTCAACCTCCACTCACATCGGCCTCAGCAATACCCGCGCCCGCCTCGCCGCACTCTATGGTAAAAACCAGTCCATGACCGTGCGCCCGCTCTCTCAGGAAAACGGCACGCCCCACGGCTGCCTCGTCTCAATCCACCTCCCTCATCACACCGAGCCACTCTCATGAAAATCCGCACCATCATCGTCGATGACGAACCTCTCGCCCGCAAACGCCTGCGCCTTTTGTTGGAAAAAGAAACCGATGTGGAAATCATCGCCGAGTGCCAGAACGGCCACGAGGCGGTGGATGCCGTCGCGCAGCACAACTCAGACCTGATGTTTCTCGATGTGCAAATGCCCGGCTTGGATGGCTTCGCCGTTATCGAAAAAATTCCTACCGCCCACATGCCCGTCATCATCTTCACCACCGCCTTCGAGCAACACGCCCTCCAAGCCTTCGATGCTCACGCCCTCGACTACCTGCTCAAGCCCTTCAAAATCGCCCGCTTCCACTCCGCCGTAGCCCGCGCCAGAGACTATCTCGCCAGCAAACACGCCGCCCACCCCACCCTCGCCGGCATCCTCGAAATGGTCAAACAATCCGCCAATCCCAAACATTTCCTCACCCGCCTATCGGTAAAAAACGACGACCGCCACACCTTCATCAAAGTCACCGACATCGACATCATCGAAGCCGCCGGGAAATACATCGTCGTCCACTCCGGCAAAGAAAACCACATCCTCCGCCAATCCATCACCGGCCTCGAAGAACAGCTCGACCCCGCGAAATTCCTCCGCATCAGCCGCTCCGCCATCGTCAACATCGAGAGCATCAAGGAAATCCAGCCCATGTTCAAAGGCGAATACGCCGTCATCCTCCACAATGGCCGCTCCCTCGCCATGACACGCGGCTTCAAAGAAGTGGAACAAAGGCTCAGATTCTCATGAAACACCTCCTCCATCCCATCGCCGCCACCCTCCTGCTGGCAAGCTGCACCCTCGATCCACCCTTGGGAAAATCACGCCTGCCCGTATCCTCGCGCTTCCCCGGCGGCACCTCATCCACCACCGCCGCCGCCGACATCCCATGGCGGAAATTTTTCCTCGAACCCAGACTCCGCCAACTCATCGATCTCACCCTCGCAAACAACCGCGACCTCCGCATCGCCGCCCTCAACATCGAAAAAAGCCGCGCCCAATACGGAATGACCAGCTCAGCCTCACTCCCTGACATTTCAAATCAAGCAGCCTTCCAGCGAGATAAATCGAACGGAAACATCAGGGAAAACTGGCGCAACTCCGTCGGCTTCACCGCCTACGAACTCGACTTCTTCGGTCGCATCCGCAGCCAGAACCGCGAAGCCGCCGAGAAATTCCTCGCCACCGCCGAAGCCCAGCGCGCCGCAAAAATTTCCCTCATCTCCGAAGTCGCATCCCGCTACTACGCCATCCGCCTCGCCGAGGAACAAGCAGCTGTCGCCAACAAAACCCTCGAATCCGTCCAAGCATCCTACACGCTCAACAAAGCCCGCGCCAATGCCGGCGAGACCAACCAACTCGACCTCCGCACCGCCGAAAGCCAAGTGCAAAATGCCCGCCTCAGCTTGTTAGCCTACCAGCGCGACATCGCCCGTGGCACCAACGCCCTCACCCTCCTCCTCGGCACACCCATCCCCGCCTCCCTGTCAAACTCCCGCGACTACACATCCCCCACCCTCCTCGCCCACCTCACCAGCGGCCTCCCCTCCGCCCTCATCCTCCACCGCCCCGACATCCTCCAAGCCGAGCACAAGCTCCTCGCTGCCAACGCCAACATCGGCGCCGCCCGTGCCGCCTTCTTCCCCACCATCTCTCTAACAGCATCAAACGGAACTGCTTCCGCCGACTTCTCAAACCTCCTAAGCGGCAACACCGCCACATGGAACTTCGCCCCCACCATCACCATCCCCATCTTCAACGCCGGCAGAAACCGCGCCAACCTCGCCGCCGCCGAGGCCAGCCAGAAAATCGAACTCGCCAGCTACGAAAAATCCATCCAGACCGCCTTCCGCGAAGTCGCCGACTCCCTCGCCGACACCCAAACCTTCAGCAGCCAAATCCCCATCGCCGCCGACTTGATAAAAACCCAGACCACCCGCTTCGACCTCGCCAACCAACGCTACCTCCAAGGCGAGTCCCCCTACCTCGAAGTCCTCACCGCCCAGCAAGAACTCTTCAACGCCCAGCTCAGCCTCCTCAACGCCCAATTCAACAACCTCAACGCCCGCATCACCCTCTACAAATCCCTCGGCGGCGGCTGGAAGTAAATCATCATGAAATATCAAACAACAATCCTCGCTGCCCTTGCCATTGCTGCCTGCAAACCTAGCAACGACAACACCCCCCACTACGTCACCGCCACCGTCGAGCGTGGCACCATCACCCGCCACGTCACCGCCAGCGGCACCCTCGGCGCCATGATCAGCGTGGACATCGGCAGCCAAGTCAACGGACGCATCATCTCTCTCCATGTCGATTACAACTCCCCTGTGAAAAAAGGCGACCTCCTCGCCGAGATCGACCCCACCCTCTACGATGCCAACCTACGCCAATCCGAAGGAGAACTCGCCAGCGCCCTCGCCGACGTGGAACTCAAAAAACAAAACCTCGCCCGCAAAACCATCCTCACCCCCAGCGGTGCCGCATCCCAACTCGACCTCGACCAAGCCACCGCCCAGCTCGCCCAAGCCCAAGCCGCCGTCACCATCAAACAAGCCAACCTCGATAGCGCCCGCGCCAACGTAGGCTTCTGCAAAATCTACTCACCCATCGAAGGCATCGTCATCTCGCGCAAAGTCGATACTGGCCAAACAGTCATCTCCGCCATGAGCACCCCCGTCCTCTTCATCATCGCCCAAGACATCTCTCGCATGAACATCAACGTCTCCATCTCCGAGGCAGACATCGGCCAAGTTGCCACCGGCCAACGCGTCGATTTCACCGTCGATGCCTACCCGGACGAAACCTTCCACGGCACCGTCACCCAAGTCCGCAAATCGCCCATCACCACCCAAAACGTCGTCACCTACGAAACCATCGTAACCCTTGAAAACCCCGGCCAAAAACTCTTCCCCGGCATGACCGCCGACGTCGCCATCCTCGTTGCCGAAAAACAAAACACCCTCAAGCTCGCCAACGCCGCCCTCCGCTTCACCCCGCCTGAAGCCGCCGCCTTCACCCAATCCATACCCCAAGACTACGGACGCCACCAGCGCCTCATCTACCTCCTGGAGCCGGATGCCAAAACCCTCCGCCCCGCTCTCATCAAAGCCGGCATCACCGACGGCATCCACACCGAAATCCTCGAAGGCCTGCAAGGCAGCGAAACCATCGCCACCGCCACCCTCATCGACCCCAAGAAACCCGAAGCCTCCGTATTCCCCCCCAAACGCCCAATGGATACCCCACCATGATCGCCCCTGCGGAAACATCCGTCATCAGACTCAGCGAACTCACCAAAACCTATCGCAGCGGCGATGTGGAAGTCACCGCCGTGCGTGAAGTTTCCCTGCAAATTCGCTGCGGTGACTTCGTTGCCATCATGGGCTCCAGTGGTTGCGGGAAATCCACCCTAATGAACACCCTCGGCTGCCTCGATCAACCCACCGGCGGAGACTACTACCTCGATGGCATCCCCGTAGCTGGCATGAGCCGCAAAAAACTCGCCGCCATCCGCAACCGGAAAATCGGCTTCGTCTTCCAAAACTTCAACCTCCTTTCCCGCACCAGCGCCCTCGAAAACATCGAGCTGCCCCTGCTCTACGCCGTCCCCGCCATCACCCGCCGCGAACGCCAACGTCGCGCCCTCCACGCCCTCGAAAAAGTAGGCCTCAGCACCCGCGCCCACCACCATCCCAGCCAACTCTCCGGCGGCCAGCAACAACGCGTCGCCATCGCCCGCGCCCTCGTCAACCAACCAGAAATCATCCTCGCCGATGAACCCACCGGTAACCTCGACTCCCGCACCAGCATCGAGATCATGGCACTCTTCCAGGAACTCAACGGCACCGGCATCACCCTCATCATGGTCACCCACGAGCCAGACATCGCCGCCTACTGCAAACGCATCATCACCATGCGCGACGGCCGCATCATCAGCGACATCCAGAACACCACCCGCCGCAGCGCCCAGGAAGAACTCACCACAACCCCCGCCTGATGTTCCATTTCCTCCATCTCCTTTCCTCGCGCTTCTCGCAGACGGTCTCCATCGCCCTGCGCGCCCTGCGCCGCAACAAACTCCGCTCCGCCCTCACCGCCCTCGGCATCATCATCGGCGTCGCCGCCGTCGTCTCCATGGTCGCCGTAGGCAACGGCGCCCAGGACAGCATCACCCGGCAAGTCTCCGCTCTAGGCGAAAACCTCCTCACCGTCTTTGCGGGAAACAAAAAAACCGGTGGAGTCAGCTCCGGCCAAGGCAGCGCCAGCACCATCACCGTCGAGGATGCCCTTGCCATCGCCCGCGAAGTCCCCGACGTCATGGCCATCAGCCCGGAAGTTACCGCCAATGCCCAAGCCATTGCCAACGGCAGAAATTGGTCAACAAGCATCGTTGGTCAATCCCCGGAATTTCCCGCCATACGCGATTGGAACATTGCGGCGGGCTCTTTCTTTACCGAGCGAGAAGTCCGCACCGCTGCCAAAGTCGCCGTCATTGGTTCCAAGACCGCGCTCGAACTCTTCGGTCCACTCGACCCGGTTGGTCAAAGTGTTCGCATCAAAAACATACCCTTCATCATCATCGGTGTTTTAGAAAGCAAAGGAGCAGGCATGGGCGGGCAGAATCAAGACGACCGCATCATCATCCCCTATACCACTGCCATGAAACGCATCACCGGAGATCGCTACCTCCGCTCCGTCAACATCCGTGTGCGCGATGCCGCGCGCATGACCTCCGCCCAGACCCAAATCACCGCCCTCCTCCGCCAACGTCACGGCCTCACTCTTGAAGACGAAAACGACTTTGACATCTTTAACCAAAAAGACATCGCTGACACCGTCGGCAGCGTCACCGGCATCGTAAAACTTCTGCTAGGAGCCATTTCCAGCCTCTCGCTCGTTGTCGGCGGAATCGGCATTATGAACATCATGCTCGTCAGCGTCACCGAGCGCACCCGTGAGATCGGCATCCGCATGGCCATCGGCGCCCAACCCGGCAACATCCAGCTCCAGTTCCTCATCGAGGCCGTCACCCTCAGCCTGCTCGGCGGCATCGTCGGAATTTTGTTAGGCATCGGCATCTCTCACCTCGTCGGCATGCTCAGCACCTTCCGCGCCATCGTCACGCTCGACTCCATCCTCCTCGCCTTCGGCGTCAGCACCGCCATCGGCATCTTCTTCGGCTACTACCCCGCCCGCAAAGCCGCCGCCCTCGACCCCATCGACGCCCTCCGCTACGAATGAAAAAGAACCGCAAACCTCGCTACGCACTGTTCCTGCTGCTCATCGCTGCACTCATCGGCTGGCTGATAGGTCGCAAAATCCGCGACACTCCCCCCGAGCAAACTCCAAGCATTGCCATCCAAAAATCCCTGCATCCAAAAACCAAAACGTCCCGTGCCCGCCCCGTGCCCCTCGCCATCAACCAACTTCCCGATGGCACCACCGTGGAAATTTACAGCAGCCAGAACCCCAACGAAGTTATCATTCGCTTCCTCAATTTCCACAGCTACCAAACATTCCTCACCAAGCTCACTTCCGGTAACGTCTTCATCGTCTCCAGGCTGGATCGTCTCCACGCCATCCGCCTTGGCTTTCAGGAAATCGAAGACCTCGCGAACCTCTTGCAAAAAGAAAACATCCACATTGCCCCGTCCCTTTCCCAACTCCCCGAGCCCAGCCCGGAAGAAAGCGCGACCCACGACGGGCACATCGGATTCGGCGACACATTGCTCGAATGGTTGGGAGTCCACAGCGACCACTCCGCGTGGGGTCGTGATGTGAGAATCGCCGTCCTGGATTCCGGCATAGTCCCGCATGAAAACATACCTGGCTTGGTGAAATCCCTGGCCATCACACCCTTTCCTCTGCAACTCAGCCACATCAACGGCCACGGCACAGCCATGGCATCGCTCATCGCTGGTATATCCGAAAGCGCACCCGGACTCGCCCCGTCCGCTGCGCTCATTTCCATCCGTGTGAGCAACGATAAAGGAAAAGCCGATTGTTTCGCCATGGCAGCCGGCATCCTTACCGCCATCGATGAAGGAGCGGACTTGATCAACATCTCCATGGGCTCCGAAGATGACAACCCGCTCGTCAAAGACGCAGTCATCTATGCGCAAGAAAACCAGAAAGTCATCATCGCTTCATCTGGAAACTCCGCAGGCATAGATGCCGTATATCCCGCCGCATATCCCGGAGTCATCAGCGTGGGCGCGGTGGACGCGAACGGCACTCATCTGCCATTTTCCAACTACGGCACACTCCTCACCCTTACCGCGCCCGGCCTGGCACTCAACGCCGCATGGCCGGAAAATCGATATGTCCGCACCACCGGCACCTCCGCCAGCGCCGCCATCGTCACTGGAGCCATTGCCGCCGTCATGTCGCATGGCAACGGCAAATTGATACGCGCCAACGAAGCAGCAGAACTCCTCTTGAATCAGGTGACAGACGCCGGACTCTACGGCCCAGATACTCAGTATGGATTTGGTATTCTCGATCTGACAGAAGCCTTAAAACCGTGACCACCTCTTGTTTATTCTTTTAAAATGGCCTTATATAAAGCGAATCTCCTCTATACGTATTGTATGCTTCACAGCATCGGAGCGCTGGACAGATAAGGACTACCAAGCCGTAGCCCAATGGCTCAACCGTACCCCCGACAGCCCCGAGAAAGCCTCAGTCGCCAGCGCCTACGCCGCCAAAACCTACCCCTACGATCCCGCCGGAGCCGCCCAATGGCTCCAAACCATCCCCCCAGGCCCAGACCGCACGAAGGCATTAGAAACCATCTATCAAGCCATGCCGAAAAATAGCGCTGAGGCAAAAGCCTTCGCGAGCCAGTATGGTTTAACGAAATAATCCTGAGCTTGAATCATTTTTTTGAATCCGCCCTGAGTTTTATGCGAATATATTTTGTAATCGGTATTTTTTATTTTATTATCAAAACGTTATGAAACTTTCTCAAGTAATTCCACCAGTGCTTTCGCTATTGATTGCGATCGTGTGGCTTACCAACTTGCGTAGATCGACTGACATCGTAAAGCGGGAGAATGCTGAAATACGGGAGAGGTTCTCTAGCCCCAGAAAATCTTCTTTTTCGCGTGAGAATCGAACCGATGCCAGGCTCAATACTGTTAGGTCGGGCGTTAGGCCGAGGCGCGAGAAAAAAACACCGGACAATGCGGACAATCCCGCAGGGGATTGGGTAGCAACCTCCCGGGATTGGAAAAGACTCGTTCTCTCGAACAATGATGAGCCGGTGAATCGATTGTATTTCACACCGGCTTGGGATAGGCTCGAAGCGCTAGCAGTTGAAATGAACGGAGACGAACTCACGAGCGCCTATTTGGAGATGGCCACACTCCCTATTAACGCCCCATTTCGCTATTTTCTCGAAAAGAGGATGCTCGTTGAACTCCAAAGGAAAAATCCCGAATTTGCATTTAGCCAATACATCGAGAAGACACAGGATGATGAAAATCGCTACACGTTCTTTTCTTTCGATGATTGGGTTAAGCGGGATCCTGCCGCAGCCATGAACTGGTATGAGAGCCAGATTGCCGCAGGCACGTTCGATAAGTCCCTTGACGGAAAATCTTCCAGTAAGGCGGCTTTTGAATCTGCTCTTGTCATGACCTTGCTCACGTCCGATCCAGCTGCCGCTGAGCAACGAATGAGCATGATTCCACCTGTTTTACGCGGACGCGTCGGTGCATTCGTGGATGGAGTTCCGAAAGAAAAGAAGAATCTGGTCGTTGATTTGCTTCGCAAAACGATGCCTGTGGAGGACTACATGGCGATGCTCAGAGGAACCAATGTGTTTGATTGCAATTTCTCAGGTGAGTTCGATAGCGATCCTGAAAATGCCAAGAAGAGCCTCGAAACGTTTGCGATCACCGCGGAAGAACGCTCCGTCCTATTGGCGAATCAGTTCGTGGATTTTGCGCAGTATCGCGCCATGAGAGTCAGCAATGGTGGAGACCCGCGCCGTAAAGAATTTGACAAAAATCGCAAATGGATTCAAGAGGTCGACCCTTCCGCCGCCGATCGGGCAACGGGAATTGCACTTCAAGCCTTCGTCAAAGGAGTAAATAGCCCTGAGTCTTATGATTTTGTCGAGAAGACCGCTAATGATTACCTGGGTTCAGGTGCGGGAGACGAACTCTTGGTCCCCTTGATTGAGGGAAGCGCGAATGGCAGCAGCACTTATCCAAAAGACAGGGCGCGCGAGTTGGCAGCGAAGATCAGCGATGCCGCGCTCCGCAATGAACTGCTACAAAAGCTGAATTGATCCATGATTCGTTCCCTCACTATTTCCGCTCTTATCCTTATTGCCGCAGCTCTTCTTGGATGGCGGGAAAAGGAGAAACTCTCCGTCGAGAAAGAGGCGAATGAAAAAATCCTAAGACAGATCGCAAACGATTCCAGTATTGACCCCCTGTCGCCCATCAACATCGAGCGCCGCAAAGAAGAAAGCGCGAAACGGGAGAAAGTGAGAGCCATCTCGCGAGATATTTTTGATTTATATCTTAGAATTGCTGCCAATGACCTGTCTGGTATAGATGTGGGCTTGGTAGAGGCGGATCTGAAAAGTCGCATGGATGCACTCAACCTGGATGAGATCAAACTCTTCATGGAAGAGTGCAACAGCAATCCCGACCTGAATGAGAAACTCAGGGGGTCGCTCAATAATCTCATCCAGATTATATTCATTCCGAAATACCCGATTGATATGGCCCGCATGATGACTGAGTCCCCCGAACAATTTGGCATTAGTGTTGAAAGTCGGTTCGATCCATATCGATATCTCGTCTACTATTACACCGGTCAAAATAAAGACTTCCAAACCATATTTGAACTCCTCGCAGAAGCGCCGCCGGAATTTCAATCCAAATACATCGGCGTTGCTTTGCAATTTGGGACGGAAATACCATCCCAACGAGCCGAGTTGCTGGAAGAAATGAGATACTTTGCCTCCACCCCAGAACAAAAGGAGCTCGTGGATGCTCAGTTGAGTAATCTTGTCTTCAGCCGTCCAAATGTTAAAGGTTCATTCATTGAATTGAGTGAATGGATCGGATCAGCGAATCTGTCGAGCGACGAACTTGTCGCTGCCACCAAGGGCATGCAGGATAAGGTGCGGGTAAGCGAAACAGCCCAATGGCTTGACTGGCTTGTAAAAAACGACATGCCTGACGATGCCTCGAAGCAACGTGCCTTCGAACTCGCCACCCGGTGGACAGAGAAAGACTACCAAGCCGTCGGCCAATGGCTCACCAGTTCCCCCGACAGTCCCGAGAAAACGGCGGTCGCGGGAGCCTACGCCGCCAAGACCTATCCCTACGATCCTGAGAACGCCATGAAATGGGTTGATACCCTGCCGCAAGGCCCTGACCGCACCAAAGCGCTGAAAGCCATCTATCAGAACATGTCGAAAGACAGCGATGAAGCACAGGCCTTCGCGAATCAGTATGGGCTGGGGAAGTGACTTTACCATCGTTCCCATGTTGACGATTGCCGCGAGGATAAAATCAGGCGGTATCATATTTTCCGAGTCAGCCAGTTGCCGAGGAAACGCCCGAGCATGACTCCCGCCATGATTGGTAGTGGCAGCAAGTACATATATTCGCCTTTATACTTGAAGAATAAAACGATGGCGACGATCACGCCAACAAAAAAGCCGACGGCGACACCGATGATTCCGCCCAGCATTTGCGCGGGGCGGAAGGTGTTTTCCAGTGTCAACGAGCGCAGTGGCGACTCGTAAGCCGTGTTAGCAAATACTTCTAGAAAATCGTTGGCGATGTTCAATAAGCATTCTCGTTCGCTTCCCTTGAGAATTGTGTGACTTATACCTGCTCTAATGACCCGTGTTTCCGGAGCCTCAATCATCATATACCCGTCATGCACCGCAATGCTACCCGTGACGGCGGTGGCTAAGAAGCGCAGCACGCTGGGTTTGAGAATGGAAGCAACATCCGCTAGTCGGGGGACAAGATGTGGAGCGGATTTGATCGATGCCTCCATAGCGTTCCGTGCACCGCCGCAGAAGATGCTGTAGTTTTTGTTAAACGCATCGACCACCGCACGCTCATCCGGTGATGCGTTCGGAGCCAGATTCAGATCCAAGCCTTTGACACCGAGGAAATTCATACCTGCCGTTTCGCGTCTCGGCACAAGTTCGAAATTCGGTAAACGGAGGCCCTCAAGGGGAATGACCGCGATCGTTCGCCAGTAAAAGTAATAGCCATCATCGCCGCTGCTTCGCGTGGTCCGAAGATCATACGTCTCAAACGCCCTGTTTCGATAGGTTCCGCGCACATGATTCAAACGATCTTCGGTTTCCTCGGGGTGATACTCATAGCCGTTTTGCTGAGCCCATTGGGCGTTTTCTGGTTGATGTGTGTGCATGGTATTATTTGATTACTGCCTCGAAGGTGCCCGCCACATAGCTTGTCTTGTCATCGGGCACGCGTAGGTGGATCTTGCCGGGGATTTTGCCATCCTTTGCGATGCCAAATTCCAGCTTCATGGAAAAACCTCCCAAGTAAGTGCTGGTCTTGATGGAACTATTACTCGTCGAGTATGCCCTAGTGATTTGTATGTTCGTATCTTGATGCAACTTCACGGCAAACGTTTTGCTGGAAAAATCATCGAGCTTCTCGCGAGAGAGATCGATCTCAAACTCTTCGAGATGAGATAAAAATCCGTCGCCAGCCCACAACCTCAAGCAGCCTTCTTCCAAGGTGGCGTTCTCCACTTTGAACCATTTTCCCTGCACTTTTCCCGCAGCAGGCTTTTCGGGTATCGTCTGCGTGCTGATGTCTTTGATCCCCGTTTCTGCATCTTCCTCTGGTTCGGCAAATGCATCGAACTCAGCTTCACTGATGCGGTTGAGGATGAAGGTGTCTTCTTTTACTTTGAGAGTGAGTGCGGTGCTTTCGATGATCACCGTGATCTTGCCGAGTTCCCCGTCATGGATGAACTCCATCTCAAGGGTTTTTCCAGCCTGCGCTGGCTTCTTGATGGTGAAATGCGCGGGAGGATTGTCCGCAGTGTTACCCGCTAGACCATGGATGATCATTTTGTCTTGTTGGAATTCAAAGACGGAATCGGCGAAAAAATACATCTCCATCGGATTCATCTCGTGATTCGTTTTCGCAGCTGCCATGAGGGTTTTTTTCCAATCAGGCTTCCAGTAACCCGTCAGTTGCCCTTCCAATACTTCGTGAAGAACATTGGCGAAGGATTCGGATTCCGATAGGCGCTGCGCGGCGAGTTTCTCGGCCTCACGCGCACGCTTCATGCCGTCTGTGGCGCGGGCTGCTTGCCAGGTGGTGGTGGCGATCCCGGATAGTAGTAAGGCTAACATCGCCGCTGCCGTGCCAAGTGCCACCTTGTGACGGCGGGCAAATTTTCTGAAAAGATAAAGCGTGCTAGGAGCTGCGGCCTGCACTGGTTCATTGACGAGGTAGCGGTTGATATCGGCAGCGAAAGCACTCGCGGATTCGTAACGGCGTGAACGGTCTTTTTCGATGGCCTTCATCACGATCCAGTCCAGCTCTCCCTTGAGTGTGCTGGCGGGGACGGGTGATTTGCGCATGGCTGTGGCACCATTTTGCGTCTGCATTTGGCTGATGCGGGTGCTGGGTGTTTGCGGTTCCTCTTCGCGGATCATCCGTAACATTTCGTCTTGAGCGACGGAGAAAAGTGTTTGCTGATCGAAGGGCGGCACTCCTGCGAGTAGTTCGTAAAGGAGCACGCCGAGGCTATAAATGTCCGAGCGAGTGTCCACATCGAGCGCGCTCATGGCGGCTTGCTCGGGGCTCATGTAAACGGGAGTGCCGAGAAACTGACCGAAGCGGGTGAAGAGAGTTTTTTCTACGAGCTTGCATTGAGTGGCCTTGGCGATACCGAAGTCGATAATTTTCACCAGCGGCTCATCTCCTGCGAGAGTGACCATGACGTTCGATGGCTTGAGATCGCGGTGGATGACTCCTTTTTGGTGGGCGTGTTGCACGGCGGAGCAGACATCACGGAAGAGTTCCAGACGTTGCTTGACGTCTAGTTTTCCCTGGTCACAGAAGTCGGTGATGGGAATGCCCTTGACCAACTCCATGGTGAAATAGGGCCGACCACTGGCGGTGGCACCAGCCTCTAACACCTTGGCGATGTTTGGGTGATTCATCATGGCGAGGGCTTGGCGCTCGGCCTCGAAGCGGGCGAGCACTTGCTTGGTGTCCATGCCTGCCTTGACCACCTTCAGCGCGACCATGCGTTTCACGGGTTCCATCTGCTCGGCCATCCACACCATGCCGAAGCCGCCTTCACCGATTTGCTGACGCAGGATAAAATTGCCCACCCGCTCGCCCTCGACTTCGGTGAAAGGTTTTTGGAGTTGATTGGCTTGCGCGGTCGAGCCATGCGCATTCGAGAAAAAGTCATCGGCTTTTTCCGAGTCGGCGAGCATTTGCCTTAGTTCCGCTTCCCGTGCAGCATTGCCAGCACAGGCACGGGAGATAAAGGAATCGCGCGCTTCGCCTTCAAGATCGAGGGCTTGGAGCAATAGTTCGCGCACGTTGTTAGATTCTTTGTTCATTGGATCGATACAATTTCAGGAGTTCTCATTGTTAGGATTCAGCTCGCGATAGAGCCAAAGTTTGGCGAGTTTCCAGTGGCGTTCCACCGTGCGCTCGCTGATTTCCAGCAGTGTGGCGATTTCTTCATTTCCCAGGCCAGAGAAGAAGCGCAGTTTGACGATTTGAGCGTCCATCGGGAACTCGGCTTCGAGTTGATCGAGGGCTTCGTGCACCTTGAGCAAGTGGTCATCGTCCATCGGTGCGGCGACGGGTAAATCATCGTCGAGAGTGACATTTTCTTCGCCTCCACCGCGCTTGGCTGCCAGCCTGCGCCGCGCGGCATCGACGAGGATGCGGCGCATCGTCTCGGCGGCAGCGGCGTAGAATTGCTTGCGATCACGCCACTGCTCTGGGGCAGATTTTTCCAGCCGTAACCATGCCTCGTGGAGTAGCCCACA
Organism: Akkermansia muciniphila; assembly: GCA_945862285.1. Lineage (GTDB taxonomy): Bacteria > Verrucomicrobiota > Verrucomicrobiia > Verrucomicrobiales > Akkermansiaceae > UBA956. The sequence goes on along the minus strand of CAMAYN010000025.1, from coordinate 1,289 downwards.
GGTGTCCAGCGTGCCGCCTTTGCGTTCCATTGCCATCTTTGATTTCGCGATCCGGCGCAACTCCGCATACAGTTCGGCAAACACCTCATTGTCGCGGGTTTGGTCGGCGTTGTTCAGCCAGCGGGTATATTCAGGCATAATGTTAATTGATTTGTGCAGTCTTTTTTCTAGCCATGTGAAACATCACCACCAAACCGATAACGAGTGCCATCAAGCCCAATGCTAGCGCCAACCAAGAATACCCAATTCCCTTGATTAGTACGCTCTGATGAGGAGAAATCGGATCGTAATACACCTGCACTTCCTTGCCTGGAGTGAAGAGTAATTGCTCATCCTTTGCCGATGACCAATGTTCGTAGGACTTATTGCCATATCGCAGCCTGTCACTCTCAAACTTCTGACCATTTACCTCGTAGGAGTAGCGGACATTGACTGTGTAGTCACGATCCGTGCCAGGACCATAATAGACTTCCGACGCAATCATACTGCCCACTGTTGCTGGCCAGCCATTCGTTTTCAGGCCCTGCCGGAGTTGGAATGCACCGATGACCAAAAAAAGGAGACCAATCAAGGTGAAGCCGCCGCCAAAGATCCATCCGACTACTGACTGCTGTTTTTCTGCCATAGGTTGATTCATGTGGTTCCTGATAGAATCGGTTATTTGATCTCCGCTTCAAAGGTGCCGATGACAAAACTTCTTTCCTCGTCTGGCAGGCGTAGGTGGATCTTGCCGGGGATTTTGCCATCCTTGGCGGTGCCGAATTCCAGTTTCATGGAGAATTTCGTTAGATATATTTCGGTCTCGGGACCTTGTTTGCCCTCCTCCTTGTAACTCTTGTGGATCTGCGTGCGGTTCACAAATTCGTCGGGCTTCACCAGGAATGTTTTGCTATCCAATTTCTCATCCCCAAGGCCGAGAATCTCAAACTCATTGTCACCCCAAATGGATTCTCCGCCACCCTGCCGTAGTTTCAGGTTGCCATGCAGTAGGATCGACTTCTCGACCTTAAATTCCTTGCCATGGATTTTCCCCTCAGCAGGCTTGTCCGGAATGGGTTGCTTGGACACATCTTCGAGCTTTCCTGCTGCTGGCGCATCGTCACCACCTTCCTCTTCGCCCTCAGCTTTATCGTCGTTATCTTTTTTAAATTTCGCAAAGTCCTCCTTGCTCATGGGATTGTAGACCATCCATCCGTCATCGGGGTCGTTGTGTGCCATCTTGCCCTTATCGAGCCTGATCTTCATCTCCTTCTCACCTCCTAAATCGAGCGTGAGCGATTTCGTTTTTT
>CAMAYN010000024.1 GCA_945862285.1 Akkermansia muciniphila | reverse complement strand
TCACGCTTCTACACGGGCGAACATGGTCTGCCCGACATTCATGGGCAAATGCTGGTTTTCTTTGTGATCACTGTCGCCGCTGCCGAGGTGGCCGTTGGACTAGCAATCATCGTAGCGCTCTATCGTAGCCGTCAGACGATCTACACTGATGAACTTCGTTCCCTGAAGGGTTAACCCATTTGCATCGTACATTATGAATTCACCTTCGATCTTGTTATTATTACCGCTGGGCGTCGCAGCGCTGAATTATTTGTTGCTCAAAAAACAGCAAAATATTGCCGCGTTGGTCTCGACCTTATCGGTGATCGCGACCTTCATCGTTTCATGCACTTTACTCAGTAGCACAGCGGTCGTTGAGCCGTATCGTTGGATCTCGATCGGCGATTTTCACTTAGAAATCGGCATCAAGCTCGATAAACTTTCGACCGGTATGATGATGGTAGTCACCGGTGTTGGTATGTTGGTGCATATTTTCTCCTTGGCCTACATGAAAGAAGATGAGGCGCGGGGAAGATTTTTTACCTGCTTGTCTTTGTTTATGTTTTCGATGACGGGGATTGTGTTGTCATCCAATTTGATCATGACCTTCATTTTCTGGGAATTGGTCGGACTCAGTTCCTATCTGCTGATCGGACATTGGTATCAAAAAGACAGCGCCGCCGACGCTTGTAAAAAAGCATTCCTCACCAACCGCATCGGCGACTTTGGATTTATGATTGGTATTTTGTTGCTGTGGAATATCACTGGCACATTTGCCTTCGATGCCATGAAACTACCTGCTGGTCTCGGCGATGGCGTTCTCGTCGCGGCATTGCTCTGCATTTTTTGTGGTGCGGTTGGAAAGTCTGCCCAGCTACCACTTCATGTATGGCTTCCTGATGCAATGGAAGGACCAACGCCCGTTTCGGCATTGATTCACGCCGCCACCATGGTCGCGGCTGGTGTTTATATGCTTTTCCGTGTGGAAACATCCTTGCCTGGCTGCTTTGACGGCAACATGGCAGGAAATGTGATTGCGTGGATCGGTGGCATTACCGCACTTGCGGCGGCGCTCATGGCGACCCAACAAGACGACATTAAGCGCATCCTAGCCTACTCGACTCTCTCCCAGCTCGGCTACATGGTTATGACCGTGGGTCTGCAAAGTGGTGAAGCAGGAATGTTCCATTTGTTCACCCATGCCTGGTTCAAGGCTCTGTTGTTCCTCGGTTCTGGTGCGGTGATCTACGCCTGCCACCACGAACAAGACATTTGGAAAATGGGTGGATTGCTGAAAAAAATGCCGATAACGGGATATACTTTCCTTCTCGGTTACGCCGCACTCATCGCCGTTCCCTTTACTTCAGGTTTCTGGTCGAAAGAAGAAATTCTCGCTGCGGCATGGCATCACAATCAAGCTCTCTTTTGGATTGCAGTTTTTGTTGCATTCCTTACCACATTTTACATGACGCGCTTATTTGTGCTTGCCTTCCTAGGTAAAACTAGAAGCGAAAATGCCGAGCATGCCCATGAAGTGGGCCCGCTGATGTTTGTCCCATTGGTTCTACTCGCTGTCATGGCGGTAATTTCTGCCAAACTGGGTGATTTTTCTATTGCAGAGAAAATAAACGCAATAAAACCTAAGGCACATGATCATGCGGGAATCGTTCTCGGCGCATCCATCGGAACGCTTGTTTTAGGATTATTAGCCGGCTTCGCTCTTTACCGTGGTCGCGATAAAGACCCGATCTCCATTCCCTTGTTCCGCAATCGCTTCGGCATTGATGGCATTTATGACAACATCATCGTTCGCTACTTCCAGGATGCCTTTGCTGCGATTGTCCATTTCTTTGACGAATTGCTAATCAATGGATTGCTTGTAGGTGGTGTCACTCGCGGCGCGCAAAGCCTCGGTCTGCTCTTGCGCCGTCTGCAATCAGGTAACCTCCAAACCTACGCTGCGCTATTCGGCTTTGGTGTGTTGTTAGTCATTTATCTCGTGGTGTTTTAATCGATTTTTCTCATGTCATACCTTATTTTCCTTATTCCACTTGCTGCAGCAGTAGCGATCTTATTTGGGGCACCAGCGCGATTATCGGCTCGTGTGGCAGGCACAGCTACACTTCTTCTTGGCTTGTATGCGGCGTTCACATGGCAGTGTGACTGCTGGACATCAAGCTTTCATGTTCTTGATAAACCATCCATTTCGTTAGCTTTCGGATTTCTCAATGGCACATCAGCCGTGATGGTGGCACTGGCAGCGATTGTGACAGTTGCTGCTGTTTTTTCGGGCAACGCGCCAGATGGACGTGAAAAGCTCTATTATTCTTCTTCGTTATTGATCGCCGCTGGTGCGATTGGCGCGTTTGTCTCCACAAACGTTTTCTTCTTCTATGCCTTCCACGAACTCGCCTTGATTCCTACATTTTTGATGATTGGTTTGCTCGGTCGGGGAAATCGAAAAGAAACCGCATGGAAAATTACAGTTTATCTCGGCTTTGGCTCATTGATCTTGCTCGCCGGAATTGCATGGCTTGTCCAAGCAACAGGCACATATGATATGAAGCAATATCTTTCAGGAACAATCAAAGTTGCTTCCGAAGTCCAAAAACCCATCGCGGCCTTATTGCTCATCGGTTTCGGCACCCTTGTTTCCTTGTTTCCGTTTCATTCGTGGGCCGCGCCTGCGTATGCGAGTGCCCCCGCTCCCACGGCAATGCTTCACGCTGGGGTTTTGAAAAAATTTGGTCTTTACGGATTGTTTCAAATCGCTCTTCCACTCTTACCCAGCGGGCTACAAGCATGGCTCACCCCACTTTTGGTTTTGTTGTTAGGAAATATCCTCTGGGTTGGTTTGGTGACGATCAATCAGAAGCGCATCGATTTAATGCTCGGTCATTCATCAGTGATGCACATGGGATATATCTTCCTTGCCTTCGCCGCGATTGTTGCACGTCCAGAAAATACCTTGGCCATCCCCGCAGCTACGGTTTTGATGTTTGCTCACGGTATTTCAATCGCATTATCGTTTGGCCTTGCTGACCGCATTGAGCGCGCAACCAAATCCTTGGATTTCTCTGATCTTGGAGGCCTTGCCAAACCTGCTCCGACATTGGCGTTTTTGTTTGGTATGGCTGGTATGGCATCGCTGGGATTGCCTGGTCTCGCCAATTTCTCGGGCGAAGTCATGGTGTTCCTCGCCGGATTTCAAGGACGCGGCGCCTCTGATCCTCTCGGTGCAGTGCAGATTGCGACCATCCTATCGTTATGGGGCGTAGTCATCAGTGCCGTTTACATCTTGCGTGCCTTCCGTAAAACGTTCCATGGCCCGGTGAGTAAATCATCAGCCCATGCCAAAGACCTCACCTTGGCCGAGCTCGCGCCTGCTGTTCTTCTTGCCGTGGCACTTCTTCTCGTTGGCGTTTTCCCGAACATCCTGCTTCAACTTCTTCCCTAACTCTTTTCATTATGCCCGCCTATTATCTTGAAGCTCTCACCGTTACTCTCGGCATTTTTTTGCTCGTGGCAGAAGCATTTATTTCTAGCTCGTCGAAAAAATGGGTCGGATTAACTGGAATTGCTGGATTGTCCGTAATCCTCATTCTGACCTTTTTTGCGATTGGTCCGGATGCCCCGTCGGTCGCCGATAAGTCATGGACGAAGTATGCCCTATGGGATTTGTATAAGTTCGATGCTCTAGCGCGGTTTTATAAGCTCCTATCATTGGCGACCGCGATTTTTGTGCTGATTCTTGCCATCGATTACCGCAGTATTTTAGCGAAGTATGCCGATGAAAATGAGACTGAGCAGGGGACAGGTGAGTATTATTCTCTGATCGTCATCGCTACTGCTGCTATGATGTGGATGGCATCGGCGAAGAATCTATCGATGCTTTTTGTTTCATTAGAATTGCTGACCATTACCTTCTACATCTTGGTCGCCTTCATGAAACGCAACGTCGGCTCTTTGGAAGCTGGTGTGAAATATTTGATCTTAGGCGCGCTATCCACAGGATTTTTGGTGTATGGGATTGCTTGGATCTACGGCTCTACGCACAGCTTCGATTATTCAAAAATTCAGACCTTTTTCAGTAATGGTAACAACATCGAAACGCCGATTCTTTTCGGCATCGCACTGCTACTGATCGCCCTTGGGTTCAAGGTGGGTGCTGCACCGATGCATTTCTGGATTCCCGATGTTTATCAGGGCGCTCCGACACCGACCACAGCTTTTCTTTCTATCGGCTCAAAGGCGGCAGGATTCATGGCCTTGGTTGGCGTGATTTCCCTGTTCGCTCCTGCTCCCTTTGCTGGAAAAATCTTCAACGCGATAGCAGTCCTTGCATGTATTACTCTCGTTGTTGGTAACCTTGGTGCAATTCCCCAAGGGAACTTCAAAAGATTGCTCGCTTATTCCTCGATCGGCAATGCGGGCTTTTTGATCCTTGCGCTATCGGCCGCAGGGAATACCGCCAGTGAATTAAGCGCGGAAAAAGTCGTTGCATTTTACTTAGCTGGGTATTTGTTATCTACCATGGCGGCTTTTTTCATTCTCGGTCTCATGCGCGTGCAAAGCGGATCTGACAACATCGATGCACTCAATGGCTTATCGAAACGCAATCCTCTACTTTCCATCGTAACAACCATCGTAATGGCGTCCTTAGCAGGTGTGCCACTGACCGTCGGGTTCTGGGGAAAATTTCTCGTGTTTCAATCAGCGATGGGTGCTCAAATGACCGTTGCCGTAGTTGTTGCCGCTCTTGCCGCCACCGCTGGATTTTATTACTATTTCAAAATACTCCGCGCCATTTGGTGGAATGACCCAATGAGCAAAGAGCCGATTCTACTGAATCCTCGTTCTTTATTTTCCTGCGGTTTAGCCTTGTTGACAATTGGGATTGTCGTTTTCGGCGCTTACCCACAACCAATAATGAATCTTTTAAAATAATACAAAATAATAAAAAAATTGACAAAAGTGTGATTTTGTGTGAATTTTGTGAGCGATGAAAATTACAATTGATATAGATGACAAACTTTTGGAAGAGGCCATGAAATTAACCGGAGAAAGAAAAAAAGGTCCTGCGGTAGTCAAAGCTGCGGGTCAATTTGTGAAGCGGGAAATGGCAAAAAAATTTGGTTCATTATTGATGGAAGGAGAGTTCGGTGACTATCCTATGACCAACGAAGAAATCGAAGATTTTGATAGATAGTAGATCAATGGTAATTGTTGACACAAGCGTATGGATTGAAGCGAGCCGCCGTGATGGTAAACAGGACGTGAAACTCGCCCTTCATGGCTTGCTTGATGCATACGAAGCGACTCTGTGTGGTCCTGTGGAAATGGAATTTCTTGGCGGTGCTCGCAACGAAGAAAAAGCTCGTTTACAGGCTTGGTGCAACATTTTGCCCTACTACCGCTGCGATCAAAAAATCTGGCGCAAGGCGGCGACGAATTTCAGTACATTGCGTTCGCGTGGTGTAGCTGCTCCATGGAATGATGTGCTGATTGCGACGATTTCCCGCGAAGCAGATTGCCGAATTTACGCATCTGATCGACATTTTGAACTGATGGCTCCCATTCTTCACCTCACATTGTATCAACCTGGATATATGGGCGGCTATTCGCCAGATTAAAACAAATTTTACCTAATTTTTCATGAAAACTGATTACCAAGTGCCAGATATCGCAACGAAAGCCGCACAGCAGCAAGAAGATTACAATGCCGTGGCGAAGGATCTTCATGGCGAGCGCATGACTCTCAATATGGGCCCCTCACACCCCGCCACTCACGGTGTTTTACGCCTCATCCTTGAGCTCGACGGGGAAACCATCATTTCCGCAGAACCCGACGTAGGTTTCCTGCATCGCGGCGACGAGAAGATTGCCGAAAACATGCATTACAATCAGTTTGTGCCCTACACGGATCGCCTGGACTACCTTGCTCCCCTGGCGAATAACATCGCCTATGCTTGCACGGTGGAAAAACTGATGGGATGGGAATTGCCGCCTCGTGGTCAGGCTTTGCGCGTATTGTGCTGCGAGTTAGCTCGTATTTCTTCGCACATGCTCGGCGTTGGCGTTTGCGCTATGGACGTCGGCGCGATGACGGTTTTCCTCTACACTTTCACCGAGCGCGAGAAAGTTTATAACTTGTGCGAGCAGCTCACGGGTGCGCGTTTTACAACATCTTATACACGCGTCGGCGGACAACTTCGCGACATGCCTGATGGCTTCGAAGCGGCGACTCGGCGTTTTCTTGATGAGTGCTCCGTTACCATTGATGAAATTGGCAAATTGCTGGATCGAAATAAAATTTTCATGGATCGTATGGCTGACGTTGGTATTATTTCCATGGAGTCTGCTATTGCATGGGGCATGACCGGGCCTAATCTCCGTGCTTCTGGTGCAACCCGAGATTTGCGCAAAGACAGCCCGTATCTTGGTTACGAAAAATACGATTTCGATATCCCGATTGCTGAAGAAGGTGATTGCTATGCCCGCTATCAAGTCCGCATGGAGGAAATGCGTCAATCGATCCGGATTTGCCGCCAAGTCCTCGACACCATGCCCAGCGGCCCAGTGAATTTGGCGCAGGCAAAGTCGATGCTGCCTGACAAAGAAAAGGTGCTGATGAAAATGGAAGAACTCATCCACCATTTCATTGTTTCTACCCAAGGAATTGATGCACCCGCTGGTGAAGTCTATTTCGGTCACGAGAATCCTAAAGGCGAACTCGGTTTCTACATTCACTCCACTGGTGGAGGAGTGCCGCATCGCCTGAAGATTCGCAGCCCCTCTTTCTGTAACCTCGCCATTTGCTCCAAGCTCCTTCCTGGGCACATGGTTTCTGATATTCCTGCCATTCTCGGCTCGCTCGACTTCGTCATGGGCGAGTGCGATCGTTAATCATTAATTCGATTTTCCGTATCATGTCCACACCCGATCAACTTATCGCCTCGGAAGAAACACCAGGCACGAAATTTTATTCTCCCTTCGCTCCTTCATCGCAGTTGGAGTCTGAAGCTGCCAAGCGTCTCGCTCAGTTCCCCGATGATCAAAAACGCTCCGCCGTCCTACCTCTGCTGCATTACATCCAGCATCATCATGGTTTCATCGATGCTAAAGCCATCGACTGGGTGGCAAATCGCCTAGGCATAGAGCCGATCAAAGTGCTTGAAGTTGTCACCTTCTACCCTGGCTTTCGACAATCTGCGCCTGGAAGATTTCACATCCGCATTTGCCGCACGCTTTCATGTGCTATGGGTGGTTCTTACGAATTGATGGATAAAATTTGCGAGTTGACGGGCATCGATCGTTCGCACTCGGACTCGCACCACCATCCCGTTACCGTCAGCCCCTGTGGGAATTTTTCCGTGGAATTTGCCGAGTGTCTTGCGTCCTGCGGCAGTGCGCCTGTTTGTATGGTGAACGATGATTTTTACGAAGGAATCACGCCAGAAAAAGCCGATGATTTGTTAAAAAAATATCATAGTTAAAAATTTTCCTTGCGTTTTTAGAAAATTACCACATCGTTACCACATGAGTTACACATTAACGAGAACTAGTATGGCCTTGGATGCTTGGACAATTCAAACGCTCAAGGATTTAAGTGAGAAGTGGAGCATTTCCAAATCGGAGGTAATGCGGCGTGCTGTGCGTGCTCTCAAGGAAACCGCAGAGCAGGAAGACCAAAAAATGGATCCGCTCCAGGCTCTAGAATGGCTACAACAGGGCGGAGGGCTCGTTGCTGAAGTCGCTGAGCAATACCGTGCAGATGTAGCTGCTGAAAGGCAGGCAACAAAATATTGGTGGGAAACGTGATACAGCTTGATACCAACATCCTGATCGACCTCGTTACCGCCCATTCGGCTCAGGTGCAGATGGTCTATGGCTGGTTAAAAAACCGGATTTCGCTTTCTGTTTCTGCTGTGGTATGGTCAGAATTTTGTAACGGACCGCATACAAAGGAGCAGAAAAATGCCGTGCACGCCATTCTCGCTGGAGGAGTTACCCCGTTTACCGAGCAGCAAGCCGAGTTTGCGTCGAAACTCTTCCATCTCACTGGACGCAAGCGTGGTTCGCATGCCGATTGCATGATTGCCGCTGCGGCATTTTGCACCAAACAATCCGTCGCCACACGCAACATCGCTGACTTTGAACGATTCGTCCCCCACGGACTCAATCTCATCAAAATTCCTACCATTTCCTAACGTTTCACACCCACCAAACACCATGATCACCTATCTTCCCGGCAAAGAACCACATCCCTGCGAGCATCGCTTGATTTTCAAAAACGTTGACCGCCAAGGCTATGATCCATCGATCGATTGTTACATGCGCGACGGTGGTTACGAGCAATTGCGCAAAGCACTAACGATGGTGCCGAAAGACATTACTGAAGAAGTGAAAAAATCTGGCCTGCGTGGTCGCGGCGGTGCGGGATTCCCTACCGGCATGAAATGGACCTTCATCCCGCCGAACAATACTAAGCCCGTGTATTTGATTTGTAATGGCGATGAATCAGAGCCTGGAACTTTCAAAGACCGCTACATTCTCCATCAAGACCCGCATCAGCTCATCGAGGGCATGGTCATTTCCGCTTTCGCTGTTGGTGCTCATGTGGCCTACATTTATATCCGCGAGGAATTCCCTTTTGCCGCGCAAACCGTCGAAAAAGCCATCGCAGAGGCCAAAGAGAAAAACTTCGTCGGCCACAACATCCTCGGTTCTGGATTCGATCTAGAAATCTACGTTCATCGTGGTGCAGGCGCCTACATTTGTGGTGAGGAAACGGGCCTCATCGAATCGCTCGAAGGCAAACGCCCGTATCCGCGCATCAAGCCACCGTATTTCCCCGCAGCACTTGGCCTCTACATGTGCCCCACCATTGTGAATAACGTGGAATCCCTTTGCCACGTCAAGCACATCATCCAAATGGGCGGAGACGAATACGCCAAGCTCGGCGTTGCCAAAAATACCGGAACCCGAATTCTCTGCGTCTCGGGCGATGTCAAAAAGCCTGGCTATTTTGAAGTGCAGGTCGGCAAACTGACCATGCGCGAGCTCCTCTACGATGTCTGCGGTGGGCCAAAAGATGGCCGCAGCTTCAAGGCCGTCATCCCCGGCGGATCATCCTCGAAAATCCTCCGCTGTGACGAAACTTACAAACTGAAAAATCCCGACGGCACCACCCGCGACCTGAATTTCTGGGACATCCCCATGGACTTCGATAGCCTCGCTGCCTGCGGTTCTATGGCGGGATCAGGCGGAGTCATCGTCATCGACGATAGCCGAAAAATGTCTTGGGTTCTCAACAATCTCAACGCCTTTTACGCCCACGAATCATGCGGCCAATGCACTCCCTGCCGCGAAGGCAGTATGTGGATGAAAAAAATCACTGATCGACTCGTCGAGGGCGAAGCCAGTCCAGAGGACATCGCTACTTTGGAAAGTGTGGCATACCAAATCGATGGAAGAACGATCTGCGCTTTTGGCGAAGCGAGCTCATGGCCTGTCGAAGCCATCGTCGCCAAATTCCGTGACGAATTGCTCGCCGATACCAAAGCTGAGAATGCCGATAAAGCAGCGAACCCCGAAGCAGAGGCGCAACGGAAATACTTGCAGAGTGTTTAACCTGCAGCTTGATCCAACTGCGCAAAAACGCTTGGCGGAACGTATCGCTGCACGATTTCTTGCCATCCACTCGGCCCAATTAGGCTTTTGACCATCGATGAACTCAGTTCTGCTATGTCGCGCGGCGGCATGATAAAAACCGTATCGATGGTCGGTGCCATATCGGCATTGATTTGGCGCATGACTCGTTCGTATTCGTAATCGTTAGGCGAGCGAATCCCGCGCAATATATAATCAGCATTTTTGCGTTTCGCGAAATCCACCAAGTAGCGATTATCAAAATGGGCAACTTCCAATCGCTCGCTGTTCGGCACGCAAGACCGCAGCATTTCGAGGCGTTGCTCTACGGGAAAACTGTATTTTTTCGCTGGATTCGAGCCGATGGCAACGATCAATCGGTCAAACAAAGCAAGTCCCCGCTCGATCATCCACAGATGACCATACGTGGGTGGGTCAAATGAACCAGCATAAACAGCAGTGCGCATAAAGGAAAACATAGCCCCCGAATTAACCGAAGGTCAACAGGGAATCTGCCGAGGATATTTTTTTGCTTATTTTGAAAAACCTGCATAAACTATCCGCCGATAAGCCGTGGCGGATAATTTTTACCAACAAAACACTACAACCCCAGCAACACCTTTTGATGTGTCGTTGCGGCCTCCGGCGTTTTCCGAATTCATTGGTCAGGAAAAAGTCAAAGAACGCTTGATGCTGATGGTAGAAGCCGCGCGAATGCGCAGTGATGTGCTAGGCCATGTGCTGCTCTCCGGCCCCCCTGGTTTGGGGAAAACGACGCTGGCTAATATCGTTGCTCAAGCCGTCGGTTCTACCTTGCATACTACATCAGGCCCGCAAATCGAAAAAGCCGGGGATCTAGCCGGAATTTTGACCAATTTACAGAAAAACGACGTGCTTTTCATTGATGAAATTCATCGCCTCCACCCGGCGATCGAGGAATATCTCTACCCCGCGATGGAAGATTTTCGCCTCGATATTATCATTGATTCCGGCCCATCGGCGCGCTCGATCCAACTGAATCTACCACGCTTCACTCTAGTCGGCGCAACGACCCGCTCCGGCATGCTCACAGCGCCGCTGCGTTCACGTTTTGGTATTTTAAATCGTCTTGATTATTACAGTCGCGAGGAATTAGCCAAAATTATTTGTCGCTCAGCGGGCTTGATGGATGTGGAAATTGACCAACTGGGTGCGATGGAAATAGCCGCCCGTTCCCGCGGTACGCCGCGTGTGGCAAATGCCTTGCTCCGCTGGGTGCGTGATTACGCGCAAGTGCGAGCGAATGCCATCATCGATGCCACTACTGCTGATGCCGCACTGACAATGATCGAAATCGACAACGACGGTCTTGATGAAATGGACAAGCGCATTTTAGAAGCGATCATCTATAAATTTAACGGAGGTCCCGTGGGATTAAATACCTTGTCTGTAGCGGTGGGTGAGGATGCCTCCACGCTCGAAGAAGTTCACGAGCCATTTCTCGTCATGCAAGGATTTCTCCAACGCACGCCGCGGGGACGCCTTGCGCAACGATCCGCCTATGAAAAAATAGGTGCGCCGCCGCCACGCTCCGCCCCACAAGATTCCCAGTTACCCTTATTATAAAACCATTTATGAATACCGAAGAAATTGTCGAAGAATTGATTCAACGTTGCCGTACCAAAGGTCTCCGTCGCACAAAGGCCATGGAGCAACTATTTCACACCTTATTGGAAGCAAAGCGCCCGATGACCCTGAATGAGTTATCACAATCGCCGCGATTGGAGCAACAGTGTGATAAAGCAACGGTATTCCGCCTTTTGCAACGGCTGATTATTACTGGAGTCATGCGTCGGCTGGGTCTGCACGAGCGGGCGGCGTATTTCACGTTACTGTTGCCAGATGTTCACCAAGATTATTTGATTTGCACAGATTGTGGCAGCATCGAGCAAGTAAAAGCGCCATGTCCTGTACATGAATTGGAAGAAGAATTACGCCAGAACACGGGATTTACGAATCTTTATCATGAGTTGGAATTTTTCGGCACTTGCCCTGATTGCGATAAATCGGAGCAATCTGAAAAAATTGCTTCAAGTGCCGATTGTAAGATGAGTGACTGTCAACATAGCGGACATAGCAATCATTGATGAATTTGCTGATTTCAGGGAAAACGCGGCGAACACTTTCACCTCATGAGCTATGATAATAGTCCAAGCCGATTGCTCCCCGCCGCTACGCCTAAAATGCGCCCCCTGTGAGGATTACAGTAGATATCGACGATGTGGTGATGGGGGAGTTGATGCGCATCACTGGCAGTAGGACGAAAAGTGCTGCCGTGGCACGCGCAGCGGAGGAGTATGTGCGTCGCATCAAGGCCAAAGAGTTGGGTCGTTTAATCCGCGAGGGCGGATTTGACTATCCTGCGATTTCTGTGAATGAAGGTGGAAGATAAAAGTGTCAGAAAAACTTCAACAGTCGCTGATTTATCAATAAAATGTTATTTGACTGGCGGAAAAAAAGTATGCACCAACTTCCGTATTGATCTAAGCAATTTCAGATGCGTTTGCCCTGTTGTTGATTTCCTTGCCCCTAGCGTTGGTCTTTAGGTAGCTGTAAAAAGGCAGTGATGTTTTCGCGCGATTTCGTGTTGATCACATCTTCGCGGCGCAGCCACCCTTTGCGGGCGAGCCTGATGCCAAAGTGTAGATACTGAAGTTGCGAAACGTTGTGGGCATCCGGATTAATGGAGCATAAGACTCCTTTATCGCGGGCGCGGCGCCACCAACGCCAATCCATATCGAGACGGCGAGGATTGCAGTTGAGTTCAATGATTGTGCGGGTTTCGGCGGCGCAATCGATGATTTTTGCGTGATTGACGGAATACGCCTCGCGCTGGAGGAGCAAGCGCCCCGAGAGGTGACCAAGCATCGTCACATGGGGGTTTTCCATCGCTCGGATGATGCGGCGCGTCATGGTATCTTCTTCCATGGTGAAAGAACTATGGATCGAGGCCACGCAGTAGTCGAGCTGGGAGAGAATTTCATCATCGAAGTCGAGCGATCCATCTTTGAGAATATCCACTTCAGAGCCGGCAAAGAGGGTAAATGTGTCATCGGCCTCGTTCATGCGGCGGATTTCGGCGATTTGGCCGAGGAGTCGAGCTTCGTCGAGGCCGCGGGCTTGGAAGGAGGACTTCGAGTGATCTGATATGCCGAGATAGGATAAGCCGAGTTCTTCGGCGGCGGCTTTCATTTCTGCGAGGGTATGTTTGCCATCGGACTCAGTGGTATGATTGTGAAAAGTGCCGCGGAGGTTTTCTTGTTGGATCAGTTGGGGTAATTCGTTGCGTTCTGCGGCATCGATTTCTCCAAGATTTTCGCGTAATTCTGGATCGATGAATGACAACCCTAGGGCGGCGTAGATGTCTTTTTCCTCGTTGATTTCGGGAATCACTTCGGCATTCTCATTGGTGCTGGTCAATCCATACTCATTGAGCGACCAGCCGCGTTGCAAGGCGCGTTGGCGGATGGCGACGTTGTGTTCTTTGGAACCGGTAAAGTATTGCAGTGCAAAGGGGAATTGCCTGTTTGAAACAGCCCGCACATCGCATTGTGGCCCGTTGGTGAGGCGGACGGAAATTTTTGTGTCGCCGTGGACGAGTATGTGGTCGATTCCCGGGAAGGTGGCGACGTATGCCGTGATTTCCGCAGGCGCAGACGTGGCTACGAGAAGATCGATATCGCCGATGACTTCTTTCGATCTACGGTAAGAACCACAGGCTGCCACTCGAAGTGTGCTGGGGTGGTCGCGCAGGAGGTCAAGGTATTCATCAATGATCGTAGTTACGGTGCTGAGGCGGAACTGAGCGGCGTACGTATGGCGGCGTTTGATGGACTCGAGTATGTTGGTTTGCGTCTTCGCGCCGAATCCTGCAAGAGCAGAAATCTGGTTGTTTTCGCAGGCTTTTTGTAAGTCTTCGATGGAGGAAATGTGGCAATCGCGGAAAAGGATTTTGATTTTTTTCGCACCGAGTCCTTGGATGTCAAATAAAGCGAAAAGCGATGCCGGAAATTCTTGGCGTAATTCTTCGTAAAAGCCGAGCTTCCCCGTGGTGGCGAGTTCGGTGAGTTTATCGCGCAATGCATCACCAATTCCCTTGATTCCGGTGAGTTTTCCTTCTGCCGCGAGTTGCAGGATGTCGTCAGGGTAGGATCGAACGACTTCGGCACCGCTGCGATAGGCTTTGATTTTAAAGGGGTTTTCGTCCTTTAATTCGAGCATTTGGGCGATTTTATCGAGTATGTCGGCCATGGATTCACGGGTCATGTCCGAATGTAGCAGATTTTTAGAAAAGGGAAAAAGTGAAGAATTTTGAAATTTTCCTCTTGCTACGCGTTCAAATTCACGCTTTGTTCTTGCGAACACTGTTCGTAATACTATGGCTAAAGGACTCACAAAACGACAAGTAGAAATTCTGGAATACTTAAAAAACGCGCAGCGCAAAACGGGTATCACTCCATCGACGCGGGAGCTTCAGCACTATTTTGGTTTTGCGAGCCAAACGGCGGCGATGAGTCACTTGCGTGCGCTTGAGCGCAAAGGCGTGATCCAAAGACTTCCTGGAAAAGCCCGAGCCGTGGCATTTCCGGATGAATTGGATCGCGAAGTAATTGTCGATGTGCCGATTTATGGACGTATTGCGGCAGGCTTTGGTGATGACACACCGCCGGAAAAAGAAGGTTGTTTGACAATTGACATCCGCTCTTTGGGGATTCAGCGCTCGACGCAAACTTTTGCTCTCAAAGTACGCGGTGAATCAATGATCGAGGCCCATATCTGCGACGGTGACATGGTGGTTATGGAAATCCGACCAGCGCGCCATGGGGACATTGTCGCCGCATTAATCGACGGTGAGACGACCCTCAAGCGTTATATGGTAGCAGGCGGTCAACCGTTCTTGCATGCGGAAAACAAGAATTTCCCTGACTTAATTCCCGCGCAAGAATTGATTATCCAAGGTGTGATGGTGGCGTTACTCCGGAAAAGTGCATGACGCGAGTGAATCTATTTTTTCAGAAAAATCATCTTTGTTGGCAACTTTTCTGATTTTTCTGAGTTAATTTGGGTGAAAGGAAACGCAGATGAAAAATATCGATGTAAATTACGAGCTTGGTGAAGTTGAATCGGATGGTCAAATTACCGATTCTGCCTATCAGAGTCATGATTGGGAAAATGATCCTGTCTGGGATTTGTTACAACAAGGCGAGCCGATCCATGCGAGTGCAGGATTTGTGGATCGCGTGGTTCATGCCATTCAAGCGGAGGGCTCCACTGATGCGTCATTCTGGTCAGGCGGCAGAAAATATGTGGCAGCTTTGCTAGCGGCTGCAGCTTGTCTCGCTGCTTTCCTGATGATTCCGAATCAATCGGATCGCGGTGTTCGCCCGATCGCTACGGATGGTAAGAATCAAGTTCACGAAGTCGTTGAGACCTTTGCTGATCTGCAAGCAGAAACGGATCAAGAAATGCTGCTCGCAGCTGTGGATCACTTGCATGATTTTTCCGATACAGAGCTTGTCACTTTGATCGGCCTGTGATTCTTTCCACCCGATGCGTGGTTGGATTTTTGATTTAGATGGAACGCTTGTGGATTCTCTTCCGGGAATTGCGTCATCCTTGAATGCGGCACTGGCTGATTTTGACCTGCCCCAGTATGAGCAGGCTATCGTGCAGACCTTCATCGGCGATGGTGCAAAAATGCTAGTGAATCGAGCACTTGGCTCCGGCGGCCTGCCAATGGCAGAGGCTGTTTTAGATCGTTTCCGGATACATTACGCCGAAGGCTGGAAAGGCGGAACGATTCCGTATCCCAAGGTGCTAGAGACCTTGAGAATGTTACGTCAAAGAGGTGATAAAATTGCAATTTTGTCGAACAAACCTCATGCCTTTACCAAGGAAATAGCTGAAGTGTTGTTTGATGGCTTAATGGACCTTGCATTGGGAGAAAGTGATTCTGTCCCGCACAAACCTGACCCGCGGGGGATCGAGATCATTTTGGAGCAATGGGCACTTTCAAAGGCGAAAGTCTGCATGGTGGGTGATAGTGTGATGGATTTACAGGCGGCTCGTGCTGCTGGAATCAAAAACATCGCGGTTTCCTGGGGCTACCACACGCGGAACCGCTTGATTAGCGAAAGCCCGGATGTCATAATCGATGCCATGGACGAATTACTTACGAGCTTGAAAATTTGAAATGGATGTAAAAATCATACTTACCCTGATCCTGATCGCGTTGACGCTATATGCCTTCATAAAAGAAGTCGCAGCGCCAGATCTGATCGCGCTAACCTTATTGTGCCTTACAGTCATCCTTGGTTTGGTGGACTCCAAGGCAGTTTTGGAGGTTTTCACAAACGAGGCACCACTTACGATTGGTGCGCTATTCGTCATCGGAACGGCATTAGAAAAGTCGGGAGGCATTCTACAGATTTCCTACATGATGGAAAAACTCTCTGCTCGCACTTTACGCGGCACATTGTTGTTATTGTGTGCCATTACAGCACTTTTGAGTGCATTTATGAACAACACGGCGATTGTTGCGATCATGTTGCCTGTCACTTTGGGGATGGCTCGCAGTAGAGACTTACCTGCGTCAAAACTCCTCATTCCTCTCTCGTATGCCTCCATTTTAGGCGGTTGTTGCACCTTGATTGGTACCTCAACCAACATTGTGATCAGTGGAAAAATGGTGAAATATGGATTGCCAGCGATGCAGATGTTCGAGCTGGCCTACATCGGCATACCACTCTGTGTGATTGGCCTTGCTTACCTTTGCCTATTTGGTCCAAAGCTCCTGCCATCCCGCAGTTCCGTGATTGGTGTATTAGATGCCGATGAAAGGATCACCCCGCTCTTTCATATACTGATCGATAAATCATCGGCCCTGATCGGCATGCCATTGCTGCAAAGTCCATTATTTGATGGCAAAAATAACATCCATCTGATGGAAATCCGCCGCAACGGTGAGCGACTTATGCTCCCCGTCAATGAGATCACCATTCAGGTCAATGATCGATTTCTGATTGGGATGCATGGACATCGGAATAAAGTTGATACTGTCGATGAGATTTTTCCGCAAATGGGAATCACGACTTTATCGAAAATTGATGGAATCATCACCGAGCTTGTTTTGACCGAAGAATCCGAAATCTGCCATAAAACCTTGGCCGAGACGGATTTTCGACAGCGTTATAATGCGATGGTGCTAGCAGTGCATCGGAGTGGGAAAAACATTACGAAGAAGCTGGCAGAAGAGCAATTAGTTCATGGCGACACCTTGCTCGTTCTTACTGCGAAAAACAACTTAGCCAGCTTGCAGCAAAGCGAAAACTTTGTTCTGACAGATCGGGCACAAATATCGCCGCCGCCCGCTTTTCGCTCCAAAGCCACGCTTACGTGGGGCATTTTAGCATTGGTGGTTCTAACGACTACGATTTTCTCACAGCATGTCCCCATGCACATTTCAACTCTTGTTGGTGCTGTGTTGATTCTATGGCTGCGAATTATCACGCCCCGCGTCGCTTATGCGGGAGTCGATTGGCCGATTATTTTTATGCTTTATGGCATGCTGGCTCTCGGCATGGCAATGGAAACGAGTAAAACGGCAGAATGGCTAGCCAATGGATTTATCGGAGTAGTCAGTAGCATTGCGAGTCCCCAGTTACTTGAACCGATGGCACTCAGCGTCATTATTTTACTCACCATCATTCTAACGGAAGTGCTTTCGAACAACGCAACGGCCTTGATGATGCTCCCCATCGTAGTCAATTTAGCGGAGGGTCTTCACTGCAATCCCATGCCTTTTGTTATTGGCATTTGCATCGGTGCCAGCACGGCATTTATGCTACCCATGGGCTACCAAACACACATGATGGTATATGGCCCTGGAGGGTATAAATTTGGCGACTTTTTGCGCATTGGCTTACCAATGAATCTACTAGCTTGGCTTTTAGCGTCGGCGATTATTCCTCTCGTTTGGTCATTCCACTAGGTGGCACTGCGGCATGTGCCTGAACCTAAATTTCTACCAAGGCAGAATTTTTGATTGCGTTGCAAGATTTCCTCTACTTTACTCGCGTTAGCAAGTGCCAACAGATAATCGCAAACAAATACGCTTTTGTCATCGGTACAGTGTATAGCATTATGGAATTAGACATTTTAGATGTAAATTACGATTTGAAAGACTTCAAGCCACGCGACCTTGAAGAGGTGCTTGAAGATCCATTCAGCGTACGGCTTTTACCGGACGTGGATCGTGCGGATGGCGATGCTCGTTATTATGCACTTGGCCGCACCGTTACAGGGCGCCAACTATTCATTTGTTTTCGCACTGATGGCAAATACACGCGCGTGATTGCTGCCCGAGAAATGACCGAAAATGAAGCAAGATTCTACGAACGTCGCTACGCAGCGATGAAGTAACAGCATTACCCAGATTGGAAAAAATGAATACTCTTACCTCATGGTCACAAATTCCTGAGTTCTCAGACGAGAAGACGGAATGTCTCTTTTGGCAAAAAAACGAGTTAGACCCTCGACTCATGCAGTCCTGCATCCACGAACCTGATGCGCGTGAATCAACGACGATTACACTTCGTTTTGACCCTCGCATGCTTTCCCGGATCAAGCGAATTGCGCGTTCCCGCTACCTGAATTACCAATCGATGATGAAACAGTGGCTAGCGGAACGACTGGAAGAAGAAGTTCACCGGCAAGATAACTCTCCCCATTCATAAGCGTGTGAAACTACCCCCTCCTCTACGACATCCAGCCCTCTGGAGCACACTTTTTCTCATTTGGTTTGTTTCGTTATGGCTGTTATCATCTGGTGAAATGCCAGATTTGCCGACCAATTCCATCAATAAAATCGATAAAATCTACCACTTTGGTTATTTCTTTGGCGGCAGTGGAATTTTATGCGCGGCACTCTTCACCATTTCTCGCGGTAAAATCCTGCCTCACCTCCTTCTCACGGCTGTCGTCCTCACTCTTACCGCGACAGGTGCGCTTGATGAATGGCATCAGTCCACAGTGCCAGGGCGCAGCGGCAATGATGCGATGGATCTTATGGCGGATTTTTTAGGATCCCTTGTGGGTTTTTATTTTTTCCGCCGTTTGCGTTTCTTGCTGCAATCCGATTCAGACACTGCAAAAGAATCGGCCATTTTTGATAAAAAGCCTTCCAAATAGCACGAATCTTGTTGCCCACTTCCACGTAGAAGCCTAAATAACTGCCCGCTCACCACTACGTCACTTCCATCATGATCGAAAATCTTCGCAAATACCCAGGCGTCATCATCGCAGCACTCATCGCAGTTTTCATAGGTTTCTTGCTTATGGATACCCAAAATTTCTTCCGCAGCGGCAGCGATCGCGTGATCACAGTAGATGGCGTTTCTTACTCCGATAGCGAATACCGCCGATTAGGGGAAAGATCCATGCAGCTTCTGCCGATGGTGTCGCAGCAATCAGGATATATGGCGATGTTTGCACTTATGGGTGATTCATCGGGCATGGATGACCAAGACTCCGCTAAGAATTTTTTTGTTCACCGCATTCTTCTTCGTAAGGCGGGCCAAGATCTTGGATTAGTTCCTAGCGCCGCAGAAATTGAAAAATTCGTTCGCGAAGAATCGGGCTTTGCTCAACCAAGCCCGACGGAGCTTGGTAAAAAGAATTTCAATCAGGAAATGTATGACCAATTTATCAAAACAGGACTTGGGCGCTACAGCATGGGCGAACGTGATTTCCTCGACTTGATCAAAGACCTGATCACCTATGAAAAAATCAACGAACTGCTCGGACACAGCGTTGCAGCCTCACCAGAAGCCACTCGTATGAAGTTGCTGGCCGATGGCCAAAAGATCGATCTTCAATTTATCGAATTTAAATTACCAGAATTTGAGTCGAAACAAAACCCGACGGAGGAAGAGTTGAAAGCGTTTTGGGAACTCAAAAAAGACGCCTACAAAACCGATGCCCGACGTCGTTTTAGTTACATTTTGCTGAAACCAGCATACGAAGCAGGCGCAGAAAAGGCTCCAGAGCCACCAAAAGCGGAAAAACCTGGCGATCCCGTGCCAGAGCCCAGTGCCGCCGATAAGGAAATTATCAAAAAACGGAAAAATGCCGAAATCGAGATCGCCGATCGCCTCGATGCATTCCTCGAAAAACTTGGCGAACGTCAAGATGCCGAGTTTGAGACGCTCCTGAAAGAAGAAGGCTTTGGCGAACTCACAAAAACCGATTTTTTCAACGCGAACAGTATTCCCGATGAGATGTTGAAAATTCAATTCCGCGCCGGCGAGCAGAAAAACATGAATCAGTTTCTTTTCGGATCAAAAATCACCTCTGACCCCCTTTCCAAGATTCTCTACATTACCACGCTTGCCAATGAGCAGTTGCTGGTAAAAATCGATGCCGAAGAACCTGTTCGCGTCAAAACCTTTGAGGAGGCGAAAGTGGAAGCTAAAGTTGACCTGATCAAAGAAAACGCCATCAAGCAGATGAAAGAAACAGCGGAGAGTGCTCGAAAAAATCTGGCCGAGGCAATGGCAGCAGGTAAGTCATTCGCCGATGCCGTTAAGGATGCAGGACTCACGGCAACCAGTGTGAAAGCTCTCGAACAAGATGCTTCGCAACCGATGCAACCCCATTCCACCGAGTTATTTAAAGCCGCTCGCCTTGCCAAACCTGCTACGATTTGTGAAACGACGACCACTTCACTTGATAACCAATTGGTGATCTACGTGGAGAAACGCGAAATTGTAAAAGATCCCCAGCGGGAAGAAAAAATCAAAACGCAGGTGGACAGCGAGACTACAAACCTCAAATACGACCTCTTCTCTGCATGGATGAAAGAACTCCGCGCGAATGTTGAGGTGAAGTGATTTCGCTCTACCTCTTACGCAACGTGAACGAAGAAACAGAAAATCTTTTTGATGAAGCAAACGGCCATCTTGCCCTAGGCCAACTGGTCGAGGCCGAAGCTCTGTATCGCCGATGCGTAACACTGGAACCAGATTTTTTTGATGGTTGGCATGCTCTAGGTATGACCTTGATGAAGCTCGATCGCATGCAAGAGGCCATCGGCTGCGGCTTGCAGGCGACAACACTCAAACCCAACGATCTCCTTGCTTGGACGGCGCTTTCTCAGATGTATGTCCGCGTCGGGAATATCCCCGATGCAGAATCAGCCAAGGCCAACGCGCGAATTCTGTCTCTTGGTGGACGCATCGTAAAAGAGTAGCCGAGAAAAAATGATTGATGCCCACTGCCATCTTCATTTTCCGATTTTACAAGCACGCGCATCGGCATTGATCGATGAAATGGCTGATGCGGGAATTCATCACGCGATTGTCAATGGCACCTGCGAGCATGATTGGCAAGACGTTGCCCAGCTTTGCACACGATTCCCCGCGCTGCTACGGCCCGCGTATGGCTTGCATCCATGGAAAATTCTACAACGCACCTCGTCATGGCATGAAAACCTCGCACTGATCCTCGCCAGTCATCCTCATGCATCGATAGGGGAATGCGGGATCGATCACTGGCGTATCGATCTTCCCAAAGACCAACAACGCGAAGTATTTGCCCAACACATCGCGCTTAGTCGCCAGTATGATCGCCCGATGTCGATTCATGGATTAAAAGCATGGCAGGCCATTGCACAAGAAATCGCCGCACAAAAGCCCATCCCTCCCTTTCTACTTCACAGTTACAGCGGCCCCGTGGACATGATTCCCCACTTCGCCAAGCTCGGGGCTTATTTTTCCTTCTCTGCGTATTTTTTTGAACCGCGAAAAGTCGCTGTGCTCGAAATGTTTCGCTCGATTCCTACCGACCGACTCTTGATCGAGACTGATGCGCCAGACATGAAAGGGCCCGCCCACCTCTACCCTGAGTTTTCTGCTTACCCTTTCCATCATCCCCGCGCATTGTCCCGCACTGCCGCGCTTCTTGCCCTTTTCCTCCATCGTGATTGCTCGGAACTCGAGCAACAAACCGATGAAAATGCGAAACGCTTATTCCGATTGTAAATTGTATGTAAAACGGATGAAATTTGATTGAAGCTGCCGATTTTTCCCGCTATTTGAGGGATCTATGACAATTCAAAAGCATCTTTTAGCAATCTGTGGAGCGAGCCTTTTTCAAGGTCAAATGGTATCGGCCTACGAACTCCATGAGTGGGGGACATTTACCACCGTTTCTGGTTCCGATGGCGGACTTCTCGCCGGCGTCGAGGTCGAGGAAGAACACCTGCCGCCCTTTGTTTATTCCCACATCGGCATGCGCGGCTTATCATCGCCCTATTCTCCGTTCTACTACACGAGTTTTTCTCCTGGCAGTCTTCCGTTTCAAAACAAGCAGCAAATTTCCGTCGCCTTACAGCAAGCAGGGATCGAAAAAGTCCTCCACCAAGATCTGGGTTCCTTGAAAGGCATCGAAAGAGCACTGCTAGAAAATGTCACCGTGAAAATGGAAACGCCCGTCATTTACATTTATGGTGACGATGCTCCCAAGGTGAACATTAAAGTCGGCTTCAATGGCGGCACCATTAGCCAATGGTACCCACAGCGCAAGTCGGGCGATACCCCCAATCTTGTTCCCAAGGATCAATACACGATCAGTCCCCAACTCCAACAAGTGCTCGGAGGTCGCGATATGGTATTTCTGCGTCAGCCCATCAATTTTGGCGATCAAACCAAGCCCTATCAAGGGGCCATCGAGTGGGATGTGGAAGTCTTACCGAAATCCGATGCCGATCCCGCGCTCACGTTTAAGACTGACGAAAACCCCACATGGATCTATCCACGCGTGCCGTCCGCGAACGTCCTCAAAGTCGGCGAGGAACATGAGGACTTTCTCTTTTATCGCGGTGTGGGAAATTTTGCACTACCCGCGACTTTCGGCGTCGATGCCACAGAAACCGTGATCGTGAAAAATCGTAGCAAACAAGCCATTCCCTTCGCCTTCGCCTTTGAAAACATCGGCGGAGTCTTTCGCTACAAAACCATCGGTGCCGTAGCTCCTGGTGCAACGGCCCAAGTCGCGGAAACGGAGTGGATCAAACCACAGAGTGCCGCTACGCAAAAAATCGAAGTCTTCCAGCAAATGCGCCAAGGTTTGATGGCGCAAGGACTCAATGCCGATGAAGCAAATGGCATGGTCAAAACATGGTGGAAATCGTATTTCGACAAAACGGGCCTGCGCGTCTTTTGGATCGTGCCGCAGAGTGATTTGGAGCAGGTTCTCCCGCTGCAAGCAAGTCCTACACCAGCAAAAAAAGTGCGTGTTCTCGTCGGCAGAGCAGACATCATGCGCCCCCAATTAGAACAGCAAATGATTGCCGATCTCGGTACCAAAGCCTATCACAAATACACCGCCGATCGCTTTTTCCCGTCCTATACGAATCGCTTAAAACAACTCGTCAAAGAGCCTGTATTCCAGAAATTCGATGAAGAAAACCTTGCCGATTCCTATCAGATCATTACCGCGAAAAAAGGGGAGACGGAAAAAAGAGAAAACATCTATTTGGCCGGAAATCATGAAATCCAACTGCAACATCTCAAACTATCGGGCAAATGGCAAATCATCGGGAATGATCAATTAAAAATTGGCGATACGGTATTTCATCTCGATGCAAAAACGGGAATGCTCACCGCAAAAGCCACCGATGATCCCAACTACGAAACCTATCAAATCCAGTTGAGCAAAGCACTGTGAGCTGCTTTTTTCATGGAGGTTTTCTCAGACCTCTCAAGCACCAACGGTGCGGCAACAAGCCAGCCCAGTGCAATGCGCTGGGTCACGCATTCTCTAAGAATCTGTCCCGTCACCGCCCCTTGATGGGGCAGGGGATTCCGCACGGCAAGGGTTTCGGATGAAGGAACATTTTGTCTGCCATGGTGGGCTTTCTGGATACATTTTTTTACAACCGCAAAGATCCACAAAGAAACGCAAAGGAAGAACTGACGAAGCACTCTCGCCCCATGGCGCATCGTTTTGTCAAAAAATCAATCCGTAAGCCTCATCAGAAGATTCCTAAGCTTCATCAGAAGATTCCTAAGCCTCATCAGAAGATTCGTAAGCTTCATCAGGAGATCCTCAAGCTTGTACAGAAGATACTCTTGCTTGTACAGAAGATACTCTTGCTTGTACAGAAGACACTCTTGCTTGTACAGAAGATTCTCAAGGCTCATCAGAAGATCCTCAAGCCTCATCAGAGAATACTTTTGCTTGTACAGACTCATATCTTGCAAAAGTATCTTCTGATTAAGCTAAAGAATCGTCAAATGTGCCAAAAGTTTGTCAATCTTTGCCGTGAGTAGTGTAATGATAACTGCAAAATTGCTCATATTTGGTTATAGTCTCGGCATTTTTAGCTAGAGAATGGAAAAAATGAGCATAAAATTCTTCATAGTGCTCAAAAATTTCTGTGGAACGGGCAAAGAAGTGATCCATGGTGCCAAGATCACAAGGCGGGTAGCGCGTAGGCTGCACGGGCTTTGCGGCATTGTTCAGAGCCAGGCATCACGGCGCGGCAGGGGCTGGGGCGTTGATCATAGACTTGGCAAGAAACATGCTGACCTATCGTCCCAGAAAGTGCTACGCAGCGCGGCTTGGCTTGGTTGGTGCCGCGCATACACGAGGAATGGTGATCGCGTTTTTCTGTCCATTCATCGGGCAATGCGCGTTGGAGCGCTTCCGCCCAGTAGAACGAGACGCGATAGAAGGCGCAGCAGGCACCGCAGCTTTGGCATACATCGCCGCCTGATTCTGTGGGGATTTCCGACATGGATGCCGACAAGTTCCATCTTTGTGCTGCGTAGGTCGATTGTTTTTTTCCGAAAAAACCGCTTTCCTATTGTCGCAGTAACCAGATCGCTTCATCATCATCGCCGATGAAAGCTTTTGGTGTTTTGCCCAGACGGGACGATGATACGGTGAGTCCATTTTACGAAGTAGAAATCCCCATTCCCCGTCCGAATCCGCGAGAAATTCTGGTGAAAGTGCATGCGATTTCCGTAAATCCCGTCGATACGAAGATACGTGCAGCACTTCCGCAGACGGTCACGGAGCCGCGCATTTTGGGCTGGGATGCCAGTGGTGTGGTGGAGGCCGTGGGCGATGATGTGTCGGATTTTTCACCCGGTGATGAAGTGTATTATGCCGGCGATGTCACCAAGTCGGGATGCAACGCGGAGTGGCATTGCGTGGATGAACGATTGGTCGCGCACAAGCCAAAAACCTTAGATTTCGCGCAAGCGGCTTCCTTGCCTTTGACGGCCTTGACGGCATGGGAAGGGCTGGTGGAACGGATGCGCATGGAGCCGGGGAAGCGAATTTTAATCATCGGCGGCGCTGGCGGTGTGGGTTCCATTGCCATTCAATTGGCGAAATGGATGGGACTGCACGTCACGACTACGGTCTCGCGCGAGCAGTCGCAGAAATGGTGTGCGAGCATGGGTGCCGATGAGGTTTTGGATCATTCGCGCGATCTCGCAATGCAATGCCAAATGTTGGGAATGCCACCCTTTGCAATGATTGCCAATTTTTTCAGCACCGAGAAATACTGGGATTTTATGGGCGAATGGATTGCGCCGATGGGGCAATTATTACTTATTGTGGAGCCACAAGTGTTGTTGCGTCTGGGCGATCCATTGAAGGCGAAATGTGTTTCGATTCATTGGGAGTTTATGTTTGCCCGAAGTAAATTCACTACGCCCTGCATGGCGCAACAAGGGGCGATTCTGCGCAAAGTCGCTGATTTGATTGACCAAGGTTCCTTGCGCCACACGATGTATGCTCCGGCACAAAAGATTAGCTGTGAGTCATTGCAAGACGCTCACGACTTGATGAAATCAGGAACTGCGATCGGCAAACACGTGCTGTATTTTTAACATGATCACCCACCATCAAATCATTTCTCTTAGCACGCGGGGCAAAGGCACGTATGAAATCACCGAAGAACTGCGCAGCATCGTTGCCAAAAGTGGCGTGCGCGAGGGAACGCTGACTGTGATGACGCGGCATACGAGTTCGAGTCTCGTGATTATGGAAAATGCTGATCCTGATGCGCGGCGGGATTTAGAAGCGTTTTTTGATCGACTGGTTCCTGAAAACGACCCTTGGTTCACTCATACATGTGAAGGGCCCGATGACATGCCGAGTCATATTCGCATGGCATTGACGCGCAGTAGCGAGGTCATTCCGATTCATCAAGGGCACATGCAGCTTGGCACTTGGCAAGGGGTTTTTCATTTCGAACATCGGCGCGCACCACATCATCGGGAGCTGTCTGTGATGGTGATGGGCAATCAGAGCTGATGTAGGGAATAAGTCTTGTCGCAGGTGAAAAAATCCGCTTCCATCGCCCCATGAACGATCAAGAAATGATGGAGTGTAGCGATGGCGCACAGCAGATGAATCGGCTTCGTGCCATCATGCATCGTCTCCGTGCCGCGGGCGGTTGTCCGTGGGATGCGGAGCAAACGCATGCTTCGTTAGTCGGGAATTTGATCGAAGAAACCTACGAATGCGTGGATGCGATCCAGCGCAATGACATGCCGCATTTACAAGAAGAACTTGGCGATTTGCTTTTGCAGGTGGTATTTCATGCAGAAATCGCGGAAGAGTCCGGGCATTTTAACTTCGATGACGTAGCACGCGGCATCAGCGAAAAACTCGTGCGCCGACATCCCCATGTTTACGGGGATTCCTCTGCGAACGATAGCGAAGCGGTGCTATCTCAATGGGACGCCATCAAACGTCAAGAAAAGGGCGATGAAGAAAAGCCCTACTTGCACGGCGTTGGGCAGGGGCTTCCGGCACTATTACGCGCCGCCAAACTCCAGAAAAAGGCCGCAAAAGTCGGCTTTGATTGGCCAGATGCCACGGGGGTGATTGCGAAAATCATCGAAGAATTATTAGAATTTGAAGACGCTCTGGACGAGGGCAACGAGGCTCACATCGAAGAAGAATTAGGTGATATTTTATTCAGCGTCGTCAACCTTGCCCGCTTTCGCCATCTGAATCCCGAGCAAATCATGGCGGCGGCGAATCGGAAATTCGAAGAACGCTTTGGGAAAATGGAGCAGTCGATCAAGGCCAGTGGCTCCAGCTTAGAAACGGCATCACTCGCAGTCATGGAACACCACTGGCAAGCGGCGAAGGCTCAGGGGTAGTCGATCTCGACGAATCTTTCCAGAAAATGAATTGCTGCGGTTTTTTCGCTTGCTATCGCAAAAAAATTTCGTAACTTCATCGAACTGCATACGCCTATTTGTGTGCAGTGATAATAATAAACGGTTGGTAGTTTTTACCCAAGGACTATCGCCAAGTAACAATAAAAATAAACACAAAATACCAAATACAAAATGAAAACGAAAAAATGGAATCGTAAGGGTTTCACACTTGTGGAACTTCTCGTCGTAATCGCGATTATCGTCGCACTTGCGGCATTGGCCACTCCCGCTATTCTCAAACAGCGGAAAAAAGTGGATAAAGTACAAGCCATCAACAATATGAAGCAAGTGCATCTTATTATGATGGACTTTGAAGGGGATTTTAACTCATTTCCTGACTCCAACACGGCGCAACAAGACCAAAATCTTAGTGCATTTACTGGACAATCTTCCAACCAACTGCTTGGTCAGTTGATTGCTGCTGACTACACGCAGTCGGAAGAGATTTTCTTCGCGAAAGGCGGCAATCCATCAGGTAACAAAAAGCCTGATAACGTAACCCAGCCTGTGCAGCAAATTCTTCAAGCTGGCGAATGCGGAATGGCCTATGTTCTCGTGCAGGGTGGTTCCAGCACTGCGTCTGGTCCCCGTGGTTTGAGTTCATCGGACAACGGCGGTATTCCTTACCTTTGTGCGCCAGTACAAACAGGCGGACAAGATGCGGTCTTCCGTTCGGATACCTACGATAACCGTGGCGTTTACCTACGCATTGACGGATCGGCGAAAGATGAGCGTCTCAATCCTCAGAACAATCGGATCAAACTTCCTGGAACAAGCAATACGCTATTCCAGCCTGGCCAAGGCACTGTATGGGCCTTGGGTGACGGCGTTCTTACTCCAACTGTGTTACTTCCGCAGTAATTAGAACAACCTGATCAAATGTAATTCCAAGCGGCTTCAGCAATGAAGCCGCTTTTTTAAAGGAGTTTTTCCGGAGTCTTTTATCGACTTCTGGAGATCAATACCATTGCTCGGAAGCAAAGGATCATGAGATCGTAATTTGCTGTTGAGATGCTATGGATTGATTCAAGGACTTCGGAAAAAATTACACAAAAAAATATGAGCAGTGAAAAATCGAACAAAAAGGTTTTCTGGGGTGTGCAGTTTCTGATCCTATTCGTGATCATCGTGATTCTTGTGATTTTGGCTACTCCCTCAATATTGAAATCGAGAAAAAAAACGGCTATGGTTCAAGCCATCAATAATATGAAACAAGTTCACCTGATCATGATGGACTTCGAGCAAGATTTCGGGTCGTTTCCTGACGCAAATACAGCGAAAATGAGGCCGTCGCTTCACGCGTTTACAGGAAATTACTCCAACCAATTTCTAGGGCAACTCATCGCGGGGGGTTACACCCCGTCTGAAGAAATCTTCTTTGCGGAGGGCGGAAATCCCTCTGGCAACAGAAAGCCCGATAACATCATTCAACCCTCAAATCAAATTTTACAAGCAGGTGAATGTGGCATTTCGTATGTGCTTGTTACTGGCGGTTCAGCCAAGATCAAAGTTCTTCGTGGGTTGAGTTCTTGCGACAACGGCGGTACTCCTTACCTTTGCGCACCAGTTATGCGCGGTGGTCAAGATGCCGTTTTTCGGCCAATCAAGCGTGCTTATGAAGGACGTGGCGTTTATATGAGGATAGACGGGGCAGCTAAATATGAATGGCTTGATGAGAACAATCGAATCAAGCTGTCAGGGACAAAAAGAAGCCTATTTGAGACCGGCGAAGGCACGGTTTGGGGTTCGGGAGAAAATGCTCTTGTTCCTACTGTTTTAACGCCACAGTAATGAAAACTAACGAAAACACGTGTATGGAAAATCCAAAGCGAAAATTCTTCACCTGGGGACAAATTCTGATCTTATTGGTGATCATTGTGATTCTTGTGGTTATGGTCGCTCCCACTATGTTGAAAGCCCGTAAACCTACAGATAAAGTTCGAGCGTTAGGTAATATGAAGCATATTCACCTTATTATGATGGATTTCGAGCAGGATTTCGGGTCGTTTCCTGACGCAAATACAGCGAAAATGAAGCCGTCGCTTCACGCGTTTACAGGAAATTATTCCAACCAATTTCTTGGGCAACTCATCGCGGGTGGCTACACCCCGTCTGAAGAAATCTTCTATGCGGAGGGCGGAAATCCCTCTGGCGACAGAAAGCCCGATAACGTCATTCAACCCTCAAATCAAATTTTACAAGCAGGTGAATGTGGCATTTCGTATGTGCTTGTTTCCGGCGGCTCAGATACGGTCAAAGGTCTTCGTGGTTTGACTTCAAAAGATGATGGAGCAAT
>CAMAYN010000023.1 GCA_945862285.1 Akkermansia muciniphila | reverse complement strand
TGGCGAGGGTGCGGAATTCGAATTCTTGGAAGAGGGCGAGGGCGGCGGATTCGTCGTGGGGGGTGAGGGCGAGGTCATCCCATGCGACGGAAAGTGGGGCATCTATGATGATGGTGGCGAGTTTTTTGGAGAGGAGGGCTTGGTCGCTGTTCGCGGCGAGATTTTCTCCGAGTTTGCCTTTGATTTTCGTGGCGTTTGCTATGAGATTTTCGATGCTGTCCCACTCGGCGATGAGTTTTTTGGCGGTTTTTTCGCCGACGCCGGGGACGCCTGGGATGTTGTCGGAGGCATCGCCCCAGAGGCCGAGGATGTCGATGACTTGGGATGGGCGAGTGATTTCCCATTGTTTCAGGACGGCGGCGAGGTCGAGAACTTCGTGATCGCTGCCCTTGCGCCCTGGCCGCCAGATGCAGGTGGAGGGGCTGACGAGTTGGCAAAAATCTTTATCGGGCGTGACCATGTAAGTGTGAAAATCTCCTTCGGCATCTGCTCGGTGGGCAAGGGTACCGATGAGGTCATCGGCTTCGAAGCCATCGATTTCTAGGATGGGGATGTGCATGGCCTGGCAGAGGCGTTTCACTTGGGGAATGGCGGCGAGGAGTTCCTCTGGGGCGGCATCGCGCTGGGCTTTGTAGGCGGGGTAGAGGATGTGGCGTTCGGTGGGGGCGTGGGTATCGAAGGCGACGCCGAGGTGGGTGGGTTTTTCTTGCTCGATGATGTTGAGCAGTGTGTTGGCGAAGCCGTAGAGGGCTGAGGTGTTAATGCCCTTGGAGTTGCGGATGGGGTTTTGAATGAAGGCGAAATGGGCTCGATAAATGAGCGCCATGCCGTCGAGGACGAAGAGTCGCCGATTCGTGGTTGGGGCAGGGGAGGTGTCGTGGCTATTTTCCTCGTGGCTTTCTGGCATGCGTGAGTTGTAGTTTTGTCAGTAGTTGAGTCAAGGAAGAATCAGGAACTTCGGCTTGCTAAGTCACCCATGCACAGTAAAATGCAGACCTCGCATGACTATTGACCTCGTATCTGAAATTCAGCGCCTAAAGAAAGAACGCAACGCCGTCATTTTAGCGCACAATTACCAAACAGGTGACATTCAAGATGTTGCCGATTATGTGGGTGATTCATTAGGGTTAGCTTACCATGCCAAGGAAACGCAGGCAGATGTGATTGTTTTTTGCGGTGTGCATTTCATGGCCGAGACGGCAAAAATCGTAAATCCCTCGAAAATTGTAGTCCTGCCCGACAAAGATGCCGGCTGCTCGCTAGAGCAATCTTGCCCAGGGCCAGCCTTAGAAAAATTTCTCTATGATCATGCAGAGAAAAACTACTACGTCATCGCCTACATCAATTGCTCGGCTCATGTGAAGGCGCTGTGCGATGTGATCTGCACATCGGGGAATGCGGTGAAAATCGTCAATAAAGCACCCGCAGACCGTCCGATTCTCTTTGTCCCCGATGAAAATCTCGGTGCTTGGGTGATGGAGCAAACAGGGCGGAAAATGGATTTGTGGAAGGGAAATTGCTACGTTCACGTCGAATTCACGCGCGACTCGATTCGTCGGATCAAGGACGAATATCCTGATGCGCTCGTCGTCGCTCACCCCGAATGTACGCAGGCTGTGCGCTTGTTAGCGGATGAAGTTTGCTCTACCGAAAAAATGGTCACCTTCTGCCAGAATGCTCCAGTGAAAGACATCATCGTGGTGACGGAAAGTGGGATGCTGCATCGTTTGCGTCGCGAGTGCCCCGATAAAAACCTCATCGCTGGGCCTACCGAGCGTTGCGCGTGTGCCGATTGCCGTTACATGAAAATGAACACCTTGCAGAAGCTATACGACTGCCTAAAAAACCTCACGCCGCAGGTCGAATTGCCCGAAGACATCCGTCTACGTGCCGAAGCCCCGCTTTTGCTCATGCTAGAGCAGTCCAAATAAGCCCCCGACGCAGGAATCCGTCCGCGATTGATTTTTTGCATAGATCGCTTTTTTCAGTGGCAGATTTCTCTATTTCTGTTCAAGCTACGGGCGCAACGTAAACCGAAATTATGGCAAGACCTGTAACATTATTCACCGGGCAGTGGGCTGATATTCCACTTGCAGAACTTCTCCCAAAAGTAAAACAAATGGGATACGACGGAGTCGAACTCGCCTGCTGGGGCGATCACTTTGACGTGCAAGCCGCCCTCAATGACCCTTCCTACATCTCCGGACGCTGGGAATTATTGAAAAAACACGACCTTGCCTGCTACGCCATTTCTGCGCACTTGGTAGGTCAGGCTGTCTGCGACCTGATCGATGAGCGTCACCAGTGCATTTTGCCTCCGCACGTTTGGGGCGATGGTGAGCCAGAAGGTGTGCGTCAACGCGCCGCCGCAGAACTCGCCGATACCGCCCGCGCCTGCCGGAAATTCCTCGATGCTGGCAAAGAATACATGGCGACAAAAGCACCTGGCTCAGGAAAAGCCGTCGTCAATGGCTTTACCGGATCCTCCATCTGGGGTGCGCTTTACGCCTTCCCGCCCACCAGCCAAGCTTATTTACAGAAAGGTTTCGATGATTTTGCCAATCGCTTCCTGCCCATCCTTGATGTCTTTGAAAAAGAAGATGTTTATTTCGCCCTCGAAGTTCACCCTACCGAGATTGCCTTCGACTTGGTCAGTGCCCAGCGTGCCATTGATGCCGTAAAAGGGCACAAACGCTTCGGCTTCAACTACGACCCCAGCCACCTTGGCTATCAAGGCGTCGATTACGTCAAATTCATCCGCACTTTCGCGGCGCAAATTCACCACGCTCACATGAAAGACGTGTGGTGGGGCCACGGCGATGGCAGCGTTGGCGTTTTTGGAGGTCACACCGACTTCTGTGATGCCCGTCGATTCTGGGACTTCCGCAGCGTAGGACGGGGTGATATTCGCTTCGAAGATGTCATCGTCGCCTTGAACGACATCGGCTACCAAGGCCCACTCAGCGTCGAATGGGAAGACGGTCGCATGGATCGTTTCCATGGAGCGGCGGAAAGCTGCGCCTACGTGAAAAAACTCGACTTCCCGACCAATCAAGTCGCCTTCGATGCCGCATTCGACAAATCGAACCAATAAATACACCATCCTATGTCGATCAAAACAGCCGTAATTGGTGCCGGTGGCATGCTTCAATACCACGCCGCAGGCTTCCGCCAAGCAGGAGCAGAAATCATTGCCGTAGCAGATGCCGCCCCCGGTGCTGCTGCGAAAGCCGCAGAAAAATGGAACATCGCAAAATCCTACGAGAGCGTTGAGGCCATGCTGGCGGGCAGTCCCGAGATTGAAGCCGTGAGCATCATCGTGCCTAACAAATTCCACAAGCCGCTTGCCATCCAGTGCCTCCAAGCAGGAAAGCACGTTTTTTCCGAAAAACCGCCTGCACTCAATGCTGCCGAGGTGAAAGAAATCATCGATGCCGCGAACAAAGCCGGCAAAAAAGTCCTCTTCAATTTCAACAATCGCGCCCGGCCTGAATCCCAAGCGATGATGAAATACATCAACGATGGAACCGTAGGTCGCATCAATTCTGCCCAAGCAAAATGGATTCGCCGCACCGGCATTCCTGGTTTCGGCGGCTGGTTTACCACCAAGGAGCTATCCGGCGGTGGACCACTCATCGACCTCTTGCACATGGTGGATCTCGCCATGTATTTCATGGGCTATCCCGAACCCGCGCATGTGCTGGGACAGACTTTTAGCGATTTTATCCAAGATAAAAATTTCAAAGGCCCATGGGGCATCCCCGACCGCGAAGGTGGTGTCACCGATGTAGAAAACGCCGCTCATGGCTTCGTCACTTTCAAGACCGGTCAAGTTCTCAGCCTCCAGGTTTCGTGGGCTGAAATGATCAAACGCGAAGAAGTCAGCGTGGTTTTCCAAGGCACAAAGGCCGGAGGAAAAGTAGAGCGTCTCTTCGGCATCGACGGCATCGATAGCACTGCCATCGATACCTGCGAACTTTACGTGCAAGAAAATGGACACAGTGTGGATCGGAAAATCACCACGCCCGTATGTGAAGACATGGGACGTATTGGTTCTGCCGCAAATTTCATCGATGCACTAACAGGCAAAGCAGCACCGCTCAATACTCCCGAGCAATCGCTGCGCCTCATGCAAGTCATCGATGCCATCTACGTCTCCGCCGCCACAGGCAAACCGGTGAGCGTGGAATAAATGGCTCATTTCTCTCCCGTAAAAGAATCTCGGATGCTTTTACGGGAGTTTTTTCGATTATGGTTCTCATTGATTGATCTTGCGGAGGTGAATCATCGCTGCCACATCCGATGTTTTTGCAGATGCCAGAGGTATGGGATTGACGATGTCGAGGCATCTCTGTCACTCTTTTCCCCCGCATGGAACCGATTTCACAAAGCCGCACTGGCAACGCACAAGCTGATTTGCATCAGGCGGCAGATTCGCGGATGGATGACGTCACACGCGCCTTGCCTCATGCCTTAGGACCCGAGAAATCGATCCTTAGTTCGATGCTGCAAAATCCCTTGGAGTACATCGGACGAGCTGTGGAAGAGAAGTTGACGGCAGAAAATTTCTATCTGCCCGCACACCGTGTGCTCTACGAATTGCTTCAAGAATGCTTCGATAAAGCAGTAGATGTGGAGCTGGTGACCTTGGTGCAAAAGTTGATCGATCGCGGACTTCTCGAAACCGTAGGTGGTGCTGCGGCTCTGACAGAGTTGTATTCCTATGCGCCCAATGCAGGGCATTTTTTGACGCACCTGAATTTCGTTAAAGAAAAACACACCCTGCGTTCCATCATCAGTTCTTGCACAGAGGCGATTACGCAAGCCTATGACAATCCCGAAGACGTTCCTGCTTTGTTAGATAATGTGGAAGGTTCCGTTCTCGCGATTCGAGAAAATTCGGAAGTCAACCGCGCCGCCACAGTTCGCTCCTCGGTTAAGGAAGTGATGGAGTATTTTGCCTCCATGTGCGCCGGCGAAAAGCAAGCACAAGGTTTCACCACGGGATACGAGCAATTGGACGTGATGAGCAACGGCTTAAAACCGGGAGAAATGTTTATCATTGCCGCTCGACCATCCATGGGAAAAACCTCATTCATGATGAACATCGTGGAGCATGTCTGCATTGATTTACAAAAGCCAACGATGGTTTTCTCCTGCGAAATGAGTGCTTTCCAAATCGTGCAACGCCTCGTGTTTTCCCGCGCTCGCTATAAACTTTCTGACATCCAACGTGGGCTAGCACCACAAAAAAAAGACCTGCTGAATATTCGTCGTGCCTCCGAGGAAATCGCGAATTCGAAGATGTTTATCGACGATACGCCAGGGATCACCATCAATGATTTACGGGCGAAAGCGCGACGCAAGAAGCGCGATGAAAACATCCAACTCATTGCCATCGATTACCTTCAATTGATGCGTTCTCTTAGTAAGCAAGCGACGAGTTCGCGTGAGCGGGAAATTGCAGAAATTTCTGCGGGACTGAAAGGCCTCGCCAAAGAACTCGGAGTGCCAATCATCGTTCTCGCTCAGTTGAACCGTGGTCCAGAAAACCGCTCTGGTGGCACGCCTCGCATGTCTGACTTGCGGGAGTCTGGCTCCATCGAGCAAGATGCCGACATGGTAGGTTTGCTGTATCGCAGTGCCTACTACGCCGAAAATGACGAAGAGCGCAAAGATGAAGAAGGTCGCGCGGAATTGCTTTTGGCAAAAAACCGAAATGGTGAAACGGGGCCGATTCCCTTGACCTTCATTGCGCCATTGATGCGCTTTGAGTCAGGTGCACCAGCCGAAGAGCCAAAAGGATAAATTTCCGCTACGGAGCTGCTTCATGTATGAGTAGCTCGGCACGGCAGCTTGCGAAATCAATCGAAAATGAACTCATTTCCCTATTGATCCTTCCACTGATATTTTCCATGGTGATGCCGTGATCCGCACCGACGACTTACGTATTTCTGGCATCAGTCCATTAATTTCTCCTGCCATTCTTAATTACTACTTGCCACTCAATGAGCAAGCAGCAGACCTTGTAGCGCGTACCCGAAAGGAAGCAGATGCGATTATGAAAGGCTTGGATGATCGTCTGCTCGTGGTCATTGGCCCATGTTCGATTCATGATCCCAAAGCCGCGCTGGAATATGCCGATCTATTGAAAAAGCAGGCTGAAATCTACGAAAAAGATTTGTTGATCATTATGCGGGTCTATTTTGAAAAACCTCGGACCACGGTAGGATGGAAAGGTCTCATTAATGATCCGCATTTGGACGATTCATTCGACATCAATCATGGATTGCGCGTGGCGCGTGGATTGCTGTTGGAGTTGGCGAATCGCGGCATCCCCGCAGCTACGGAATTCCTCGATACGATCAGCCCGCAGTACATCGCTGATCTGATCTGCTACGGCGCCATCGGTGCCCGCACTACGGAATCCCAAATCCACCGCGAACTCGCTTCGGGCCTATCCATGCCTGTCGGTTTTAAAAACGGCACCGGTGGCTCGACTCAACTTGCTCTCGACGCCATTCTCTCCGCGAGCAACGGTCATCATTTTCTTTCCGTGACCAAACAGGGGGTTTCAGCCATCGTGAAAACGACCGGCAATGATTCTTGTCATATCATTTTGCGCGGTGGCAAGTCTGGCCCTAATTACGATGAGACGAGCATCAAGGATGTGGAAAAATCTCTTCTCGAACAAAAACTTCCGCCGCATGTGATGGTGGATTGCTCGCATGGCAATTCGATGAAAAATTTCCGCAATCAGCCACTCGTCGTCAATGCGCTCGCCAAGCAAATCGAAGAAGGGAGTCGCTGCATCACCGCCTGCATGATCGAGTCGAACCTCGTCGAAGGAGCGCAAAAGCATTCCGATGATTTGAAATCGCTCACCTATGGACAGTCGATCACCGACCAATGCATCAATTGGGAGGATAGCGTCGAAGTTCTTGCACGTCTTGCGGAAGCTGTGCGCGCAAGGCGTGGCGGGATCTAAATGATTCGTCGAGAGTATTCTACTCAGCGAGCTTCACGTCAAATGTGATGGTCTCCGTGCGTAACTGCGGTGGCGTTTCGTCTTGATTGTTTTCCTCGTTGCTGATGATCAGTTGGCAGGTTGCGCGATATTTCCCCGCTTGGGAAATGTACCAGCGATCCATATCACGTACGCCGAAGCTGAGATTTTTAATGACGAAATCTTTGCTTTCCCCGGCCTTGATTTCTGTGGGCTCTGGTGTGCGATACTCCCTCGTCATCATGCCGCGATAGGCTAAAAAAACCGCGCCCTCGCCCTCGATGGTTAAGACGTTGCGACTGGTATCAGCGCCGTAATACAATTGCGTCGTTTTGCTGCCTTTGTTGGTGATGCGCAAGGTCAAATCGATGCCTTGCTGGATCGCGCGGGCTTTTTCGATTTTGGCACTCAATTCATCGATTTTTTTAGGATCGGCATTTTCATCCTGCATGGCGACTTGTAGATCTTTTTGATCTTGGTCAAGAGTCTTCAGCGCTGCAATGTGCTCCTTTTGAATCGTAAAAGCCTCTTTCGGTGCAAGTAACTCCAGCTTTAAATCAGCGGCAAAGATCATCGGGGCGGCACTTAGGAATGTTACAATGGCAATATGTTTTTTCATACAATAGGTAAGACACATGGTTACGGGATTTATTAGAAATTTTTTTGTATTTCTTACAAAGCGATCCGCTGCAATGCATCACGCAAAGACTCCAGCCCTGGTTTTTCTTTCGGCGTAAATTCCTGCCCCAGAAAACCGGTGTAGCCTAGCTCATCTAGGCAACGACTGATCGCCCGGTAGTTTAATTCCTGTGAATCATCAATTTCATTTCTTCCCGGGACACCTGCGGTGTGGAAATGGGAAATGCGATGAATGTTCGCGCGGATGGTAGAGATGACGTCGCCCTCCATGATCTGCATGTGATAGATGTCATAGAGCAGTTTAAAATTGGGCGAATTAATTTCATCCACTAATGCCGCGCCCCATGCGGTGTGATCACACATGTAGTCAGGATGATCCACCTTTGAGTTCAGCAATTCCATCACTAGTGTGACTCCGTGTTGTATGGCGAAAGGTAAAATACGGCGAATTCCCGTCGCGCAATTTTTGATTCCAGTCGCCTCGTCCATGCCCTCGCGATTTCCGGAAAAAAGAATCAGTTGCTTGATCCCCGCAGCAGCCACCTGAGGAATCATCTCGCGGTAAATGCGCTCTAATTCATCGTGGTGCTCCAATCGATTAAATGCTTTCTCAATCGTGCCTATTTTGTCCGCTCCGACAGGGAATGTCGCAATGGCACAGGTTAAGCCATATTTCGCTACTGTAGGCCATTCCGCAGGTCCAGTCAGCTCCACGGAAGTATAGCCCATGGCTTTGACCTCTTGGCAAAATTCATCTAATGGTATGTGTTCGTAGCACCAGCGGCAGACAGAGTGTTGATAAGTCATGGCAGGCACTAAAGTTGATGCGTTGCACCTAATCTGGCAACTGCAATTTCTCCATCATGCAGCGGTTGCAGTGCGAGCTTTAGGTTTTCGCAAGCCTGTTCTTCGCCGTGGACAAGGAAAACATGTTTCCGTGTGCCAGTCATGCGTTGGAAATACTCAAGCAACTCTGAATGATCCGCGTGTCCCGAAAAACTATCGACCGTCTCAATGTGAGCTCGCACTTGATAGAAATCACCCAAGATGGGAACCTCCTTGATGCCATCGCGAATTTTCCGCCCGAGGGTGTTTTCGGCACAGTATCCTACGAAGAGAACGGTATTCTTCGAGTCGCCGATACCGTTTTTTAGATGATGGAGAATGCGGCCAGCCTCGCACATTCCAGACGCGGCAATGATGATCGCCGATCCCTCAATGTCATTGAGTTCTTTCGATGCCATAATCGCGCGGATGAGAGTCAGATTTTCAAAGCCGAAGGGATTTTCTTTTTTAAACAGATCTTGATAGACTTCATGGTTAAAACCTTCGGGATGCAGGCGGAAAATTTCCGTCGCATTCACAGCGAGCGGACTATCCACAAACACGGGCACATCGGGTATGCGATCTTCTTGAAATAGCTTATGCAGCACGTAAAGAATTTGCTGTGTGCGCTCTACGGCAAAGGCTGGGATAAAGATTTTCCCTTGGCGTTGAATGGCAGCATTAATCAAGTCGGCGATCCGATGATCCACGCCCGCAGGCACCTCATGCTCGCGCCCACCGTAGGTCGATTCCATTATTAAAATATCGATCTCCTCCGCCACAGCGGGATCATTGAGCAAGTCATTCTTTCCTCGTCCTACATCCCCCGAAAACAGCAGGCGTTTCTTTTGCCCGTCATCTTGATCATCGATCTCTAACAAAACCTGGGCACTGCCAAGAATATGCCCGGCATCGAGAAAAGTTAATTTGACGCCGGGAGCAATTATCATCGGACGCTGGTAATTCATCGTCACGAATTGCCGTAGTGATTTTTCCGCATCCTGCTCGGTGTAAAGTGGTTCAATGGGAGGCAGGCCTTTGCGCTTGTTGTGTTTATTCAACCAATTCACATCGCCTTCCTGAATGCGCGCAGAGTCAGCGAGCATAATTTGGCAGAGATCACGCGTGGCAAATGTCGAATAAATATTCCCCGTAAAACCCTTGCGGCATAAGTTTGGAAGGTTCCCCGAGTGATCAATGTGCGCATGCGAGAGCACCACGCAGTCCATCGTCGCCGGCTCAAAGTAGGGGAAGCAACAGTTGACCTCATGGCTCAATTCCCGCTTCCCTTGATATAATCCGCAATCAAGCAAAATCCGATTTCCATTCACCTCAAGTAGGTGTTGCGACCCAGTCGTCGTTCCCGCCGCACCACAGAATGTAATTTTCATTGTGTTTTCTACTATATGATGAATCCCATTACTGGCAAGAAATTTCATGAGATGATTTCGCAACACGAATCATCGTGATTGATCACCATTGGAGTTGGGAATATCATGAAATCCGCTGATTTCTCTGTATCCTGGTTTAGTGAATATTTTTAAAAACAATCGTCTCGACTCCACCACGTCTTGTTGTAGAATGCATGAGCTATGACGAATTATAGTCTCCCCTTCATTTATGGATGTTTTCTGTCTTTGGCATTGGCGCAAGAATCATCCCTCAAACCACTGCCGATCACCCTTGATCAAAAGGCCGCGCGCTACTTCGAACTCCTTCAGAAAAAGCCAGAAAACGCTCCGGTTTTGCAGCGATTTATTGATGCATGGCTGGAGAATGACGATCAAAAAAAACTGCTCAAGATCCTCCGCGATAAGGCCAAAGCCGGCACCGCTAACGAGTGGCGCATTCTTGCTTCCGCCAGCGAATTTCTCGGCGATGATGATTCTGCGCTTTCTGCATTGAATGAAGCCATCAAGCTCCAGCCTGAAGATGCCGCCACTCGCATTGCCCGAGCAACGCTTTGTGCAAAAATGCAGAGCTTTGATGTCGCTCTTACTGACCTCGAGCTAGCAATGAAAAATGAAGCACTTCTTCTCCCCGCCGCCACCTTGCGTGGCAAGCTCCTCGCTCAGACTGGTCGAGTGGAAGACGCCGTCAAAACATGGAATGAGCTGATCGTAAAATTCCCCGCCGACATCGGCTTGCAAGAAGACCTGCTTGATCTTCTGATCCAAGAAAATTTACTCGATCAAGCGCTAATCAGCTCTTCTCAACTTATCGAGAAAACCAAAGATCCTTATCAGAAAGCGATGCGCCGCCTGCGCACGGCGGAGATTCTTTCGCTTTCTGGCAAAAAATCCGAAGCCTCCGCCGAATACCTCGCCATCCTTGAAATATCCGCCCAAGACTCATGGCTGGAACGCGAAACCATCGCCCTTGCGGCAAAGTTACACTCAGCAGAAAATGATCCGAACGCATGGAAAAAATTCCTAGAAAACGCCATCGCTGCGTCCCCCACCCGCAATGCGCTCTACCAGCAACAGGCCACCGTTCATCAACTCGCTAGTGATTTCGACGCGGCAGAAAAAATCCACCAAAGTCTGATCGCCAAAAACCCTGGTTCAAAGGCCATTCGCGAGGCCTACACCATCTTTCTCCTACAGATCGGCAAAAAAGAACAGGCTCTTGAAAATACACGTCATTTGTTACAAGCAGCACCAAACGATGCGGGCATTTGGGAACAACTCGCGACATTGCATCGCGACCTGAAGCAAACGGAACCGATGAATGCCGCCATTGCAAAAATCGCAGCTACGTTTCCCGACGATGAATCAGGAGCCCTCCAGCGTGCTTTGCTGTATAAGCGATTTGACAAGCTCGATACCGCAGAGCAAGTGCTACGAAAGGCCACGGAACTCTATGGCGCAGCCTCAGATTCTGCTGATGCCCTTGCCCAATTCCTTTTCGCCCAAAAAAAAGAAACCGAAGCCCTCGACCTCTGGCATAACGCCGCCAAGACCACAGATCGCGAAGGGTTGCTGCGCATTACTCGAAGCCTCTCTGCCATTGGCAAGCATCAACAGGCCGCCGACACCATCCTTGCACGGCTTGCCGACTTCCCCAACGATGCCCTCGTTCTCTCTGCCCTTTGTCAAATCGCTCCGCTGCTAGAAAATCCTCAATCGCTCATGGTTCACGCCATGAATCTGGTGCGCCTTGCTGCCACTACTAGCGATTTAGAGTCCTCCATCAATTCCGCCATGGCAATTATTTCCCGCAGCGATGCCACGGAAAAGTCCATCACCGAACTCACCGCTCTGGCAAAACCCACCATCGGCGAGCTTTGCCTGCTAGCACAACTACACGAATCGCTCGGCGACTCGGTCAGTGCTGAGCGCGCCCTTGATGCTGCGGCTCAGATCGATAGCTCGCAAGCCGTCACGCTGCGCCGCATCTCTTTAAAAAACCTGCGTGGAGACATTGCAGGCGTGGTCGAATCATGGCGGAAACTCATCGCCCTTCCTGGCGGCAATAAGCCCCAACATTGGAAAGAGCTCACCGCCGCAATCCGTCGCTCCGGCAATCTTCTGGAAGCCATCACGACGGCCAAAGAATGGAAGGCTGTTGCCCCTGGCGACAAAGCCACCTACCAAACTCTCGCCGAACTCCACAAAGAAATGGGCGACATCGAGCAGGCCATCGCCGAAATGCGCCGCATGCTCGCCAAATTCGGTGCGGATGCCGATAACCGAGGAAAATTGATCGATCTATTGCTAGAGGCGGGCTCCAATGCCGAGGCATTACGCCTCGCGCTGCAACTCTTCGATGAAGCGGAATCCAGCACAGAGAAACTCAAGCAGTGCCCACGCATCGCCATGGCAGCCAAAGCAGATGCGAGGGAAGAAGAAATCGAAAACATCTTCCAAAAACGCGCCCGTGAAAATGCAAGTTCGACCACCGCGCTCATCGCCTTGCAAGAAATACGTCAACTCTGGCAGTCGCAATCCGGATACGGCTACGACGAAAAGCGATTCGATTTTTCCCTCCTCATCGAAGCCATGCGCCGCACGCCAGAGGATAAAAATCTGATGCTCGATGTGGCAGAGCGTTATAATTCTGTGGGCATGATCGATGAGGCCGAGGCTCTTTATCGGAAACTTGAGCAGATGAAACCCGACGCGCAAGAGCTACGCCGCATCGCCTTCTTTTACCAAGGGCTAGGGGATGAAGATAAAGCGCAAGCTCTCATCGAGAAGATGATTGTAGAATCAAACAACGCGCAGGAAATCGAAACGCATGCGAGCCAGATGTTCCATAAAGGTGAGATCGCCTCTGCGTGTGACCTTCTCGAAAAAATTACAAAAGCCCATCCCGATGACTGGCGGCTCTCCTACCTTTATGCAACTTGCCTCTACACACTCGGGCGCACACCAGAAGCAGAGTCCATTTTTCTGCGCTTATCCCAGGTAAAAACCGAGTTGGTGCGCATGCAGACGACTCCACCAAAATCCCTTACCCCTCACGGTTTCCATGAAAATTTGCCAAAAATGCCAACTGTTGAAGAACGTTTTGATCGTTCATTTTCGATAGTAAACGGATCGATTTATTCGGCGAAAAGCTTGCTAAAAAGCTCTGCCCACGCGGGACATTCATCACACTTTAGTCACAGCGCGCTGCCTCTTCCCGTTACGTCCATGGATTTGCGGCATTTTTCCATCCATTACCTACTGCACATTGCCGCCAATTCGGAAGCCCAAAAAAAGCAAACATTACTCGCAAAAATCTACGATCCAGCACTCCCCTCCCAAGCATTCTTATCAGCTTGGAAAACGGCCGTTTCTTTCACTGATCCGTCAGCATTTTTTACCCATGTGCTGAAAAATAAGAATGACAAGTATCTCTTGCAAATCGCTTTGGTCGGTGGATCTCAACGTTATCTCATCAGGGATCATAGAATGCACTACAACGAGCAATATAACTCGTCAGCCAACAAGGAAATGTCTGCTAAGAGGACAGAAATTTTAGATGCACTGGCTGCCATTGATCCCGATCTGGCGCTCAAATATACTACTGTGTTCCGGCAACGTCTGGACGATGAGCAACTGTTACCAAGACTGCGATCCTACTTAGATCTATGGGATCGCTGTAAGCCAGAAACCCGCAAGCAGAATGCCTACGCGATCATCTCGCTCGCCTCTGCACCCTCATTACCACGGGCAGTAGAAGAGCTTAAACCACGGATCACGGTAGCAGTGGATGAGATGATTCGTGAAAATCCCGATTTTATAAATCAAAATATAGCATTTTTAACATTGTTGAT
Organism: Akkermansia muciniphila; assembly: GCA_945862285.1. Taxonomy (GTDB): domain Bacteria; phylum Verrucomicrobiota; class Verrucomicrobiia; order Verrucomicrobiales; family Akkermansiaceae; genus UBA956. The sequence goes on along the minus strand of CAMAYN010000023.1, from coordinate 15,844 downwards.
TCGTAACAGCATTACGGAAAAAAAATATGCGCAAGCGGTCAACTATATCAATTTGAGCCTTGATGCGTATCGCGACATGAAGGCGCAGTCCCACTTTTCACAGTCGCCGAATGGCATTAATCCGCGTATGACATCTGCTAGCGGATTTAACGGCACTGAGTCACTACCGAGCTATTACACGCTTCAACGGCAAGCGAGAGTAATGAGCGGCAGCAATATGAGCATGCCCAAAGAGCAGGAACTCTTCGAGCAATTCGGCTACCCCGAATGGTTACAAGGTTTCCGTAATTATGGCATGCCGTTTCCTAGAAAAAAGAATTCGCAGGAGAAAAAAATTCCAACTGTTGCCGCTGCGGAACTCCAAGCATGGGCGAAAGAGCTAGGCATTCAGCCGCAAGAGAATCCCCCTGTGGAATCGGCATCCTTCGCAGTCAACGCGGAAGATTTACCGGGATTTGTCAGCGCAGTTTCCGCCATCAAGTTTCCCATCTTTCGCTGCATCATCTTTCGGGAACTCGAAATGAAAGAGCAGTTCGATAAAGAATTCGCTGCGATCACAGCGGATGACTCGCAGGTTGGAGCAGAATCATTGCTCTGGGCTGCGGCTTATTTATCAGCCAATCGAGGTGACCCAGCTCGCGTCTATCGACTTTGTTTGCGCGCTACTACCACTCAACTTCCTCGCGTTCATAAAGATCTAGCCGATACAATGCTGTTGAGTTCCTACATGTTGCTGAGTGACGAAGTACGCGCCACCTTCGAGAGCGTGCCAGCGCAAAGTGCGGCTCTGCGAATCACGAAAAAAACTCAGGCATTGTACAATGACGATACCGGTAAGCCCTTTGCGACCATCCTCACTAAGATCGGGCTCGACAATGCCGCGAAGCGCCTCGTTGACTCAAAATCCCGTCTTGGCAGCAGTTCCGCAGCAGGGCGGAATTCCTATCATGGCTCTTCTCAACTAAGCCTCGACGAGAAAGTTAGTAAAGCCCTTGCCATGCAGAATAAGAAAGAAGCAGCACGATTGATTTTCATCGACCATCGGAGAAGCATCAGCGCAGGGCAATCAGATTCGGGGAGAGCGGCTCAGATGATTGCGAAACATGGACTGAAAGAAGAATACATCGCCATCGCCGCGCCGCCGACTGGAAGTTCCTTTCAGCGTCGCAAAGATGCAGCGTTACAGATGGCGAAATTGCTAGGACATCACGCCATTCTCGAGACTCTCGCGCAATTGCATCAAGAGCAGCCCACAGACTCGGAAATTGTAGGGATGTACGCAGCTTGTTTGGAGGAAAAGCCTGCACTAGAACTCCTCAAGAGATTTTCCTCGGAAGCGGCACAAAAGCCCGAGGAATTAATGAATCAGCTCTTGCAAACATCGATGGCTTGGCAAAGAAGTCATTTTCAAACCAAAGAAGATTACCGCCATTTCCTAGGCTATCAACGCGTGATCGCCTACCAACTTGCGTTGCTCGATCCTACTAAACCGCTTGATTCTCAGACCTATGGGAGCTTGAGAAGCATTTTTCAATATTACTCATCTTCCTACATTGTGGAACTCGGTGTGTCATTGCCGTCTTTCGGACAAGCGGTGCCCCCGATCTCTCCGTCTGCTTCTGCGACGGAAAAGCAAAAGCACGAGGCCATGAGTCAACTCTTACAGGAACGCGAACTCGCCATCGAGGCAATGGTGAGAGTTTGCCTAAGGCAGATTCATTTGCGAGAAATGGCGATTGAGACGATTGTAAAAGGCTCCGCAGACTGGCAGAAACGCTTTGAAAATGTCGATCAATATGCCGCCGATTTCCTGGGCTACATCGCTTCTCCGTCTTTTGCGATTTCGGAACAAACGCAGAATATCAGCGGAGAACAATCTGCCCGCTTTGCCACATTTTTCGACACATCCGGAGAAAGTCTCGCGGATGCGCAAAGTCTGCAATGGCTGGAAAGGCTTGCCGAAAATGGGCAGGACATGTCCTCGCTCGCCGCGCGGATCGAAGCTGGCCTTACAGACAAGGCGAAGCAATCCTATCAAACGATGCTCGCCATGCTGCGGAAACCGACGAATGAAGCGATTTCTGCATTCCTTAAAAATAAAGAGATCCAGCATGCTACTGCACTGAAAATTGCTGCTTTGGTATCGAAATTGCGTCGCGAGGATATTTCACCAGCATTGCAGTCCTTGCTAAAACATCCCGATTTCCTTTTTGCCGATACACCATACCAAAGGAAAGCTAGAATCGGCGATTCTTATTGGCCTTACTCTGCAATATTAACTTTGATTACCAGAAATATCTGTTCACAGGATGATGTTGTCATGATCGAAAAACACGTTAATGAACTCGCAAACCTGTTTCTTGGTCCTGCAAAATATTGGCGACTCTATTCCGAGACAGCAAAATACCCACGCGATACAATCACTGCACAAATCAGCCAGCGTTACAGCACATTTAACAATCAAATCAGTTTGGTAACCCAAAACGAAGGTGTGCCACTTGGATCAAAAATCGCAGTGAATCGCTTCCTTATGACCACAGGTCTATCCTCTCCAAGCAATCTGGGCAATCGAGCCACATGGAGAAATGGGAACAATGACGAGGATACGCAAGCAACCATCGTTGCCTACATCGCAGAGCACCTTGATGCCGGACTCTTTCGCATGACACCTAGCATGCTCGCCACCAACCAGGACAGGCACCCTTTTTTCTCCAGCTTATTCATGCCACAACTCAGCCGAGGCACAAAGGACGCAACAATCTTCGCCGAAGAATTACGCAAAATCAAAGGCAATGACGCATTCTGGGCGCAGATTACTGCCTTGATGTATGAAAAGCCCACGGATGATGCCTTTGCCCTCGTCCTCAAGCGTGAATTGAAGGCCATCAAGACATGGTCGTCGGAGCAACAAGCACTGTTGGCGTCTTGGCTCAAGACCAATCATCCAGAGTTTCGGGATGCTTCTCTCGTCGCTTGGATTGCAGCGGGAACCAAAGCCGCGGTAGCGCACCTCGCGCTCGAACTAGAAAGTAAAGCAGCAAGTAATGAAGGGAATAATTTCTATGAATTAATCGCAATACTCACTCGAATGTTCGAGCTGGATCCGCAAGCAACCGCAAGCGTGTGGGTAAAATTACTCACCCAAGAAGCACAAAGCCCCACGCCCATAATGAGCCAGCAAACCCTTAATAATTCTACGCTGACCTATTTGCAATACGCCCACTATGATTTCCTCGGCAAGATCATTAACAGATCATTCGATCCCTATCAATGCCTAGAATTGATGAGCCAAGTTGATACTGTGCCATGGGATGAAAATATCAAGAAGATCATGTCCACCAATCGCAAGCCGCAACTATTCCGCAGTAGTCATTACCCGAATCCCAAAGCAATCCACCCAAAGATAACGAATCCCTATTGCTTAAATATGATCCGTTTCCACCAAAAAGTGGATGATGCAAAACTGATTTCACAGCCGTTGTATCTCGAAGCCTATTTCAGCAACTCGGATTACAATCCTGGAAATGATTACACATTGATGGAAGAGTGGGTCGAGCAAACCTACGGCAAACAGCAAACACTCGCGGCAAAACTTGCACGATTCAGTCTCGCTATATTTTCACTAAGCACCAACCATTCCTCGGAATTACGTGTTAAGGCAGAAGAAAACATAGAAGAACTGTTAGTAGAATTCATAGGTCACAAAGAAATTCCCCTTTCTGCAAAGGATCCGCTCCTCTTTTGCCACATGGGCAGATTGAGTTATAAACGCGATTACACCAGCATCGCAGAAGATTTGCTCTCTATCATCATTTCATCAATCAACAAGCGCTTGCGCAGTAATCAATCGCTATCTCCGATCGATCGAATGAATCTTTCAATGAAAGCACAAACCGCCATTTGTGATGCCATTCTTCCCGTGGTTCGAGAGTCATTTGATTCAAACAACAATTATTCGTATATGCCGCAACTGATAGCCTTTGCCATGCGCGCGCAGCATTCGCTGCTCATCGAATTATTGATCAAACAGCCAGCGGCAAAGATGAAAGGCAATCTCCATTATGCTGCGGAAATACTTACCATGGGACATTATCAACTCGCGCTAGCCATTCTCCCATCACCAACCGAAATCACCGCGTTCTTGTGGGAGTGGAATTCATCCTTTAACAGCAGCAATCAGAAGATAAAGTTCTCTTTAGCATTGGAAAAAAGTTTACCGTCGCTCCTCCAAAGCATCAAAGATCCTGCGCAACGCTACCGCGCCGAGTGCCTGTTCTCCTGCTTTCCCGATTCCCAAGATAAAAATGCCACTCCTTTGGAACCGCTTGCAGATCGGATGAAACGACTCATAGCCGATTTCAGCAAAAAGGCTCCCAGCCAGCGATGGATTCGCATGGAATTACTCGCCATCCTTGGTCAAGATGCTGTAGCTGCTAACTATGAGGAAGCGCAACGACTCATCGGCAAGATCACCTTAGGAGACCTTGTCAATCAATGCCCCCGCTCAAGTGGCATCCCTACCAATGATGTTCAATTGCAATTATCCTTAATCAAAAAAATAGTGAAAATTAAACTGCTTAAAGGGGATGTAGATTCTGTATTTGAGCAACTGAAATCTTTGTTATACTTCCAAGATTCGACAAACTTCGCATATACGGCGCAAAATATCTATTCAGAGTGCCTCGCTGAAATTTCGCTACTTCTCCCACTTGCCATGACTTCATGGGATGAAGCGAAAAATCAACAAGTCATCCAGATGCTGCTCAAGCATTTAGCACTTGCGCAAAAGAGTTATGCCAACCATCGAGACATGAGTCAGCTCGCTGTAGAACTTCAATTCCTGCTCCTCTATTCTCACGCAGCGGCAGGGCGTGGTGCTGATTTTGAAAAAAATTATCAATCGCTTGATAAGAATCTCAGAAAAATGATCGCCGCAGTTACTAGCAATAAATCGAACCGTATCACGAGTGGAGAACATTCCTCCAGCGGATTGCCCTCACTCGGGTTACCTTTTCGAGCTTTTTCAGAGGAAGAATACGACTTGCGCAGAATAAAGCTCATTACCTCACTACTTGCGTCTGAGGAGCTTTGCGCGGTCGAATTTTCTAACATAAAAGATATTCAATATTTAGTTACTGGAAATTTCGTTACATCAGATGAGCTAATATCCATTATCAAAGGCTTAAAGGATGACCATAAATACAAGCCCCTATTGCTCTGCAAAATTGCCTACAGAGAGGCCAATAACAGGAAAATCGCTGAGTCCAAGGCGCTAAATCATCTCGCCATGGAACTTGCGCAAAAACACAATAGTCCTTTTCTGCATGATGTTTATCTTCACTACGCCATGTCAATGCAGTATGCAATGAACGAAAAAATTCTGGCTACCGAGATTTACAACAAGATCGACTTCGACAGAATTTCGCCAGACTTCACAAGAATGGCATCCTATCTCAAACAGAGTTTAGGAAAACAGCCTCAACCAAAACCAGAGAATCCGATTCAAAAGTAGCAGGAAATTCTCAAACAAACGCCTCGACTCCATCGAGACTTGTTGTAGAATACGCTCACTATGACGAAGCACAGTCTCCCCTTTATTTTTGGTATTTTCTTCTCTTTTGCATCGGCGCAAGAATCATCCCCCACACCACCGCCGACCACCCTTGATCAAAAGGCCGCACGCTACTACGAACTCCTCCAGAAAAAACCAGAGAATGCCCCGGTTTTGCAGCGATTTATCGATGCATGGCTGGAGAACGGCGATCAGAAACAACTGCTCACGATCCTGCGCGAGAAGGCCAAAGCTGGCACGGCGAACGAGTGGCGCATCCTTGCTGCCGCTAGTGAATACCTCGGCGATGATGCATCCGCTCTAGCCGCCCTAAATGAGGCTATTAAAATCATCCCCGACGATGCCGCCACCCGCATCGCTCGCGCTACGCTTGCGGCAAAAATGCAGAACTTCAATGTAGCCATCGCCGACCTTGAGTTGGCAATGAAAAATGAAGCATTGCTCCTCACGGCCGCCACCTTGCGCGGCAAGCTCCTTGCGCAGACCGGGCGCGTGGAGGAGGCCGTCAAAACGTGGAATGACCTTATCGCGAAGTTCCCCGCTGACATCGGTTTACAAGAAGATTTACTCGATCTCCTCATCCAAGAAAACTTGCTCGATCAAGCGCTAACAAGTTCTCGCCAACTCATCGAGAAAACCAAAGATCCTTATCAGAAAGCGATGCGTCGCCTGCGCACGGCGGAGATTCTTTCGCTTTCTGGCAAGAAAGTAGAAGCATCCGAGGAATACCTCGCCATCCTCGAATTATCTGCCCAGGATTCATGGTTAGAACGCGAAACCATCGCCCTTGCGGAAAAACTCCACTCCGCCGAAGACGATCCCACGGCATGGAAAAAATTCCTCGATAGCGCCATTGCCGCCGCACCTACGCGAAACGCCCTGCAACAACAACTCGCCGCTTATTTTCAGCTATCGGGGCAACAAAACGAGGCCCAGAAAATTCATGAATCTCTCGTTGCCAAAAACCCTGGCTCGCGTCCGATGCGCGAAGGGTTGATTGCCTTTTTGTTGCAAACCCAACAAAGCGCAAAAGCCATCGAGCATATTCGTCATTTGCTCAAAGCAAACCCGAACGATGCGCCATTGTGGGAGCAACTCGCCACGCTACATCGCGATCTGAAGCAGACCGATGAAATGAATCAAGCTCTTGCCAAAGCGGCAGAATTGCTTCCGGCAGACGAGGCGGGCAGCATCCAATCTGCTCAGCTTTATCAACGATTTGAGCAAGAAAACACCACCGAAACGAAGCTGCGCGAGGCAGCGAAAAAATTTGGCCCGACCTCAGATGCCGCAGACACATTGGCACAATATTTATTTTCCAAGGGCAAGAATGATGAGGCGATGGAAATTTGGAAACAGGCCGCAATTGCTGCCGATCGCGAGGGACTGCTCCGCCTCGCTCGCACGCTCACAGCCATCGGCAAACACCAACAATCCGCTGATTTCATTCTATCCCGACTCAAGGATTTTCCCGACGATGCGTTGCTACTATCGACACTCTGCCAAAGTGCTCCCTTGTTAGAAAATGCGCAAGCACTTCTGCCGCAAGCCTTGCAACTGGTGCGCCTCGCCAAGAGCACCACGGATCTTGAAACTGCGATCAATAGCGCCTCAGCCATCATATCCCGTAGCGATATTAGCGCCAAAACGATTGAGGATTTGGTCGCATTGCAGCAACCGACGATGGGAGAGTCTTGCCTGTTAGCCCAGCTTTACGAATTGCTTGGCGATTCGATCAATGCTAACCGCACCCTGGATGCCGCCGCCGAACGGGATCAAACGCTGACCGTGCCGTTGCGCCGCATTTCCTTGCTAACTTTGCGTGGGGATCTGGATGGTGCCATCGCGGCATGGAGAAAATTGGTCACTCTCCCCGGCGGAAATAAGCCACAACATTGGAAAGAACTCGCTGCACTGATTCGCCGCAATGGCGATCTCAACGAGGCGGTGCAAGCAATTCAGCAATGGAAATCTGTAGCTCCCGGCGATAAAGCCACCTATCAAACCCTCGCGGAAATCTACCAAGAAATGGGCGACCCCGAAAAAGCCGTTGCAGAAATCCGCCGCATGATCGCCAAGTTCGGTGCAGATGCCGAGAACCGCGGTAAGCTCATCGATGTTTTGAACGAGACTGGCCTGCATGCCGAGGCGCTTCGTCTCGCGCTCCTGCTTTACGACGAAGCGGAGTCGGCATCCGAAAAACTCAAGCAATGCCCACGCATCGCCACTGCGGCGCAAGCCGATGGACGAGAAAAAGAAATCGATGAAATGTTTCAAAAGCGCGCCAGAGAAAATACGACCTCGACTACCGCATTAATTGCCCTGCAAGAAATGCGCCAAGCATGGCAAGTTTCCTCGTATCGGTATAGCGATGAACGACTGGACTTCACACCACTCGTCGAGGCGATGCGTCGTAAGCCCAACGACAAAGGGTTAATCCTCGATGTTGCGGATCGCTACCAATCCAGTGGCATGACCGAGAAGTCAGAACCGCTGTACCGCAAGGTCGAGCAAATGAATCCCACAGATGATGAACTACGCCGCATCGCAGGATTCTATCGAGCGATCGGCGAAGTGGAACGCTCGGAGGAAATCACAAAAAACATCAAGGCGGCACCACAAAACATACAAGAAAGTGAGAACGCCGTTTTCTCACAAATCATGCAGGGAAATGCCGCAGAGGCACTGGTGTTGTTAGACCCATTACAGAAAGCGCATCCCTTGGACTGGCGGTTCACCTACTTGCGTGGTCTCGCCTTATTGAGGCAAAAGCAATTTTCCGAAGCCGCGAATGTTTTTCTTCAAGTCTCCACTGTGCAGGACGAGTTGAAACGTATTACGCCAGTGAACAATATGCTATCGCGATATAATTCCTACCAGTCCATGCGCGGAAACACATCGAACATGAATGCGGAAGAGTTATTCGGCACTTGTTACCAACTTACCATCGGTCTGATGCAGAGCATGGATGCCATGGCTAAACAGATTTCATCACGTGGGAATTATGGGAATCCGTACGTCATGCGTAGTGGCATGTATGGCATGGGTGGGAGTGAAGCATTACCAGAAAATGCTCAGCAGGCTCGTTTTTGTGCGATTCATTTTTTGCTCTACATCGCCGCCAATGCGCCAGAAAAAGAAGCGCTCGCCTTGTTGCCGAAAATTAACGCCCCATCGCTGCCATTCCTCTCCGCCATCAAGACAGACATCGAGATCTCTGATCCCGCGAAATTTGTCACTCTCGCACTAGAAAAGAAAACGGATATTTCATTGTTAAAAATGGCAATGAGCGAATCTTTTGGGAATTACAAACAAGCGAATCTCGAATCGCGAAATTCGCGACGATATCGCAATACGGAAAAAGAATCAGAAATCGTCAATGAAGAAACAGCCAAAAAATTGCGAACCCTGCTCGCCGAAGTATCTCCGGAAGAGGCGATAGAATACACTGGCTACTATGCGACTCAAAGCGAAGTAGAAACCCTCAAGGACAAGGAATTCGATGATATAAAGTTCCTGTTAGATTTATTGCCAAAGTGCAAAGCGGAGGTGCGGAAAAACTGGATCGTTCTGCTCACCACCATCAAAGCAAAATTACCGCAATCCCCCAAGCTAGCTGCGCTCATGCCGCAGCTCGATTCTTTATTAAAAACGCTGCAAGCAGAGAATCCTGACCTCGCCAAAAAGAACCCGGAGTATCGACTCTATTTGCTGAATCAAGCCATCACCAGTGGGAACTTCGCTCAGGCTGGCGAACTCATGTCGTTGCACTTGGATTCGTTATTTTTACCGCTACAAGACGATGATCGTTCCCCCTATTCTTACTATGCGCGTCAATCAGCGCAACCGATATCCGCCTTACGAAATACCGAGTCGCTGCCAGGTGCGTCATCGTTCAATCTACAAAACGATGAGTTTTCTGCGTTCATGCAGACCGAAGGAGGGATGCCGAACGAAAAACTACTTTTTGAAAAGTTTGGCTATGATGATTTCATACGCTACACGATGTATGGAGGATGTGATTTCCTCCGTGCTTACATGGATCGATCCGATGATAGTCGCCCCAGCCTAGCTCCAGAACTCGAGGCATTAATCAAAGATTTAAAAATTTCCGATCAACCAGATACAGAAAAGGTTGCAAAACCGTTGAGCTTTAAGCCAGAGCAGGGAGCGGGCATCGTCAAGGCTCTTGCTACGTGTAAATACCCGATTTTCCGCTGCATCATTCTGCGCGAATTAGGCTATAAAGAGGAATACCAGAAAGCGCTTGATGCGATCATGGCGGCAGATTCCACTGCCGGCGCGGAGTCATTGTTGTGGGCCGCTACCCAGCTCGCCGAGCAGAAGGGCGATCCTACAAAAATCTATCAACTTTGCTTACGAGCCCGTGAAAACAATCTGCCACGTATTCACAATGACCTCGCTGATGCCATGCTCATGGCCGCAGCTCTCGCACTGCCGAAGGAGCAAAAAAGCACACTGGATCTCACGTCTGTGCAAAGTTCCGCACTACGCGTCACCAAAAAAATCACCTTCAATCGAGGTGATGATCAGGCGAAAGATTACGCCAAGGTTTTAGCCTCGCTAGGGCTGAATGACGCGGGAAAACGCCTTGCGCAAAAAGCCGCTACGCAACGCAACCGCAACTCTTCCTCGCCGTACCAGCAAGTGCAAAGTGCCCAAACAAAAATCGCCAAACTCATCGCATCCAACCAGAGAGAAGCAGCAGCACGCATGGTGTACCAACTCAAAACTACCACCAGTACATCAGGATACAACATGGAGGATGAATTCGCGGAAATACTCACGGGTGCTAAACTGCAAAAGGAATATATCGCCATCGCGACACCTCCTGCCACGGCATCTTATACCCGTAGGAAAAACGCCTGCTTGCAGATCATCAAACTGCTCGGCATCGATAGCCAAAAGGAAACGCTGGAAAAGCTCTACGCGGAAAACCCAGAAGACTTAGAAGTTCTCGTTTCATACATCAGTGTAAAACCCGAAGCTGAGGCGGCGGTATTGATCAAAAAAATCATCCAAAAGCCCGAGTTTCGCATCGAGCAATTTACCCAAAATTTCGCACAACAACTCAACAGTTTTGTCCAAGGTGGCAGCACTACGGTAGATACTTACAAGATCGCGCTGGGGAATTATCGCCTCATGGCAGCCTTCCTCAAAGCTCTTCCGCAAGGTGCCGAAATTGATAAGGGTAGCCAAACCTATTTTATGTCGGCGATTAGCAGGCTACAACAAAGAAGCTACATTTCCGGGGCGTTTGACAATATGCCCGCATGGGGGGTGGCACTTTCTAGCTCACGGTCAAGTAATGAGAAAAAAGTCATTCTCGATCTGATAAAAGAACGAGAAAACATTATGGAACAACTCGTGCAAGGCTGCCTCATTCATCCGATTTTTATGAGCACGGCACTGGCCATCATTCAGCAAGCCACACCGGAGTGGCGCGGTAAATTTCAAAATACCGATCAACCGATCGTGCAATCGCTCATCGCGCAAGGTATGGAAGCATTTAAAACGAAAAGTGATGATTCTTCCGACGAAGAGGAAGATGATTACGATCCGTTTGCCTCGCGACTACGTTACAATTCATCTGACGACGTCAGCGTCGATCCGCAAAACGTAGCCCTCGATCTCGCTCTTACCCGTGGCGGCGAAAGCACAAAAATCGCCGCCGCCGTAGAAGCCGCGCTGCCAGCAGAAATCATGGCGAAACATCAAGCGATTTGCCAAATGTTACGACAACCGAAAGCGGATGCGCTTACGACATTCCTGAAAGATGAACCAAGTAAAAATGCTGCCTGCGTGCAATTTTCCCTAAAAATGCTACAACTACGTGGCGATGATATCACACCATGCCTCACCGCTTTACTTCAGCACAAAGACTTCCTTGAGATCAAAGACAAGGAACAACAATCATTACAGGTGGGCTCGCAATCATGGCCCTTCTATGAGCTGCTTGCTGGTGTGCTGCGCTACTGCATGACGCCAAGCCAATCCGCACGACACGAGGAATTTCTGAAGATTTATACGACCACACTCCTCGGCCATGAAAAGCATTGGGCGGCTTACGCGAAGTTGCCTAACAATTATAGTGATAATACGCTCAGCACCGTCGCCTACAGAAAAAATCTCTTAGGTGCCTCCTTGCAACCTTTTAGCAGAACGAATGATCGCGCCAAGTTACCCACAGCGGTCTCCACTCTGCGCTTTCTCTGGAAAAACAATCTCGCCGACAATAACCAATCGTCCGAGGAGGTGGAATTTGCCACCTCGGGAGATGCGAAGAAAGATCGCGAAAATATTCTTTCCCTCGTCGCCAATCTAAAAGCAGCTGGACTCTTCCGCATGGGGTCAGGCATGTTCCGTAACAGTCAGCGGACGCACGAATTTTTACCCACAAAGTTCCTTCCCGATTTGTCCGACAATTCCAATACGAACATTGCGATGCGTAAGATTTTATTTGATGAGTTACTCAAACTAACAGGAGATGATGCCCTATACGCAGGGCTAGCAGCGCTGGCCTACGGAGGGAAATTTGAGCAGGATGCCCAGCCACGCCTCGTCGCTCATTTGGCACTCATTAAAAAATGGTCGGAGACAGAACAAAAGACCTTTCTCTTGTGGCTGAATCAGCAAAACCACAAGCCGAAAGACCCCGCGCTGCTCGCATGGATGAAAAACGCAGGCTCGGGATCATTTACCGAACTTGAAAAAGAACTTCGCACCCTTGCCGCCTCCAGTGGTAGTTACGAGATATGGGATGAAGATGATGTCGCGCAATTACTCCGCAACATGATCAGCATGGATGCCGCCAAGACGGGTAAAATTTGGGGTGAGATTTTGAATTCCGATATCGCAAACCCGCTACCCAAGAATTCGGGCCGAAGCTACTCGATGAATGGCATTAATTTATCGCCCATCCAGTATGCCCATCTTGAGCTTGTACGATCCTACAGCAACGATTACAGTTCACCTACCATCGAAGAGTGCTATTTATTCTCAGACTTTCTTTCTGCGCTCCCTAAAATCAATTGGACTGATGCTTACGTAAAATTTTTCGGCACGTATTCGCTACCCGACCTTTTTGGCATCTCACTATCGCAAGAAAATCGCACTGCCATTCACCCACAAATCAAAACTGATGCCGTGCTGAAAATGATGCTTTTCCATAAGAAAATCGACGAAGCAAAACTATTACAGTTTCCTGATTTACTGCGCGGCTATTTATATAATCTCAGCTATCCCGTGAATCATAAGGAAATTCCCATGATGGAAAAATGGTACGCCGATCAATTTAAAAATCAAAACACCCTCAGCGCCAAGATCGCCAAGTTATCACTGCTGTTATTTCAACGTAGCGCTACCGATGCAAAAGTGCGCACCGAAAAATCCCTGGAGTTCGATCAGATCTTCACGCAACTCATGCAAGATCCCCGCATCACCCCTGTGGCAAAATGCTGCCTCTACGCCAAGCAATACAGCAATCTGACGCCGAACTACGACTTCGCCAGCATTTCCGCAAATCTTGTGGAAAGCTTGCAAAATGACACCAAAAATCCCTCGCGCGTGTTTTATGAAGTCATTGATAGCCTCACCAAACGCCCTCACCCCGCGGCGAATATGCAAGCCATCTGCGAGATGCTCAAAAATGAAATGGATACACTCATCGAGTCTTATGAAGAAAATGAGAACTCCGCCACCTATTTCATAAAGACTTCTCTCGCCCCCATTGCTTTAGCCAACAAACATAAGGGCCTGCTCGATACGATCCTCAACCATGAGCAAGCGGATATGAATGGCGACGTAGAACTCATCGCCAAGCTGATTGCTCACGGCTTTACCGATCTTGCCCTTCGCGTCGTTCCCAAGCCAAATGCACCGAGCGTGATTCCTCAATACATGCTGATGCAGTACCCCGACCTAAAAACACGCACGGCCTACTACAGCTCTTTTCTCGAAAAGCAATTGCCGAAATTCCTTGCCGCGATCCCCGACCCTGGCCAGCGCTTCCGCATGGAATGCTTGCTCTCCGCCCTGCATGATGCCGACAAGTCAAAACCATCCGAAAATTGGGATGCGAGAATCAATCGCATGGCCAAGAGTTTCGCAAAAAATGCCCCCACGGAAAAACAATCACGCAAAGAACTGCTGGCCGTCCTCGGCGTCACAGGTGCTGCGGAAAACCGTGACGAATACATGCGTGCCATCGGCGCAAACACCATCGGCGAAAATATGGCTCTCTGGCATACGCTGCGACAAGCAAGCCAATCCACCGCTTCCATCCTGCCGCAAAACTGCATCATCTACGCCACGATGCATGCCGACCTAAATCGCGGCGATACCGATCTGGTATTTAAAAATCTCAGCAGCTTAGTGCACTACGCGAAAAATTCATCCGAAGAGCGTTTATGCATGGAAGCCTATCAAACCGTTATCAAGACTTTCACGCTAAGTATTCCCCTTGCCATGCTCGGCATGCCTGCCGAAAAGCAAGAGCAAGTTCTTCAAGAATTACTCAAACACGCACAACTAGTCTCCACTAAGCAATTCTACAATACCGCAGACGGCCATCGCCTACGCTTGTTGTTGTTGTGGGCGCATGCCGTATCTGGCAAAGGTGCCGATTTTGTCAAAAACTACGCCACCTTAGATAAAGACTACCAGGCCAAGCACCCCGCCATTGCCAATTCCGAGTTCAACAAAAATAATTGGCGTCAGTATTGTCATTACCATTTACGTTGGTTACGAGTCGATACCCCAGAATTGATGAAGCTCAACAAAGAAAGACTCAGCGGCCTATTCAAAGCCGTCCTGCAATCGAAAGAAATTTGCGAAGCAGAAATTTTCATCCCTAACGATTTGAATTTTTATATCGAAGCAAAATACCTATCTTGGGACGAACTGAACGCCGTCATTTCCGCATTGCCAGACGACAACCCGAACAAGCCACTTTTCCTCTGCCAGATGGCGTGCAATAAACTCATCAGAGAAAAGCAATCGCCTGCCGTCGATGAACTCTATGATAAAGCAGTAAAACTCGCCCAAGACCAAAACAATCCGCTCACCAACGAGATCATTGCCATGTATGGCATGGAATTGCATTCCCGGAATCGCAACAAAGAGCAAGGTATGAAAATCATCGAAGGCATCGACCCCGCCACAATCAGAGATCGCCGGAAGCAACTCAAAGGCTTCATCAATCAAATGAAGCAGCCGGCCAAAAAATAATCCCAAACCTTGGAGTGCGCCCGTATGACGGCGCATTGGATCGGGGCGACATGTCGCCCTCGGGGGAAAGCTGCAACATGTCGCAGCACTCCAAGGTGACTAAAAGCCCTTTGCGTGCCTTTGCGTCTTTTGTGGTTTTTCTTTCTTCTCACCGCATTGGATCGGGGCGATATGTCGTATCAGAGTGAAAGGATTGGTTCTGAAATACTGTATCTGTTCCATGCAAAATTCAGAGCATTTCTCGCGTCGCCAATTCCTTACCTCTACTGCCGCCACCGCACTTCTGGGTTCCAGCCTTTTTGGCGCTGCCCCTAAAACAGATTCTCGCATCAAAATTGCCTTCATTGGCTATGGGAAGCGTTGCCAGCAAGTTTTGGGGCGTGCTCTAAGGCAAAAGGACGTTTGTGTCGTTGCGGTATGTGAAGTCGAAGCAACACGCCTGGCGAAAGCGAAGGAGATCGTAGAGAAACAATACGCTGCGGATATCAAGTCGGGCAGCTACAAGAGTTGTGCGACGTATGTTGATTTCCGTAAACTCTTAGAACGTGATGATTTACAAGCCGTAGTCATCATGACACCCGATCATACACACACGCACATTTCCCTCGCAGCCGCCGCGAAAAAGTTAGACATCTACTGTGAGAAACCGCTCACGCACAATATTGCCGAAGGGCGAATGTTAGCAAATGCCGTAGCCAAGCAGAAAATCATTTTCCAAACAGGTAGCCAACAACGTTGTGAGTTTGAAGGCATTTTTTACAAAGCCGTACAAATGATCCGCAGTGGAGCTATCGGTGAAGTGAAAAAAATCGAAATTGGTGTCGGCGGTCCCGCTCGCCCCTGTGACTTGCCCGAGCAAGAGCAACCTGAAAATCTCGACTGGGATCTGTGGCTAGGCCCCGCACCGCTGCGCCCTTACAATGAAAAACTCTGCCCCCAAGGTATGCACAATCACTTCCCTGATTTCCGCAAATATGAAGAATATGCTGGCGGCACACTCGCTGATATGGGTGCACACTTTTT